>VAZG01000399.1 GCA_005885285.1 Alphaproteobacteria bacterium | reverse complement strand
GAGCCAGGTCATCCATGTGCGCTGGAGCGGCGAGGGGGTCTGGATGCCGCTCGGCGATCTCGATTTCGGCGTCACGTATGAGAACCACACCAGTTATCCCGCGCCCGGTCAGATCCTCCTTTATCCCGGCGGCATCAGCGAGACCGAAATCCTGCTGGCCTATGGCAGCGTACATTTCGCGAGCAAGATGGGCCAGCTCGCCGGTAACCATTTCATCACCCTGACCTCGGGGCTTGAGAATCTGCCTGCACTCGGCAAGACCGTGCTGTGGAAGGGCGCCCAAAAAATTCGTTTTGAGATGGCGTGAATGACGCAGGCCGGATACCCGCGCGATCTCCGCGGCTATGGCCGCAACCCGCCCGATCCGCATTGGCCCGGTCATGCGCGGGTCGCCGTTCAGTTCGTGGTGAATTTCGAGGAAGGCGGCGAGAACAACATCCTGCATGGCGACGCCGCTTCCGAAGCGTTTCTATCCGATGTTCTGGGTGCGCGGCCCTGGCCGGGCCAGCGTCATGCCAATATCGAATCGATGTTCGAATATGGTTCGCGCGCCGGCTTCTGGCGGCTGTGGCGCATGTTCACCGAGCGCGAGCTGCCGACGACCGTGTTCGGCGTGGCCACCGCGTTGAAGCGCAATCCCGAGGCGGTCGCGGCCATGAAGGAAGCCGGCTGGGACATCGCGAGCCACAGCCTGAAATGGGTCGAGCACAAGGATATGTCGGAAGCCGAGGAGCGGTTGGAGATCGCCGAAGCCATCCGCGTTCATACCGAGGCGACCGGCCAGCGTCCGCTCGGCTGGTACACCGGGCGATCATCGATCAACACCCTGAGACTGGTGATGGAAGCGGGCGGCTTCCTGTATTCCTGCGATTCCTATGCAGACGATCTGCCCTACTGGATCAAGGGACCGTCCGCGCCGCACCTGATCATTCCCTATACGCTCGATGCCAACGATATGCGCTTTGTCAACGCGCAGGGCTTTGGCGGCGGCGATCAGTTCTTCACCTACCTGAAGGACAGCTTCGACGTGCTCTACGCTGAAGGCGCGACATCACCGAAGATGATGTCGGTCGGCCTGCATTGCCGGATCGTCGGCCGGCCCGGACGCGCGGCGGCGCTGATGCGGTTTCTCGACTATGTCTTGAACCATGAGCGGGTGTGGGTGCCGACGCGGCTGCAGATCGCACAGCATTGGCACGCCAATCTTGCGCATCTTGCCGCCAACGCGCCGGCGCACGGATAGGTGAGGCACAGATGTCGCAGCTGAGCCTTTCCGACCTTAACGCGTGCAGCAAGGACGACTTCGTCGCAGCGCTTGCCAACATCTTCGAATATTCGCCGTGGATCGCGCAACGGGCCGCCGCCGCGCGGCCATTTGCAGGCGTCAAGGCGCTGTTTTCAGCGATGAAGATCGCGGTCGATCGCGCGCCATCCGAGCTTCGATTGGCCCTGATCAAGGCGCATCCCGATCTCGCCAACAAGACCCAGCGCGCCGCCGGCCTCACGGCGGAATCCAATGCCGAGCAGAATAGCGTCGGCCTCGACCGTTTGTCGGACGCCGAATATGAGGCGTTCGAGCGCGCCAACAACGCCTACCGCTCGAAGTTCGGTTTTCCTTATATCGTCTGCGTCCGGCGTCAGACCAGGGATTCCATTCTACGCGACTTCGAGCGAAGGCTGCCGAACGATGCGAAAACGGAAATGCAGACATCGCTCGAGGAAATCTGCCGGATCGCAGCGCTTCGCCTCGATCAGTCTGTCGCCTCCGAGGACAAGTTGAACGTGCATGGGCGGCTGTCGACCCACGTGCTCGATACCCATGGCGGCAATCCGGCAGCGGGGATTGCAGTCGAGCTGACCGAATTATCTGCGCTGGGCATGAGCCGCGTGGTGACGCGCACGGTCACCAATTGGGACGGCAGGACGGACCAGCCGTTGATCGGCGGCCGGCCGGTGCCGATCGGGCGTTATGAGCTGACGTTTGGCGTCGGGAAATATTTTGCCGAACGACAGGTGGCGACGTCCGACCCGCCATTCCTCGATCAAATTCCGCTGCGCTTCTCGGTCAGCGAGCCGGAAGGCCATCTCCACGTGCCGCTGTTGGTCACGCCCTGGAGCTACGCGACCTATCGCGGCAGCTGAGTTCTCGCTTCTCAATCTGGCAGCCGCATTTTTGCCAGCAAGGCTTTTTCGGGCAAGGCTTTTTCGGGCAAGGCTTGCCTGTTGGCATGAACGTTGCTCATTATCGGTTCAAGCCGGGCGGTACCAAGCCTCGCGATTTGCCTAAGACCGGAGGGTTTTGCGCGTGCCGCTGATCAAGAACAGATACGGGAAAGGCCGGGTTCGCGTGATGCGGATCCATCGCGACGGCGAACGACACGAGGTCAGCCAGCTCAATGTCAAGGCGATGGTCGAAGGCGATTTCGCCCGCACCTACACTCATGCCGACAATTCCAATACGGTCTCGACCGACACCATCAAGAACGTGGTCAACGTTGTCGCGCGGGAAAATGCCGGCCTCCCCAGCGAGGAATTCTGCCAGGTGCTGGCGAAGAAATTTCTCGATACGTATTCGCAGGTGTCGTCAGTCACGATCACGGCACATGAGACGAAATGGACGCGATTGACCATCGGTGGCAGGCCGCACCCGCATAGTTTCGTTCTCGACAGCAACGGCAAGCCTTTCGTCGAAGTGACTGCCACGCGCAAGGAATCGTCGATGAGCTCGGGCATCGACGGCTTTGCGTTCATGAAGTCGACCCAGTCGGGCTGGGAGAAATACGTCAAGGACCGCTACACGACGATCCCCGAGACCAACGACCGCATATGCGCGACCTCCATGGTGGCATCCTGGAAATGGTCGGCGAAGCCTGCGAGCTATCCCGCAACCAACAAGAAGATCCTTGACACGCTGCTGGAGGTGTTTGCGACGACCTATAGCGCGAGCGTGCAGGACAGCCTGTGCCGGATGGGGGAGGCGGCGCTTGCCGCGGTGCCGGAAATTTCAGAGATCAGCATGGCCTGCCCGAATATGCACTTCATCCTCATGAACCTGTCTGCGTTCGGGCTCGATAACAACAACGATGTGTTCCTGCCGACCGACGAGCCGCACGGCCAGATCGAATGCACCGTGGGGCGGGGCTAGCCGCGTCATTGCGAGCCAACGGGTCGCGCGAATGCGCGCCCGATGACAGGCTCCGCGAAGCAATCCAGCACTGCATGGTCATTAGGAAGGCTGGATTGCTTCGTCGCTTACGCTCCTCGCAATGACGAAAGCAGGGAGCGCGCAGCATTCTGGCGCCTCACTCCGGCTTCCTGAACTTCTCATGCAGCAACGGCCATAGCCGGTCCGGCTTGAATGGCACCGCCGTGAAGCGGATGCCGGTGGCATCCGCAAGCGCATTGCCGAGCGCGGCCGCCACGGGATTATAGGGGCTTTCACTCATCGACTTGGCGCCTATCGGCCCCAGCGCGTCCGACGTGTCGGCGAAATAGACCTCGGTGCGCGGAACGTCCGCAAACGACGGCAGGTGATAGTCGCGGAATTTCGGATTTATTACGCAGCCGCCGTCATCGATCACCATCTCCTCGTACAGCGTCGCGCCGAGCGACTGCGCGACGCCGCCTTCGACCTGCCCGCGACATTGCATCGGGTTGGCGACGCGGCCGGCGTCGGCGGCCTGCACGCTTTTGAGGATCTTGATTTCGCCCGTTGCTTTGTTCACGGCAACGCGAAAGCCTTGCACGTTGAAGGCGACCGAACGCGGCGTACCGGCCGAATTCCCGGTCGCTTCGAGCGTTGTTCCCCGGTCGCGCGCGGACTTGGCGATTTGTGCGAACGACAAACGCTGTGTTCCGCAGACGACGGACTCTGGCTCAAGGACACATGTGCCGGCATCGGTTGCGGCTATGTCGGATGCCAATGCGATGAGATTGGCGGCGAGAGTTTCGGCCGCGGCCTGCGTCGCGCGTCCGGCGACGAAGGTGCCTGCGCTGCCGTAAGCGCCGGTGTCGTGGCCGCCATGAGCAGTGTCGGATTGTTTCAGGTGAATTCGATCGACGGAGGTTGCGAGCACGGTGGCGGCGATCTGGCGATGGACCGTTGAGGTGCCGTTGCCGAACTCCGCCGTTCCGACCGTCAGATCGAAGTCGCCGTCGCCGCGCAGCGAAATCCTGGCATCGGCAAAATGCCCGTCCGGCGGCACGGTGTCGATCATCGTGAGCGCGATGCCATCACCGATCAGCCAGTCGGCGGAGAGATCAGTCTTTGGCGCATCGGCTTGCATCGCATGTTCGACGAGATCGAGACACTGGTCGAGCCCATAAGAGCCGTAAAGCACGTCATGATAGCCGGTGCCGGGAGGCGACAACATGGGGTCGCCGGGCTTGACGATGTTGCGACGGCGCATTTCAAAAGGGTTGATGCCGAGCCTTTCGGCCAATTCGTCGATCGCAGCCTCTACAGCGAACAGGGCCTGTGGCAAGCCGTAGCCGCGGAAGGCGCCCGCCGGCACCGTGTTGGTGTAGGCGACGACGGCGTCGACCTTCTTGTTGGCGCAATTATAGACGCCGAGACTTTCACCGCAGGCGTGAAACAGCACCGGGGCGGCATGATTGCCATAGGCGCCGGTGTTCGAGAGCACGTCGAGCTGTAGAGCCTTGAGCTTGCCGTCCTTGTCCGCGCCCGCTTTCACCGTCACCCGCATCGGATGCCGCGTCGATGTCGAGATGAATTGCTCCTCGCGGGTAAGCTCGAGCTTGACCGGCCGGCCGGTCTTGAGCGCCGCGAGTGCCAGAATATCCTCGACGAACATTTCCTGCTTGCCGCCGAAGCCGCCGCCCACGCGCTCGCAAAACACCCGGACCTTTTCCGGAGCCAGCTTGAAAATATCGACGAGCGCACGCCGCGTCAGGAACGGTACCTGCGTAGAGGAACGGACATTTAAAATGCCCGACGCATCGACCCAGGCGAGGCCGCCATGCGTCTCCAATGCAGCGTGCTGGACGCGCTGCGTGGTGAACGTTCCTTCATAGGTGACTGCGGAGTTCGCAAGTGCGGCTCCGACATCGCCGTATTCGCCATGGGTTTCCGCCACGATGTTGCGTGGGCCGTTGGTAACGCGATGCTCAACCGTCTTGTCGCCGTGCAGGACCGGCGCGCCCGGCGCGATCGCCTGTGTCGGATCAAACACCGCCGGCAATATTTCATACTCGACCTCGAGACGGCGGCAGCCTTCTTCGGCGGCAGCCTCGGTCTCCGCGACCACGGCCGCGATCTTCTGCCCGACGAAGCGAACGATCTTGTCGAGCACGCGCGTGTCGTCCGGATCCATCCACGCCTTCTCGTGCCGTGCGGTGGAGAACAGCAGATCCGGTGCGTCTTCCGAGGTCAGCACCGTCTGCACGCCGGGGACGGCAAGCGCCGCGCTCTTGTCGATTGAGATGATCTTGGCGTGCGGATGCGGTGAGCGCTTTAGCTTGATGTGCAACAGGCTTTCGATCGCCGTATCGAAGGTGTAGCGCGCCGCGCCACGCACCACCAGCGGTCCGGCGGGCGCCGGCAGGCTGCGGCCGAACGCGGCGCCGGCAGCGGCATCCTCGATGTTGGTCTTGCCGTCAAGCGCATCTTCGATCGAGCGATAGCCGGTGCAGCGGCAGAGGTTTCCCTTGAGCGAAGCGCCGAGGTCCTGCCGTTGTGCCTGGTTGAGCGATGCGCAGGTCATGATCATGCCCGCGGTGCAGAACCCGCATTGAAAGGCTTGGGCGTCGAGGAACGCCTGCTGCATCGGGTGGATGCCGCCGCCGCCAGCGAGGCCTTCGATGGTGGTCACGGCATGCCCGTCGGCGCGAAAGGCCGGGATCAGGCAGCTATGCACCGGCTCGCCATCGATCAGCACCGTACAGGCGCCGCAATCACCGGCGTCGCAGCCTTTCTTGACGCCGAAATGCCCGAGCTCGCGCAGGAAGGTTCGCAGGCATTGCCCGGCCCGCGGAGTTTCGGAAAACGCCTTGCCGTTGATCTCGAAGCTCATGACCATCCCGCGCCCGCGAGTTCGGCGCGAATCTCTTCGGCAAGGCGCAAGGTCATGTGCTTGCGCCACAAAGGCTTGCCATGGATGTCGTCGTGATAGAGGCCGTCAGGGATGTGATGTGTGATCGCTTGACGCAGCTCGCCGCCGCCCGGAATTCTTGGAAATGACAATTTGACGGGGCGCACCGTCGAGGCCGTCACCGTCAGCGACAGCGCGCCTTCGCTATCGATACTACCGATCAGAAGTGCTGCCGAGCGGCCGACTGGCGTCAACGATATCTGGCGAAAGGCCGAGCGTCGCCGGAGCGCTACCAGCGGAATATCGATCTGACGCAGGAGATCGCCCGATGAGAGCACGTTACGCTGATTGCCGATAATGAAGTCGGCGACGCTGACCTGCTGTTCGCTACCGTCGGCCTTCCAGATCGTGCAGACGCCGTCGAGCGCCGATGCGAGCGAGATCATCGGCCCTGCCGGCAGCGACATGCAGAGATTGCCGCCAACGGTCGCGGTCTTCCAGATCTTGAAGGACGCAAGGAACGCCCGGCAGCACTGATTGATCAGCGGCGCGGCGAGCCAGTCGGGCGGACACGGCAGCGCATCGAGTTGCGCGATCGTGCAGGTCGCGGCGATCGTAAGCGCGGCGTCGCCGATCGTCAGTGCCGGCCATTTCAAATCGGTGAGGTCGACCAGCCGCCTCAGATGAGCTTGCGGCTCCGAGAACAGCCAGGTTCCGCCCGCGAGCCAAGCATCGCCTGCCGTCCAAACGGGCAATTGCTCCCGGGATCGGGGATGGGCGACCGCGCTGATGGTGTTCAAATCCATGGATACGCCAGTGCTTACAACAAGATGCATCTCATGTAAGACGTCTTGCAAGACCGGCGCCAGTTGTTCGACCGATCGGGCTGGTCCTTGAATTGCAGGAACGGCGTTGCACGTCGTTTTGCAATCCCATCTCCGGGAAGGTTTAGCATGATGGACCGAAATCGGGCGATCTGGATCAAAGATCCCTTGGCCATTCTCGCCGATGGCGCGGAGCGTGGCATTGTCGTCCAGGACGGCAGGATTGTCGAACTGGTGCCGAGAGGCGGCCAGCCGACGACGTCGGCGGCGTTCTTCGAGGCGGGCGACCACGTCGTCCTGCCCGGGTTGATCAACACCCATCATCATTTCTATCAGACGCTGACGCGGGCGCTGCCAGCCGCAATGGACCGCGAATTGTTCTCGTGGCTGCAGGCGCTCTATCCGGTATGGGCGCGGCTGACGCCGGAGCGGCTCGAGCTCGGCGTCACGGTCGCGATGTCGGAATTGCTGCTCTCGGGCTGCACCACCACGACCGATCATCATTATGTTTTCCCGGCCGGGCTTGAGGATGCCGTCGGCATCGAGGTCGCGGTCGCGAAGCGGCTCGGCATGCGGGTGCTCTTGACGCGCGGCTCGATGAACCGCTCGCAACGGGATGGCGGCCTGCCGCCGGACAGCGTGGTGCAGGATGAGGACACAATCCTCGCCGACAGCGAACGCGTGGTCGCCAAACATCACCAGCGTGGCGAGGATGCCATGGTGCAGATCGCGCTGGCGCCTTGTTCGCCATTTTCGGTGACGACATCGCTGATGCGCGCGACCGCTGCGCTCGCGGACCGGCTCGACATCCGCCTGCATACCCATCTGGCGGAAACCGAGGACGAGAACAAATTCTGCGAACAGACGCATGGCTGCCGGCCGCTCGACTATCTCGAGCAATGCGGCTGGCTCAATGCGCGGACCTGGCTCGCCCATGGCGTTCATTTCAATGCAACGGAGATGAAGCGGCTGGCCCGGGCCAGGACGACAATCAGCCACTGCGCCTGTAGCAATCAGTTGTTGGCGTCCGGCTGCTGTCCGGTTTGCGACATGGAAGCGGCGGGGGTCGCAATAGGGCTCGGGGTCGACGGCTCGGCGTCGAACGATGGATCGAACCTGATGCAGGAGGTCCGCGCCGCGTTCCTGCTGCAGCGCGCGCGTTATGGCGTCGGCAAGGTGAGCCACAAGGACGCGCTGCGCTGGGCGACCAGGGGATCGGCGGCGTGCATCGGCCGGCCCGAGCTTGGCGAGATCGCGGTCGGCAAGCGAGCCGATCTCGCGCTGTTCAAGCTCGACGAATTGCGCTTCTCCGGACACGGCGACGCGCTGGCGTCGCTGGTCTTGTGCGGCGCGCATCGCGCCGACCGCGTCATGGTCGCCGGCAAATGGGTGGTGACCGCTGGCGCAATCGAAGGCCTCGATGTCGCCGAACTGATCCGGCGCCACAGCGCCGCCGCGCACGCGATGCAGGCGGGCTGAGTTCAATGTCTGTCCCTCATGGTGAGGAGCGCGTCTTCGCGCGTCTCGAACCATCAGGCCCGCGGCCCATCCTTCGAGACGCGGCAAAGACGCCGCTCCTCAGGATGAGGTCAAAAGTCCGGGCGTTGCCGCCCGGACCGGTAGTCTCGGGAGTGCCCGGCGTTACTTGCCGCCGGGAATCTTGTCGTCGATGCCCTTGACGTAGAACTTCATGCCGAGCACCTGACCATCGGCGAGGTGGTCGCCGCCTTCGCACGGGACCGTCTTGCCGTCCTGATCGACAATCGGACATTTGAATGGCTGCAGCTTGCCGGCCGCGAGCGCGGCTTGGGTATCCTCAGCCATCTTCTTCACCTCGTCGGGCATGTTGGTGTAGGGCGCCATTGCGAACATCTTGCTATCCAGCCCGCCCCAGGTGTCTTCTTCCTTCCAGGTGCCGGTCATCTCGGCCTTCACGCGGGCAATGTAATAGGGCGCCCAGGTGTCGAGGATCGAGGTGAGCTGCGCCTTGGGTCCGAACTTGATCATTTCGGAGTCCTGTCCGAACGCGAATTTGCCGCGCTCGCTCGCAACCTGCATCGGCGCCGGTGAATCGGTATGCTGCATGATGATATCGGCGCCCTGATCGAGCAGCGCTTTCGCCGCGTCGGCTTCCTTGCCCGGGTCAAACCATGAGTTCACCCAGATGATCTTGACCTTGATGTTGGGATTGATCGTCTGTGCGCCGATCATCGTGGAGTTGATGCCCGAGACAACCTCCGGGATCGGGAACGAACCGATATAGCCGAGCACGCCCGCCTTCGACATCTTGGCCGCAATCTGGCCCTGGATGTAGCGGCCCTGATACCAGCGCGCCGAATAGGTCGACATGTTCTTGTCGCGCTTGTAGCCCGAGCAGTGCTCGAAATGCACATTCGGGTACTTCTTTGCGACCTTCAAGGTCGGATCCATGTAACCGAACGACGTTGTGAAGATCAGCTTGTTGCCGGCGCGAACGAGTTGCTCGATGGCACGCTCGGCGTCGGGGCCCTCCGGGACGTTCTCAAGAAAGGTGGTCTCGATCTTGTCGCCGAATTCCTTCACCAGCGCCTGGCGCGCCAACTCGTGCTGGTAAGTCCAGCCGAGGTCGCCGACTGGGCCAAGATAAATGAACCCGACCTTCAGCTTGTCGGCGGCCGAGGCGCCGCTCGTGAAGCTGCCACCCAGCAGAAGCGCCGCGGCGGCCGCAAGAAACCTTTTCCTCATCATCAATCTCCAAACAGTCGGGGGGAGCGACAATCCAGTACGCGGCGCCCCTTCGCCACGCCCCGGAATACGAAATCAGCGGTCGGGCACGAACACCGTTCCGAGCGCCGCCGGCGCCGTCGAGCCGCCGGTTCGCGCGCGCGAGATCAGCACCAGAACGATGACGGTTGCGAGATAGGGCAGCGCCGACATGAACTGCGACGGGATTCCAACGCCGGCACCTTGCGCATGCAATTGCAGGATGGTCACGGCACCGAACAGGTAGGCGCCGATCACGAGGCGCCCGGGCAGCCATGAGGCAAACACTACCAGCGCCAGCGCAATCCACCCGCGGCCGGCCGTCATGCCCGGGATGAAAAACGGCGTGTAGGCGAGCGGCAGATAGGCGCCGGCGAGCCCCGCGCAGGCGCCGCCGAACATCACGGCGAGCGTTCGGATCCGCAGCACCGGATATCCCAGCGCATGCGCTGAAACGTGATTGTCGCCGCAGGCGCGCAAGACCAGTCCCGGCCGCGTCCGATAAAGGAACCCCCACACCGCAACAACCAGCGCCAGCGAAAGATAGATGAAGGGGTCCTCGCCGAACAGGATGCGCCCAATCAGTGGAATATCGGTGAGGCCCGGAATATGAAGATGCGGAGCGGGCGTTATTCTCTCGCCGACGAAGCCGGCGCCGATCAGCCCGGATAGTCCGATGCCAAGGATCGTCAGCGCAAGACCGCTGGCAACCTGGTTGACCGCAAGGCCCAGCGTCATCATCGCGAACACCAAAGACAGCAGCATGCCGGCGATGATGCCGCACAGCGCGCCGATGATGGTCGATCCGGAAAGCCAGGCGCCGCCGAATCCGCAGGCCGCGCCGACAATCATCATCCCCTCGACGCCGAGATTGAGCACGCCGGCACGCTCGGTCACCAATTCGCCGGTGGCCGCGATCAACAGCGGCGTCGACGCCGCCAGCACTGAAAGGATAATCGCCTCAACCAGTTCCACTGGACACCTGCCGTGACGCGAAAATGAGGCGGAAGCGGTAGAGGATGAGGGAGTCGCAGGCGAGCACGTAGAACAGCAGGATGCCCTGAAACACCTTGGTGACGTCCAACGGGATCTTCATTGCAATCTGGGCCTGCTCGCCGCCGATGAAGGTGAGTGCGAGGAACAGACCTGCAATTAGTATTCCAATTGGGTTCAGCCGGCCCAGAAATGCGACAATGATCGCGGTAAAACCGTAGCCGGGCGAAATGCCGGGCTGCAGGTGGCCGACCGGCCCCGCAACTTCGATGATCCCGGCAAGGCCCGCCAGCGCGCCCGAGACAGCGAACGTCAGGAGGGTCAACTGGTTGGCGTTAAATCCGCCGAACCGTGCCGCGCGCGGCGCGGCGCCGACGACGCGAATTTCGAATCCCTTGATGGTGCGCCCCAACAGCACGGCCGCCGCGGCTACGACCAATAGCGTGATAACAGCGCCGAGATGCAGACGGCCGCCCTCGATCAGAACGGGCACGGTCGCGACCGGATCGAACTCGGCGGTGGTCGGGAAGTTGAAGCCGGCCGGGTCGCGCCATGGCCCACGCACGAGATAATCGAGCAGGAGGTCGGCGACATAGACCAGCATCAGGCTGGTGAGGATTTCGCTGGCGCCGAACCGGACCTTGCATATCGCCGGTATCAGGGCATAGAGCGCGCCCGCGGCAGCACCGAGCAGCAGCATCGCGGGCAGCACCCAAAGGCCCGCGTCGGTGCCTTGCGTCTTTACCGCGAGCCAGCTACCTGCGACGGCCCCGATCAGGAATTGTCCTTCGGCCCCGATATTCCAGGCGTTGGCGAGGTAGCATAGCGACAGGCCGATGGCGATCATCACCAGCGGGCTCGCCTTCACGGCGATTTCCTGCAGCGAATAGGCGTCGGTCAAGGGGTCAATGAAGTAGACGATGAGCGCCGAAACCGGATTCTTGCCGAGGATGGCAAACAGGATGCTCATGGTCACGACCGTAAGGCCGATCGCGATCAACGGCGAGACCAGCGCGATCGTGTTCGATCGCTCGGCGCGCTTCTCAAGCACCAACTGCATGGGCTGCGTCCTTCTCCAGGCTGCTTCCGCCCATCAACAGGCCAAGCTTTTCGCGGCTGGCTTCGCTGGTGGCGAGCGGCTGCGAAAGTCGGCCATGAAACATCACGGCGATCCGGTCGGTGATTTCGGCGAGCTCGTCGAGGTCCTGGCTGGTGACGAGCACGGCGGCGCCTGCGGCCGCGAGATCAAGCACTGCCTGGCGGATGACGGCGGCTGCGCCCGCATCAACGCCCCAGGTCGGCTGGCTGACAACGAGCACGGCGGGATTTCGAAGGATCTCACGGCCGACGATGAACTTCTGCAAATTGCCGCCCGACAGGCTCGCGGCTTCCGGATCGCGTTTGGCCTTGCGCACGTCGAAGGCCTCGGTGGCGCGGTCGACGGCTCTCAGCGTCGCCGTGGTGTTGATGAAGCCATGCTGCACCATTCCGCTGGCGGCATGGCCGGTCAAAAGCGCGTTCTCGGAAAGCTTCATCCGCGGCGCGGTGCCGTGACCGAGCCGCTCTTCCGGCACGAACGCCGCGCCGAGCTTGCGCCGCTGCGTGATCGAAAGTTGTCCGGCCGCGATGCCTTCGATCACGACCGTGCCCGGGTCCTGCGACAGCCGCTCGCCGGAGAGCGCCGCGAACAACTCGTCCTGCCCATTGCCGGCGACGCCGGCGATGCCCAGGATTTCGCCGCCCCTCAATTCGAGCGAGATATGTTGCAGCCGCACGCCATGAGGATCGTCGGGCTCAAGGCTCAGATCGTTCACGACCAGGCGCGGCACCGTGATTTTGCGCTCGGCGCCTGCCCGGACTTCCTTGATCTCGGTGCCGACCATCATGCGCGCCAGCGAGCTGGCTGTTTCCGCCTTTGGATTGCAGGTTGCGACCTTCTTGCCGAGACGCAGGATCGTGGCGGTGTCGCACAGCCGCTTCACTTCTTCCAGCTTGTGGCTGATGTAGAGGATCGCGCGGCCCTCTGTCTTGAGGCGATCCAGCACGATGAAGAGCTGATCGGCTTCCTGTGGCGTCAACACCGCGGTCGGCTCGTCAAGGATCAGGAATTTGGGATCCTGCATCAGCGCGCGAACGATCTCGATGCGCTGGCGCTCGCCCACCGACAGTTGCCAGACCTCGCGTTTTGGGTCGAGCGGAAGCCCATAAACATTGGATACCTGCTCGAGGCGCGCCGACATGTCCTTGAACGTCTCCTTGCCGTCGAGACCGAGCGCGACGTTCTCGGCGACGGTAAGATTGTCGAACAGCGAAAAATGCTGGAACACCATGCCGATGCCGCGGCTGCGGGCCTCCGACGGTCCCGACAGGACCATCCTCTCGCCGTGCCAGAGCATCTCGCCTTCGCTCGGCTGAATGAGGCCATAGATGGTTTTGACCAGCGTCGATTTTCCGGCACCATTCTCGCCGAGAAGGGCGTGTATCTGCCGTGGCCAGATCTCGATATCGACGCGGTCATTGGCGAGGAAGTCGCCATAGCGCTTGGTCAGGCCGACCGTCTGAAGCAGCGGCGTTTCGCTAGAATGCAGGTCAGGCGTCGAATTTAGCATTCGCTGTCACGCACGCGATGGAATGAGGTGCCTCAATTGTGGGCTAGTTTGAAGTTCGGCGTAAGTAGCCAAAAAGCGCCAGCCTTTGCCCAACGCTTGGGCAGGTGAGCACCAATCACGGTTGGTCCTCTGGCAAGCCCATCCCGTAGGGAAGGATCATGACCGCCCTCAGGCCGGACGGACAGCTGTTGCAGATTTGCGACTGTCCACGCAATTCGGAACCGGCGGATAGCGTCTGACGCGAAGTTGAGCAGCGCGGTTCCGGGCTGAATGGCGGCAATGACTATCCAGCGTTGCGCCCGCTTTTTCAGGCCCGATCTGCGTCGGGTCGTCGTGAAATGCCAACAAAAACGGGAACAATCCGTGGTGCCGATGGCCTTGCGGCGCCAGCGCCATGCAACGCGATGGCCAGCTCCATCAGGCATAACTCGCTGATAGGGCGAGCTTCTTTGATGAAACTTGCAGCATGCCGTGGGGAAAGTTGAGGCTTCTCACCTCACGGGAACAGCGCAACTGTCACATTCAAGAGCCTCGATCTGTCGCTCGGTAACTTTCAGCTCGGTAACTTGGGGGTATTCAGGATGTCTTCTCGTGTTTCACTATTCGCAGCCGCTGCGGTGTCGATCGCGGCGCTTGCTTCAACCGGCTCCGCCAGCGCGGCGGACCTGCCGGCCAAGGCCAAGGCCAAGCCGATCGCGGACCTGCCGTTCTTTCTCGTGATCGACGACCGGGTGACCTTTTCATGGATGCCCAAGGGCACCGATCCCGGCGCTTTTAGCGTCCAGCCGAATGGCGCCATCAACGGCAAGACCGCCAAACAGGTCTATTCGTTCACCCACTTCGATGCGTGGGCCTACGGCACCAACTTCTTCACCATCTCGATGTTCAAATCGGATCATAACGACCCGGCCTCGCCCTGCGCGAACGCGGGCGTTCTGCTCAGCGGCGCGCCGGCAAATTGCGCGGGCGCAACCGAAATCTACGGCCTGATCCGCTCTACGTTCGGCTGGAACGAAATCTTCAACACCCATGCCTTCACGATGGGGCCGTTGCATAATATTTCGTTCGAGGTCGGCGCCGACGCCAATTCGGAAAATACCTTCCTGGCTCCGGCCAAGCGTGACTTCGTCGCCGGTCTGCAGTTCGCCTTCGATCTTCCCTACAAGGGCTACTTCAACGTCGCGCCGTTGGCCTACAAGGAAATCAACCATAATGGGTTCGACCAGTGCGGCGTGTTTGGTCCTGGCGTTCCCGGCGTGACCTGCATTGCCGACGGCAACACCGATTTTAAAACCACGTGGGCAGTCGAGACCAACTACTATATGGACCTGGGCTTCCTGCCCGAGAACATGCAGTTCTTTTCGATCAGCGGCCGTGCAGCCTGGTACGGACCGAAGGGCGACCAGAACTCACCGCTGGTCGGAGTTGGCGTCGGCAGATTCTCGACCGCGACCAAGACCGAATTCAACTCTGAACCGATCCGCCTGACCTTCGACGCCAGCAAGGCCTTCATGGGCCCGAAGTACACGCACTTCGTGGACGTCTGGGTTGCCTACCGCTATTGGCAGAACAAGTTCGGCCTTGATCACAACGCCGCACCCGGCGTCTGCACTATCGCGGCCACCGGCGCCAGCACCAATAGCTGCACCGAATCCACCGTCTACACCGGTATCACCGTGAAGTTCTAACCACCTGATTGTCTCCCAGGTGAAAGCGATGGCGTCGCGATGAACCCCGCGGCGCCATCTTCTTTTTTGAGTTGAGCGGAAGCTATTTGTTCCAGACGCCGGCGTGCAACGCTTCTGCCTCGTCCTCAAGCAACGGTCCCTTGACCTCGGTCGCCCGCTGACCGCTCTTGAAAACTTCGCGGCAGGGCAAATCGAGGGTGGGATTCTCCGGATGATTGCCGGTAACCGCGCGCAACCGATGCTCGCTGAGGCCATAGACCAGCCGGCCAATTCCCGCCCAGTAGATCGCGCCCGCGCACATCGCGCAGGGTTCGGCGGAGGAATAGAGCGTGGCCTTTTTGAGAACATCCGCGCTCAGCGTCGTGCAGGCCTGTGTCGCCACCAAGCGCTCGGCGTGCGCGGTGCTGTCGCGCGAAGGCATGTAGCCGTTCTCCGCCTCGATCAGCACGGTGCCGTTTTCATCGACCAGAACAGCGCCAAAGGGATGATTGCCGTGGCTTAGCGATCGTCGGGCGACCTCGAACGAGTGGCGCAGGAAATACTCGTCGAGCTCGGACGTGCTCAACTTCGAAAGATTGTTCATGGCCGCCATCATGCAGATGGCAAGTGCGACAAGCAAGGATTGCGGATCAGTGCCCCGCCATGTGCCGCCCGATTTCGGTCAAGTCGGCCTCGCTGGCGCGCGCGTCATAGACGAACTGGCCGTGAAACATCACCACCAGGCGGTCGGACAGCTCCAAGAGCTCGTCAAGGTCCTCGCTCACCAGCAGCACCGCCGCGCCGCGGTTTCGCGCGGCCATGATCTCGGCGTGGATTTGCGCGACGGCGGCGAAATCGAGACCGAAGCAGGGATTGGCGGCGATCAGCACCTCGACATCGGAGCCGAGCTCGCGCGCCAGAACGGTGCGTTGCACGTTGCCGCCCGACAGCGCCGAGATTGGCGTATCGGGCGTGCGGGTCTTGATCTTGTATTGCGCGATCTTCTTTTCGGCGCCGTCGCGAAACGCCGTACGGTTGAGCCACCAGCCGCCGCTTGCGAACGGGGCGCGATCGAACTCGCGGAACGCGATGTTGTCGGCGACGCTCATGCCGCCGACGCAGGCGTTCTTCAGCGGCTCTTCCGGCAACAGCGACATCTTGTGCCGGCGCATTTCTTCGCGGCTGGCGCGATAGACATCGCCGGCGACGCGAACCTCGCCGCTTTCGGCCTCGCGTTGGCCGGCGAGCACCTCGACGAGCTGGCGCTGGCCGTTGCCGGAGACGCCGGCGATGCCGACGATTTCCCCCCCGCGGACGGCAAGCGAGACGCCACGGACCGCGATCGCCCCGGCGTCGTCGAGCGCGCTCAGCTTGTCCAGCTCCAGCCGCGCCTCACCGACCTCGCCGACCCGGGCCGGCTGAATGGTCAGTTGCTCCGCGCCGATCATCATGCGGGCCATGCTGTCCGGCGTGAGGTCGTCGACCTTGCCGTGGCCGGCAAGCTTGCCGCGCCGCAAGATCGTCACCTCGTCCGCAAACGCCATCACCTCGCGGAATTTGTGCGTGATCATCAGGATCGTCAGATCGCCACCTAGGACCATGTCGCGCAACATGCCCAGCACTTCGTCGGCTTCGCCCGGCGTCAGCACCGAGGTCGGCTCGTCCAGGATCAGGAAACGCCGCTTCAAATAGAGCTGCTTGAGGATTTCGCACTTCTGCCGCTCGCCGGCGGAGATATCGGATACTCTGGAATCGAGCGGCACCTTGAACGGCATCCGGGCGAGAAAGGCTGCCAGTTGCTTCTTTTCCTTGGCCCAATCGACGATCGCCGGTACGTCGTCGCGCGCCAGCACCAGGTTTTCGGCGACCGTCATCGCCGGCACCAGCGTAAAATGCTGATAGACCATGCCAAGCCCAAGCGCGTGCGCGTCCTTTGGGTTCGCGATCGCCCGTTCGCGGCCGCCGACCATCACATCGCCTTCGGTCGGGTGGTAATAGCCCATGATGCATTTGACCAGCGTGCTTTTGCCGGCGCCGTTTTCGCCGAGCAGCGCGTGAAATGTGCCCGGGCGGACTTTGAGCGCGACGTTGTCCAATGCCACGAAATCGCCGAACCGCATCGTCATGGCGACGGCGTCGACGCCAAGGGCGCCTGCCGGCAACGGCATCTCGCCGATGATCACGACAATGCTCCGATCAGGTCGGCTGAGCTTGCGACCGCGCCGAACACGCCGCCCTGCATCTTGATCATCTTCAGCGCGTGATCGTGGTTACTCTTGTCGGTCGCAGCACAGCAGTCCTCGATCAGCACGCATTCGAAGCCGCGGTCGTTGGCTTCCCGCATCGTGGTGTGAACGCAGACGTCGGTGGTGATGCCGGTGAGCACGATGTTCTCGATGCCGCGCAGCCGCAGCATCAATTCAAGATCGGTGGCGCAGAACGAGCCCTTGCCGGGCTTGTCGATGACAGGCTCGCCCGGCAGCGGCGCCAAATCCGGAATGATCTCCCAGCCGGCTTCGCCGCGCACCAGCACCCGGCCGCAGGGGCCGGGATCGCCGATCCCGGCGCCGATCTGGCGCGAGCGCCAGCGCTTG
>VAZG01000086.1 GCA_005885285.1 Alphaproteobacteria bacterium | reverse complement strand
CAATCGCATGCAGTTCTACATCGACGGCGCCTGGGTCGATCCCGTCGTCAAGAAGTCCACGCCCGTCGTCAATCCGGCGACTGAAGAGGCGATGTATGAGGTTGCGCTCGGCTCCAAAGCCGACGTCGACAAGGCCGTCGCCGCGGCGCGCCGTGCCTTCGATACTTTTTCGCAGACCAGCCGCGAGGAGCGTGTGGTGCTGCTTTCGAAAATCATCGAGGTCTACAAGACCCGCATGAAGGACATCGGCGCCGCCGTCTCCGACGAGATGGGCGCGCCGCTGCCGATGGCCGAGAAACTGCAAGCCGGCGCCGGCCTCGGCCATCTAGCTTCGACCCTTGACGTCCTCAAGAACTACCATTTCGAGGAGCCGGTCGGCAC
The DNA here is from genome assembly GCA_005885285.1 of Alphaproteobacteria bacterium. GTDB lineage: Bacteria > Pseudomonadota > Alphaproteobacteria > Rhizobiales > Xanthobacteraceae > Bradyrhizobium. Next base: position 5,282 of record VAZG01000086.1, on the reverse strand, counting down.
GGCTGTCGTGCTGCGCGAACCGGTCGGCGTGGTCGGCATGATCACGCCGTGGAACTGGCCCTTGAACCAGATCACCTGCAAGGTCGCGCCAGCGCTTGCCGCCGGCTGCACCATGATCCTCAAGCCCTCGGAATTTACGCCATCCTCGGCATTGATCTTCGCGGAAATCCTGCATGAGGCCGGCGTGCCGAAGGGCGTGTTCAACCTGATCAACGGCCTCGGCCCCGAAGTCGGCGCCGCCATGGCCGAGCATCCCAACATCGACATGATCTCGTTCACCGGCTCGACCCGCGCCGGCGTCGACGTGGCCAAGCGCGCAGCCCCCACCGTAAAGCGCGTCAGCCAGGAACTCGGCGGCAAGTCGCCGAACGTCATCCTCGACGATGCCGACCTGGCCAAGGCGGTCACCGGCGGCGTCATGCACATGTTCAACAATTCCGGCCAGTCCTGCAACGCGCCGTCGCGCATGATCGTGCCATTGTCGAAGATGAAGGAAGTCGCCGCCATCGCCAGGGGCGTCGCGGACAAGACCAAGGCCGGTGATCCCCGCGCCGAGGGCACCACCATTGGTCCCGTCGTCAACCGCGGCCAGTGGGACAAGATCCAGAAGCTCATCCAGAAGGGCATCGAGGAAGGTGCCACGCTGGTCGCCGGCGGGCCTGGTTTGCCCGAGGGCGTCAACAAGGGCTTCTATGTGCGCCCGACCATCTTTGCCGACGTCACCAACGATATGACGATCGCGCGTGACGAAATTTTTGGACCGGTGCTGACCATTCTCGGTGCCAAGGACGAAGCGGACGCGGTGAAAATCGCCAACGACACGCCTTATGGTCTCGCCGGTTATGTCTCGGCCGGCACCGTCGAGCGCGCGCGCAAGGTTGGCCGCCAGATCCGCGCCGGCAACGTCAATTTGCAGGGCGTGCCGAACGATCGCACGGCGCCGTTCGGTGGCTACAAGCAGTCCGGCAACGGCCGCGAGTGGGGCCGCTACGGCATGGAGGAATATCTCGAGGCGAAGGCGGTCGCCGGCTTCAACGCGGCGTAAGTCGGCAGCCGTCATTGCGAGCGAAGCGAAGCAATCCATTGTCCGACGAGAACTGGATTGCTTCGTCGCTTACGCTCCTCGCAATGACGGGACCATTATCCCCCCAGCGCGCCTTGCGTGTTCACATAGAGTGCGTAGATCGACTGGCTCGCGGCCATGAACAGGCGGTTGCGCTTCAATCCGCCAAAACAGAGATTGGCGCAGCGCTCGGGCAGCGCGATGCGGCCGATCATGACGCCGTCGGGGGCAAACACCACCACGCCGTCGAGTTCGGGATCGCCCATCCCCCAGCCACACCACAGATTGCCGTCGGTGTCGCAGCGCATGCCGTCGGGCGTGCCGGGACCGGCATCGATGAACACGCGCTTGTTGGCGATCTTGTCGCCGCTTGCCGAGACGTCATAAGCGAGAATCTTGCGGTTCGGCACGCCGCGGGATTCCACGACATACAGGATCTTCTCGTCGGGCGAGAAGCACAGCCCGTTAGGTCCGAGCACGCCTTCGGCGACGATCGTGGCCTTTCCGCTTCCGCCGTCGATCCGGTAGACATTGGCGTCGATCTCGGGCTCCGCCTTGTAGCCCTCGTAATTGCCGAGCAGGCCGAACACCGGATCGGTGAACCAGATCGAGCCGTCGGACTTCACGATGACGTCGTTCGGCGAGTTCAGCCGCTTGCCGTTGAAGGCGTCGATCAAGACCATGATCGAACCGTCATACTCAGTGCGGACGACGCGACGGCCGCCATGTTCGCAGGTGATCAGGCGGCCCTGGCGATCGCGGGTGTTGCCGTTGGCGAAGTTGGAGGGTTTCCGAAATATGCTGACGGCGCCGGTTTCCTCCTCCCACTTGATGATGCGCTGGTTCGGGATGTCGCTGCACAATAAATAGCGCCCATCGCCGAACCAGACCGGGCCCTCGGCCCAGCGCAGCCCGGTGGCCAGTCGTTCCACTGCCGATAATTTGAGCCAGTATTTTTCGAACCTGGGGTCGAGCGCATGAATGGCAGGGTCCGGGTAAAAGGTCGCCGGGCGCCAGCCGGGCGCATGGGATGTTGCATCGGACATTTGCTGTTCTCGTTGTTGCGTTTCCTCGCAAGTTAGGTTGCTATCATCGTCGCCCAACGACCGCAAATCGGCGGGTCAAGACACGAGGGAAGAAATGCCACGCATATTGATGACCGGCGCTGCCGGGGGAATCGGCACCGCCTTGCGCAAACTGCTGCCACCGATCTATCCGGACCTGCTGCTCAGCGACCTCAAGGCGCCCGCCGATCTCGGCGGAGGCGAAAAATTCAAGGCAGCCGAATTATCCGACATCGCACAGGTCGAGGCGCTCTGCGAAGGCATCGACGGCATCCTCCATTTCGGCGGCTATTCGGTGGAAGGTCCCTGGGATTCGATCCTGCAATCCAACATCATCGGCTGCTACAATCTGTTTGAAGCGGCGCGAAAAAAGGGCGTCAAGCGCGTGGTATTCGCGTCGTCGAACCATGCCGTCGGCTTCTATCCCCGCCATCATCATATCGGCACCGACGTGACCGCACGGCCGGACAGCCGCTACGGCGTCAGCAAGGTCTTTGGTGAAGCGGTGGGCGCGCTTTACGCCGACAAGCACGGGCTCAAGGTAACCTGCATCCGGATCGGCAATTTCGGCGACAAGCCGCTCGATCACCGGCGGCTGTCGATCTGGCTCAAGCCGGAAGATCTGGTGCAATTGTGCCGGATCGGGCTCGACCATCCCGACATCCATTTCGAGATCTTCTACGGCGCCTCGTACAACGAGCGTTCCTGGTGGGACAATCACCGCGCCTACGATCTCGGCTATCGCCCGACCGGGCGCGCAGAGGATTTCCGCGAGCACGCTTTTGCCGAGCAGGCGAAGCTCAAGCCGGACCCGGTCGGCGACTTTTACCAGGGCGGCGCGTTCTGCGGCATGGAGTTTAGCGGCGACAAGAGCCGGATCATTGACTGGAAGTGACGGGCACAGGAGAGGGAACTGCAATGACCGACGGGCTTCGCAAGGGACTGACGAGTTATGGCGACGCCGGATTCTCGCTGTTTCTGCGCAAGGCCTTCATCAAGGCGATGGGCTATTCGGACGACGCGCTCAATCGCCCGATTGTCGGCATCACCAACACCTACAGCGACTACAATCCCTGTCACGGCAACGTTCCGCAGATCATCGAAGCGGTGAAACGCGGTGTGATGCTGACCGGCGCGATGCCGATGGTGTTTCCAACCATCTCGATTGCCGAAAGCTTCGCGTTCCCGACCTCGATGTATCTGCGCAACCTGATGGCGATGGATACTGAAGAGATGATCCGCGCCCAGCCGATGGATGCCGTGGTCGTGATCGGCGGCTGCGACAAGACCCTGCCGGCGCAGATCATGGCGGCGGTCTCGGCCGACCTCCCGACCGTGGTCATTCCGGTAGGCCCGATGGTTGTCGGCCACCACAAGGGCGAGGTGCTGGGCGCCTGCACCGATTGCCGCCGCCTTTGGGCAAAGTATCGCGCCGGTGAAATCGACGACGCCGAGATCGAGGCGGTCAACGGGCGTCTCGCGCCTTCGGTCGGCACGTGCATGGTGATGGGCACAGCCTCGACCATGGCCTGCGTCACCGAAGCGCTGGGTCTTTCCTTGCCGATGAGCGCGACCATACCGGCACCGCATGCCGAACGTTTTCGGCTTGCCGAAGCGAGCGGCAAGGTGGCGGCGGCGATGGCGAAGGCGAAGGAACCAAAACCCAGCGAGCTCCTGACCAAATCATCGTTCCGAAACGCGCAGGTGGTGCTGCAGGCGATCGGCGGTTCGACCAATGGTCTCATTCATCTGACCGCGATCGCCAACCGCACGCCGCATCGCATCGATCTCGAAGTTTTCGATAAGCTTGGCCGCGAGGTCCCCGTGCTGGTCGACCTGAAACCATCAGGCGAGCATTACATGGAGCATTTCCATCATGCCGGGGGCGTGCCGAAATTGATGGCGCAGCTCGGCGGTCTCATCGACCTCGATGCCAAAATCATCACAGGCCAAACGCTGCGCGATGTCGTCGCTGCTGCCGAGGAGGTGCCGGGGCAGGACGCGATCCGCCCGCGCAACGATCCGATCAAGCGGGAGGGCGCGATGGCCGTGCTGCACGGCAATCTCGCGCCGCGCGGCGCTGTCATCAAGCATTCGGCGGCAAGCCCCAAACTGCTGCAACATACCGGGCGCGCCGTGGTGTTCGAATCCGTCGAGGACATGACGCTGCGGGTCGACGATCCCGCGCTCGATGTCAACGCCGATGACGTGCTGGTGCTGCGCAACGCGGGGCCCAAGGGCGCGCCGGGGATGCCGGAAGCGGGTTACCTGCCGATCCCGAAGAAGCTCGGGCGTGCCGGCGTCAAGGACATGGTGCGGATCTCGGATGCGCGGATGAGCGGCACCGCGTTCGGCACCATCGTGCTGCACATCACGCCGGAATCCGCCGCCGGCGGTCCCTTGGCATTAGTGAAGAACGGCGACATGATCCGGCTGGATGTCGAGAAGCGAAGCATCGATCTCCAGGTCGACGCCGCTGAGCTCGAAAAGCGCCGCGCGGCACTCAAGCCCGCCGCCGCGCCGGACTGGGCCAAGCGCGGCTACGCATATCTCTTCAGTGAGACCATCCTGCAAGCCGACGAAGGTTGCGACTTCGATTTTATGCGCGGGAAAGGGAAGGGGTAGTTTGCTCGCGCCTTTAGGATGGCCGTCATGCTCCGCGAAAGCGAGGCATCCAGTACTCCGGGAAGACGAGATGGAGCCGATGCGCCGCGGCATACTGGATCATCCGCTTTCGCGGATGATGACAACTGCCTAAACCGCGATCATCAACAATCTATCTCGCATCTGCGTTACGCCGCTCGTTCAATTGACAATCAAACGCCCCCGATGGGATGATGAAAGAAAAACATCAGAGGGGGAGACGATGGCGAACTTGAACAGGGTTCTCGGTGCGGTCGTTGCCATATTCGCGATCGCGGCGGGCGCGAGCGCGACGGCGCAGGAAGTGAAGCACTATCGCTTCGCCTACGACCAGCCCAAGACCACCGGCTATGGAATCCTCGGCGACATCTTCAGCGACAAGCTGAAGGAGCTGAGCAAAGGCACCATGCTGATCGATCAGTATCCGGGCGCGCAACTCGGCCAGGAGCCGCAGGTCCTGCAACTGGTCAAATCAGGTGACGTCGAATTCTGCATCTCTTCATCCGCCAATG
>VAZG01000618.1 GCA_005885285.1 Alphaproteobacteria bacterium | reverse complement strand
GCCCCGGATTTGCGGCAGCGGCCATACTGACCTTGGCGCTCGGCATCGGCGCGAACGTGGCCGTGTTTACCGTCGTCCAGGCAGTCCTTCTGAGTCCGTTGCCGTACCCTCATCCCGAGCGGCTCGTTCGTATCTACGACGACTTGCGCGGCTCGAACAGCCGCGACGTTGGGATTTCGGCTCCGGAGCTATGGGACCTGCGCGACAGATCCGATGTTTTCGAAAACATCTCCGCCATATATCCCTCCGATGGGAATCTCACAGGAGGCGAAAAACCGGAGCGCATCGAACTGCTCGCAACGAGCACCAATTATTTCACGATGCTGGGGGCACGGCCCGAGCTGGGCCGCGTCTACACCGTGAACGACGAGCAGCCGGGATTCGTTGAAGGCGTCGTGCTCAGCGATGCTTTCTGGCGCCGTACGTTGCCGGCGACGTAGATGTGTGGACGGCCGCAGGATTTAGTGGGCCTCCGTGGCCCGTGCCCGCGCAGAGATCTCTAAGAATGATTCCTGGAGCCATGGGGCGGTTACGGCCCGGCCTTACCATCGCTCAGGCGCAAGCACGCCTGGATGCATTTACGGTGCAATTGAGCAGTCAATATTCTAACGACTATCCGGCGCCCGCCCGATGGGGATTGCGTTTGGTTTCCCTGCAGGAAGACCTGGTCGGCAACATGCGGACAGAGCTGTTCGTACTCTTCGGAGCCGTCGGGTGCGTTCTGCTGATCGCCTGCGTGAATCTTGCAAATCTGCTGCTGGCCCGCTCGGCCGGCCGTCAACGGGAAATAGCCGTGCGGCGAGCCCTCGGCGCCGGAAGAGCGCGGCTGATCGTGCAATTGCTCGCGGAGAATGTCTTGCTCTCGCTGATCTCGGGCGGATTGGCTTTGTGTGCCGTTGTGTTCATGAAGACATGGCTTCTGAGCTTGGCGCCGCCCGAACTTCCGCGTGTAAGCGAGATCGCCTTCAGTCCAGGAGTGTTGTTGTTCGCCTTTGCGGTTTCGATCCTTACGGGACTGGTTTTCGGCCTGATGCCCGCGCTGCAAACAGCAGGTCCGAACCAGATCGTAAGCCTCAGAGAGGGCAGCCGCGGATCGGGAACAAGCAAACGTCAGAAAAACACCTCGCGCGTGCTGGTGGCCGCCGAAATTGCGCTTTCCCTTGTTCTGCTCATTGGCGCCGGTCTCCTCTTGCGAGGCTTTTGGCGCCTTCTTGAAGTGCGCCCGGGCTTCGACCCCCACCAGATGGTAACCGCAAGAATATGGCTGCCTGTCCCGAACGATCCGGCGGAGGATGCTTATCGGCTGATCGAGAAGCGCGGGGCATATTATCGGGAAGTTCTGCGCCGGGTCGGCGCTCTGTCCGGCGTTGTACAGGCGGCTGTCGGTAGCGCCGAAAGTCTTCCCTTGGGCAATAAACGGAGAAAGAATACTTTTACGATCGAAGGCCGTGCAGCCGAATCCGAACGAGTCCCGGTAGCCGAGGTCGCCAGCGTAAGTTCAGGATACTTCGAAGTCTTGAAGACCCCTCTTCGAAAGGGGAGAGTGTTCACTGAGCACGACAACTCGACGGGCCAGCGGGTCGCGGTGATCAACGAAGCGCTCCAGCGAGAATATTGGAAAGACAGCGATCCGGTCGGTCAGCACATCCAACTGAGTTCGGGACGGGCGCTCCAGCTCACATCCGCCGATTCGCGCGCTCCGAGCCGGCAAGCTGTCGCGGGAAACATCACCATAGTTGGCGTCGTCGGTGACATAAAGACCGACGGCTTCGATACCGGTGGCACGCCACATATCTACCTCCCCAACCCCCAGGCCCCATCTTATAATTCGGTTGTTTATCTCCGGACGGCCGCGGCCGCGGGTGCTCTCAGTGAGGCAATTCGCCGCGAGGTGCAGGCGGTGGACCCCACGATCCCCGTCTTCGGAATTCAAACGATGGACGAGATCGTGGCGAAAAGCATGGCGGCGCGCAGGTTTGCTCTGGAGATCCTGGGGATCTTCGCGATTGTGGCTTTCCTTCTCGTCTGCGTCGGAATTTACGGAGTCATGGCCTATGCGATCAGCCAGCGCACCGGTGAAATCGGTCTTCGCATGGCGCTAGGCGCCCGGCGCAGCGACATTCTCAGAATCGTTCTGAGTGAAGCTGGGCTTAGCGTCGTCGCCGGGGTGGGCGCGGGGCTGATGGGATCACTCGTATTGACGCGATTCCTGCAGACTCTGCTTTTCGACATCAAGCCCACAGATCCGTTGACGTTTGGGACGCTGACGATACTCTTGGCCGGCGTCGCGCTATTGGCGAGCTTCATTCCAGCGCGGAAAGCGAGCCGGATCGATCCGCTCGTTGCACTGCGCCATGAATAACGCGGGCCGTTTTGCGAAGGCAATGGTTGATACGAGAGGAGAGGATTTTACGATGAGAACAATTCGAATGGGAACCGTGGGATACGCGGCGGCGGTCGCGGCGCTGAGTGTTTTTTCACTACAGGCGCAATCCGTTCAAGCATCGCTCGCCAAAGAAGCCGGGGCACTTTCCGATAAATTCAGCGGACTGGCTCGCGTCATGGCAGGTAAGTATGACTGGAAGCCAGGTGAAGGCGTGCGATCGGTAAGCGACGTATTCAACCTGATCGTGGCGGAGAACGGGGTGCTCGCCAGAACGCTGACCGGCGCAGCCGCCGGCGGCCGGTCGGCGCCAATTACCGATCCGGAGAAGTTGCAAGAGGCATTGAAGACGTCTTATGCGAATGTGCAGAAAGCTATCGAGGGACT
>VAZG01000237.1 GCA_005885285.1 Alphaproteobacteria bacterium | reverse complement strand
CCGCATGCGCGAAGCCGTCGAGGTAATGCGAGGTGCGGAAATCCGGTTGCAGGTCGCGCCACAGGTCGGCTTCCAGCGTCTCGATATTGCCGTGGCCGCTCTTATTCAGCGTGGCGTCGATCAACTCGCGCGGCGACATTTCAAAGCCGGGATGCACGGCATTGAGCCGGCGCGCGAGACCTTGCAGCACCTCGTGGTTGGAACGGCATTCGCCGGGCGGATCGATAAGCTTGGGTCCAACCGAAATATGCTGGTGGCCGCCGCCGTAATAGAGATCGTCATGCTCCATGAACATCGTCGCCGGCAACACGATATCGGCCATTTGCGCGGTCTCGGTCATGAACTGTTCATGCACCGCCGTGAACAGGTCTTCGCGCGCAAAACCCTCTCGCACGAGCGCCTGCTCGGGCGCGACCGCCATCGGATTGGTGTTCTGGATCAGCATCGCCTTGACGGGACCTCGGCCGCACAGCGCCTCGGAATCACCGGTCAGGATGCGTCCGATCTTGGACTGATCAAGTAGCCGCGTCGAATGATCGATCGCGTCGTGGCCCTCTATGATGGATTGATTGAAATGCCAGAGCGCGTAATTGTTGAAGAACGCACCGCCACCTTCATACTGCCAGGCACCGGTCACCGCCGGAATGCACAGCGCCGCATGCATTTGCGCGGCGCCGTTGCGGCTGCGGGTAAAGCCATAGCCGAGACGGAAGAAGGTGCGCTTGGTTTCGCCGACCGCGCGGGCAAAGGCCTCGATCTCCCCGACCGGAACGCCGCAAATCGCCGACGCCCATTCCGGGCTGCGGGTTTTGAGATGCGCCTCGAGATCACGAGGACAATCGGTATATTTTTCCATATATTCGCGATCGGCATAGCCGTCGCGGAACAGCACGTGCATCACGCCGCAGGCGAACGCGCCGTCGGTGCCCGGCCGCAGGATGATCTTGATGTCGGCCTGCTTCATGGTGTCGTTGTTGTAGATATCGACGGCCGCGATCCGGGCGCCACGCTCCTTGCGGGCACGGGTAGCGTGCGTCATCACATTGACCTGGGTGTTCACCGGATTGGTGCCCCAGATCACGACCAGGTCGGAGACGCCCATCTCGCGTGGATCGACGCCCGCGATCTTGCCGGTGCCGATGGCAAATCCGATGCGGGCGATATTGGCGCAGATCGTCTGGTAGAAACGCGAATATTTCTTCACATGCGCAAGGCGGTTGATGCCATCGCGCATCACGAGGCCCATGGTGCCTGCGTAGTAATAAGGCCAGACCGATTCGGCGCAGAATTCGCGCTCGGCCTGATTGAAGCGATCGGCGATCTCGTCGAGCGCCTCGTCCCACGAAATCCGCGCGAATTGCCCCGAGCCCTTCGGCCCCGTCCGGCGCATCGGATACATCAGCCGATCGGGGTGATGAATGCGCTCGGCATACCGCGCGACCTTGGCGCAGACGACACCGGCAGTATAGGTCTGCAGCTTGGAACCGCGTACCCGGCCGATGCTGCGGCCTTCGAGCACCTCGATGTCCAGCGCGCACGCCGACGGGCAGTCGTGCGGACAGGTGGAATGCCGGATATCGACCTTCGCGTGCTGGTTCATACGCCAATAGTTAACATCAAAACCCGAGGCCGCCGAGCGCCTTTATCCGGCAATGCCCGTGCAAAAACAGCAACTCGCTATGCATTATGTGCCGAGATAGGCCCCGCCATTGGCGTGGATCGCCTGCCCGGTGACGTAGCGCGCACCCGCGCTGCACAGGAAACGCACCACCGCGGCGACGTCCTCGGGTCTTCCGCGTTTGCCGGTCAGGGTCTGATGCGTCAGATGATGCGCGGGTTCCGGCCTGTCTTTCGCCCGCGGCGTGCCGATCAGGCCGGGGACCACGCAATTAACGGTGATGCCGTCGGCGGCGAACTCGCTGGCAAGCGCGCGGGTCAAGCCGACAATGCCCGCCTTTGCAGTCACCACATGGGCGCGGTTCCTGGCGCCGGTATGCGCGCTCAAGCCGCCGATATTGACGATGGTTCCGGCTTGAGATTTGCGCAAGCCCGCAAGACAAGCCTTGGTGCAGTGAAAGGCGCCGTCGAGCGTGACGTCGAGGATTTCGCGCCATTCGGCATATTCCATCTCGGCAAACGATTTTTCCCGCCGCAGTGCAGCGTTGTTGACAAGGATATCGATGCGGCCGAACTGCCTGAGCGCCGCATCTGCCATCGCCTGCACGGCTTTCGGATCGGCGACATCGCCGATATGGACCAGCGCGCTGCCGCCTGCGGCCTCGATCTCGCGCACGACCGTTTCCGCCTCGGCGCGGCTGCTGCGGGCGTTCACCAGAATGGACGCACCGCCCTCTGCCAGCGTCAGCGCGATCGCACGGCCGATATTGCGGCCGGCACCGGTGACGATTGCGACCTTGCCGTCGAGTTCGTTGCTCATGATGGCCTATCCGCGCAGCGTCGAAAGATCGATGCGGCCCCGGTAGAGCGCCGCCAGCAGCTTCAAGGCAGCATCGCCTTGCGGCTTTGTCCAGCCGCCATGCGCGGCATTGAGGACAAATTTGTCGATCACGTCCTGCCGCGTCAACGGCTCCTTGGCGCCGCCGCGCAAATGCGGCTGCCGCTCCTCGATCACGCTGCCGTCCTTCAGGGTGACGCGGATATGGCCGGTATAGTTGTTTGGATAGGGATTTTGGGGATCGATCACGAATTTGATTTTCGCCGCCAGCGCAAGCACGCGCGGATCGCGGATCGCGCTATCGGTGAAGACGCCAAGCCCGACCCCGCCATGGACAAAACCGGCCGCGATCAGATACGGCGTGGCGAATTTTGCGGCGTAGCCGTTGGGCGGCCGTTGCTTGGAGGTCAACGGCTCCCACAGCCGGTGCACCGTGCCCTCGGCGACCTCGCAGACGATCTCCTGGATGTATTCGGCCTTGACGCCGCCCGCAGCGAACCGTCGCGCGCAATCAATGTAAGGCTGCGCCATGGTCCCGCAGGGATAGGGCTTGAACGCCAGCGTGTCGGTCACCCAGCGCATGCCGAAATCTCCCGTCAGCGCCTCATAGTCGCCGCGCGTGGTGTGCGCAAACCCGTGAAACAGCCCGTGCACGCCCTCCAACACCGTGCGCGGGCCGACGAAGCCCGCCCGCGCCAACAGCGCGGCGCGGATGCCGGATTGCGCGGCCCAGCCGGCGTGCAGCCGCTTGGTCCAGGCGCCTTCGGCGAGATATTCGATGATGCCGCCCGCCATGCTGCCGGCGATGCCGAGGGCATCCACGATCTGCCTGGCGTCAAGGCCGAGTGCTGTGCCGACGCCCGCGGCCGCGCCGATTGCGCCAAAAATCGCGGTCGGATGAAAGCCGGCCTTGTGCACGGCCTTGGGCACCACCAGGCTCAAACGACACAGCACCTCGGTTCCGACTGCGATCCCGACCAGCGCCATCCGTCCGTCAGGATGATGGCGCTCGCAGGCCGCGAGCACCGCGGGCACGATCACGGCGCCGGCATGCACCGGTCCGCCTTCAAAAGTGTCGTCGAAATCCTCGCCATGCGCCGCGGTGCCGTTGACGAAGGCTGCACCTGCCGCATTCAGCGTGCGCCGGTGCCCGATCGCCGTGCATGGGCCGTCATCGTCGCAGCCTGCGAGCGCGCTCCCGACATAGTCCTCGTTGCGCGCGGTAACGCAGAGTCCGACGACATCGATCAGCAAGTCCTCGCATTTGCGCGCGGTCGCGGGTGGAAGTGTGCCCGGCCTCAGCGCAGCGATTTTCTCGGCCAGCACTTCGGCTATGGATATCTTCGGCAGGTCAGATGTCATGATCCGATCGGATCAGACGTGGAAGATCTTGGTATAGCGCGACTTGATCGCGTCGCCTTCCCTCTCCACTGCCGCCGCGTCGTCTTTCATGGTCTTGATCTCCTTGAGCGGCTTGCGGCCGGCCTTCTCCTGGGTCTGCGCATGCACCGAGCGCAGGCCGCCGACGTCGATGATGAGCTGCTGCGCCTCCCGGCCCAGCGAAAACGACTGAAACAGTTTTGCTGCGTTCGGATGGGGCGACGACTTGAAAATGCCGTTCGGCCCGATGATCAGCGGCGAGCCTTCGGTGGCATAAACCGGTTCGACCGGGCGGCCGGTCTCCTTCATCTGGAAAATGTTGTACTCGTTGCCGTCGGCCATCACGGCTCGCTCGCCGAGATCGAGTTTCTTCGGCGGGTCGGCCGAGGATTGCACCTGCATGATGTTCTGCTTGGCGAGCTGCTCGAACCAGCCCCAGCCGAGATCGCGCTGCATCTGATAGGTCGCGGTCATGATGGTGCCGCTGTAGCCGGGATGCGCCTTGACGATCTTGCCCTTCCATTTGGGATCGAGCAAGTCTGCAAAGCTCTTCGGCGCTTCCTCCGGCTTCACCAGATTGGTGTTGTAGGCGATGATCGAAAGCCAGACGCGAAAACTCGCAAACTGACCGTCGGCATCCCGGTGCTCGGCCGGATAGAATTTGGCGACCTCCTCCGGCACATAAGGCGCCAGGATGCCGTCGCGCTTCCAGACGATGAAGTGCGCGGCATCGGACGAGTTCACGACATCGACGGCGTGAATGTTGCTGGAATATTCCTGGCCGATGCGCTGGAACACGCGCTCGGCGCCGGTGCGTTCGACCCGCACCGCGATGCCCGGATACTTTGCCTCAAACGCCTTTGCGAGTTTCTCGGCGACCGGCAGATCGGTCGAGGTGTAATAGATGATCTGGCCTTCCTGCTTCGCGGCCTCGATCAGGGCCGGCGTGACCGGCTCTGCCGGCGGCGCATCCGCCATCACCCGGGTCGAGAACGCGGCACCTGCGAGCAGTGCGCCCGTACCCTTGAGCAGGTCGCGACGCGAAACCTTCAAATGCTTCATGGGCTCGTCCATCCCGCTTTTCGGCGATGTCAGGTACGCCGCAAATTATCTTTTATTCCTTGGGCCTATACCCAGTCTGTCGTCGACAGTCTATCCGCCTTGCAGCTAAATTGCCCTGCAACAATACGACGTTTCGGGGAGATGGAAATGACGAGCCCAAGGTTCGCGTTGGCGGTAATGGCGACGCTGGCGGTAGCGCCCACCCTGAGCTCGGCTTCGCTCGCCGAGGATTATCCGGCGCGGCCGGTCAGGATCGTCGTTCCGTTCGGCGCGGGCGGTCCCGCCGACGTCACGGCGCGCCTGATCGGCAACGTCCTGCAGGAAAAGTTCGGCCAGCCGTTCGTGGTCGAGAACCGCACCGGCGCCGGCGGCGTGATCGGGACGCTCGAGGCGGCCAAGTCGCCGCCCGACGGCTATACGCTGTTGATGATGTCGAATACCCAGACCGCCAACGAGTCGCTGGTGGCGCTGCCGCAGCGCAAATACGAATTGATGCGCGATCTCGCACCGATCGCACCGATAAATTATTCCGATCTCGTGATTGTGGTGCATCCGTCGGTGCCCGCCAAAACGCTGGCCGAATTCATCGCGCTGGCGAAGTCACAGCCGGGAAAGCTGAACTACGCCTCTTCCGGGCAGGGCACGCCCTATCACATGGCCGGCGAACTATTCAAAACCATGGGTGATCGGCGGACAGGTGCAGATGATGATCGACGCGGTGCCCGCAATGACGCCCAACATCAGCGAGAACCAGGTGCGCGCGCTCGCGACCTCAGGCAAGACGCGATCGAACGTGCTGCCAAACGTGCCGACGGTGATCGAAGCCGGCGTGCCCGGCTATGAAGCCACCATCTGGCTCGGCTTGATGGCGCCCACCGGGACGCCGAAGCCGATCATCGACAAGCTCAATGCTGCCGTGAACGAAGCGGTGAAGCGGGGTGATATCGTCAAACTCTGGACTGAACAGGGCGCGGTTCCGATGTCGATGACTCCAGAACAATTCGACAAATTCCTGCGCGGCGATATTGTGAAGTGGGCGGAAGTCGTCAAGAAATTCGACAAGCCGTAAATGAAGGGCCTTGAAGTCAGCGATGCCGAGCATTCGATTTCGCCTCAATGGCGTCGAGACCGATGTCGACGCCGATCCCGACCGTTCGCTGCTCGACATCCTGCGCGGACCGCTTGGCTTGACCGGTCCGCATTTCGGTTGCGGCTCAGGCGAATGCGGCGCCTGCCATGTCATCATCGGCGATCGCGCGGTGGCCTCCTGCGATACGCCATTAGGGTCGGTTGCGAACAAGGACGTCACCACCATCGAGGGATTGGGCAGCGCCGAGCGGCCGCATCCACTGCAGCGCGCCTTTATCGCCGAGCAGGCCCTGCAATGCGGCTATTGCGTCTCCGGCATATTGATGAGTGCCGCGGCATTGCTGATGCAAAACCCACAGCCGACCGACGCTGAGGTGCGGTCCGCGCTCGACCGCAACCTTTGCCGCTGCGGCTCGCACAACCGGATGGTGCGGGCGGTGTTGCGCGCGGCAGCCGAGATGGCCCCGCGATGAACCAGGCCGCACCCAAGCTCCCGGTCAGCTTGGCTGCGAACCCAAGACTATCGTCATGGGTGAGATTCTCCGGCGAAGGACAGCTGACGCTCTCACCCGGCAAGGTCGAGATCGGACAGGGCATCGTGACCGCGCTCGCGCAGATCGCCGCCGACGAACTCGACGTCGATATCGGCCGCGTGAAGATGGTGCGCGCCTCGACGGCCGGAAGTCCCAACGAGGGCGTCACCTCGGGCAGCCTCTCCATCCAGCAATCTGGACGCGCGATCCGCCAGGCCTGCGCCGAGATCCGGCGGATTTTTCTTGCCGCGGCGGCCGATCGCCTCGGCGTTGATGCGAACACGCTCGAGATCAACGATGGCATGATTTCCGGACCCGGTAACGTGCAAACGAGTTACTGGGAACTCGCCGACGAAATCTCGCTCGATTGCGATGCGACGCTGGAGGCGGCACCGAAGTCGGCCGCCAAGCGCGCGCTCGCTGGACAATCCGTGCAGCGCCTGGACATTTCCGACAAGGTGTTCGCGCGTCCGCGCTTCATTCACGACTGCGCGCCGGCCGCAATGCTGCATGGCCGGGTGCTGCGCCCGGAGCGGTCAGGGGCAACACTCACCGGGCTCAACGAAGACGGTGCGCACGCTGTCGCGGGTCTTGTCGCTGTCGTGCGCGACGGCAGTTTTGCGGGCGTCGTCAGTGAGACCGAAGAGGGGGCCGAGACTGCGCTTAGATCGTTGCGCAAGGGCGCGACATGGTCGACGGGCGAAGCGCTGCCCGATGAAAACGACTTGGCCGCCTTCCTAAAGGCACAACCGGTCGAGTCGACCATCATCGACACCAAAACCTCGTCGAACACCAGCGACAAGCTGCGCACCATGCGGCGGCAATATACCCGCCCCTATATAGCGCACGCCTCGATTGCGCCATCATGCGCCATCGCGCAATGGAACGGCGATCGCCTTCAGGTCTGGACCCACAGCCAGGGGGTCTATCTGCTCCGCGCCGACCTTGCGCTGGCGCTCAAGATTCCGGTCGAGAATATCACGGTCGAACATATGGAAGGCGCCGGCTGTTACGGACACAATGCCGCCGACGACGTGGCGCTCGACGCGGTGTTGCTGGCGAAGGCCGCAGGCGGGCGTCCGGTCCGGGTGCAATGGTCGCGGGCGGATGAGATGACTCACGCGCCGTTTGGCGCCGCGATGGCAATCGAGATCGAGGCCGATCTCGATGCGCAAAACGAGATCGTGAACTGGCGCCATTCGATTTGGAGCAATGGTCACGCGGCGCG
>VAZG01000398.1 GCA_005885285.1 Alphaproteobacteria bacterium | reverse complement strand
CTTCGGCGGGGGCCTCCCATGCGACCAAACAAGGTTCACTCGCGCAGGCGATTTCCGCCGCGCCTGATCGAGCGGCTATCAGACCCGGCAGCCATTTGCTCCCGGAGGGTTTGGGACAATGGTGTTGAGAGGATACCGCTTATGAATCCCGACACGATTCAGTCAGCATTGCCGGTTGTATCGAGCGATGTCTCGCTGATCGCGCTGTTCCTGCAGGCCGCCTGGATCGTGAAGGTGGTGATGCTCGGGCTGCTCGCCTGTTCGGTCTGGGTCTGGGCGATCGCTATCGATAAGCTGTTTCTGTATTCGCGCACCCGCCGCGCGATGGATCGCTTCGAGCAGGCCTTCTGGTCCGGGGAATCGATCGAGGAGCTTTACCGCGCACTGTCGGCCAAGCCGACGCAATCGATGGCGGCGTGTTTTGTCGCGGCGATGCGTGAATGGAAGCGTTCGTTCGAAACCCACGCCCGCTCCATCGCTGGACTGCAGATGCGGATCGAGAAGGTGATGAACGTCTCGATCGCCCGCGAAGTCGAACGGCTCGAACGCCGGCTTCTGGTGCTCGCCACCGTCGGCTCGGCAGGTCCCTTCGTCGGCCTGTTCGGTACCGTCTGGGGCATCATGTCGAGCTTCCAATCGATCGCCGCGTCGAAAAACACCTCGCTCGCGGTCGTCGCCCCAGGCATTGCGGAGGCGCTGTTTGCGACGGCAATAGGCCTCATTGCCGCAATTCCGGCGACTATTTTCTACAATAAGTTCATCTCCGAGGTGAACCGGCAGGCGCAGCGCCTGGAGGGGTTCGCGGATGAATTCTCCGCCATCCTCTCGCGCCAGATCGACGAGCGGGGCTGAAGGGGCGGTATGCTGTGCGCGGGATCGTGAGCACCAGATCATGGCGATGAACGCGGCAGGTTCGTCCGGCAGCGCAGGCGGTCGTCGCAGCCGGCGCAAGCCGGTGATGGCGGAGATCAACGTCACGCCGATGGTTGACGTCATGCTGGTGCTGTTGATCATCTTCATGGTCTCCGCGCCGCTTCTGACCGTGGGTGTGCCGCTCGATCTGCCGCAGACCCAGGCCAAGAGCCTCGACCAGGACAAGAATCCGCTGACGCTTTCGGTCAACCTGAAAGGCCAGGTTTTCCTCAACGACACCGAGATCAAGCTGGACGAGCTGGTGCCGAAATTGAAGGCGATCACCGACGCGCGCGGTGGGCTGGATGAACGGATCTTTGTCCGCGGTGACAAGAAGGTCGATTACGGTACCGTCATGAAGGTGATGGGGCGGCTTTCTGCTGCCGGCTTTCGGCGCGTGGCGCTGGTGACGGAAGTGGATCAGGGATAGGCAAGAGTGAAAGTCGACAAGACACTCGTTGCGTCGGTCGCACTCCACGTCCTCGTGATCGGATGGGGGTTGATCTCCTTTTCCGCGCGTTCGCTCGAGGCGCCGCCGCCGGAGTCGATGCCGGTCGACATCATCTCGGCCGATCAACTTTCCAAGATGACCGCCGGCATCAAGACCGGTGAGAAGGACAAGCCAAAGCCGATGGTCGAAAAGGTCGCCGACCAACGGCCGGCCGAAGACGCCATCGGCAAGATCACCGAGAAGAAAGAGATCGTGACCGCCTCGGCGCCGGAGCCGCCGCCGAAGCCGGTGGAAAAACCGGTCGAGAAAAAGCCTGATCCCCCAAAACCGGTCGCCGAGAGCAAGCCCAAGGATGAGCCGAAGGTCGAGAAGAAGCCGGATCCGCCGAAAGAGGATCCGATCGCTGAAGCCCTGAAATCCGAGCAGGCCAAGAAACCGCCACCGAAGCCGGAAGCCAAGGCGGCACCGCCGCAACCGCCGAAGCCGAAGCAGGAGCGGGTGTTCGATCAGTCGAAGATCGCAGCCCTGCTCGACAAGCGCGATCCGACCCGCCAGGCCATCACCGGAGCGACACTGAATTCGTCGGCCTCGCTCGGCACCACGCGCGGCACGGCGGCGACGTTGTCGCAGTCCGAGCTCGACGCGATGCGGGCGCGGCTGGCGAATCTGTGGAAGGTCCAGCCGGGTGTCGAGCATCCCGAAGAATTGTTTGTCACCGTCCGGATCAGGCTTAACCCCGATCGCCGGCTCGCGGGGCCGCCTCAGATCGTATCAACCGGCAACTCGCCGCGATATCAGGCGGCTGCAGAAGCCGCCGTGCGCGCCGTGCTGGAAGGCCAGCCCTACACAATGCTGCGAGATGAGACTTACGACCAATGGAAATACATGGACATCGATTTTGATCCTAAGCAGATGTTTCGCAGCTGATGTTTTTGGAAATGAGCCTGCAATGCCCATGACGTCGTTTTCGCTTCCTCCGTTGCCGCTTTCTCGCCGCCACGTCCTGATCGGCAGTACGGCAGCTGGCGCGGCTTTGCTGCTGCCGCCACGGGCCGGCGCCCAGACCAAATTGGTGATCCCCGAAGGCAATGTCGCACCGTTGCCGATCGCGATCCCGAACTTCGTGGCGGGAACGCCGGCGGACGGCGAAGTCGGCGCCGGTATTGCAGGCGTCATCACCAACAACCTCAAGCGCAGCGGATTGTTTGCGCCGATCGATCCGGCCGCATTCATCGAAAAGATCACCGACAGCGACAAGTCCCCGCAATTTCAGAGCTGGAAGACCATCAACGCGCAGGCGCTCGTCACCGGGCGCGCGACCCGCCAAGGGGATGGTCAGTTGAAGGCGGAATTCCGGCTTTGGGACGTCGCCTCCGCCCAGCAATTGACGGGTCAGCAATATGTCACCTCGCCCGAATTCTGGCGGCGGATCGCGCACATCATATCCGACCAGATCTATGAGCGCCTCACCGGCGACAAGGGTTATTTCGACAGCCGCGTGGTGTTCGTCGACGAAACCGGCGCCAAGGAGCGGCGCGTCAAGCGGCTTGCGCTGATGGATCAGGACGGCGCCAATGTGCGCTATTTGACGCGCGGCGCCGATCTCGTGCTGACACCGCGGTTCTCGCCATCGACCCAGGAAATCACCTATATGGAATTCGGCCAGGGCGATCCACGGGTCTATCTGTTCAATATCGAGACCGGCCAGCGCGAGATCGTCGGCAATTTTCCTGGCATGTCGTTCGCGCCGCGCTTCTCGCCGGATGGCCAGCGCGTGATCATGAGCCTGCAGCAGGGCGGCAATTCCAACCTGTTCGTGATGGATTTGCGTTCGAAGTCGACCACGCGTCTCACCGATACGCCGGCGATCGATACTTCGCCATCCTACGCGCCGGACGGCACTCGCATTTGTTTCGAATCCGATCGCGGCGGCAAGCCGCAGATCTATGTGATGCCGGCGGCCGGCGGACCGGCGCAGCGCATCTCGTTCAGCAAGGATGACAGCAACGGCAGCTATTCGACCCCGGTTTGGTCGCCGCGCGGCGACTACATCGCCTTCACCAAGCAGGGCAGCGGCCAGTTCTCCATCGGCATCATGAAGCCCGACGGTTCCGGCGAGCGCATCCTGACCTCCGGCTTCCATAACGAGGGGCCGACCTTCGCACCGAACGGGCGGGTGGTGATGTTCTTCCGCGACCCGGGCGGCAACAGCGGCCCGTCGCTGTTCACCGTCGACATCTCCGGGCGCAACGAACAGCGTGTGCCGACGCCGGGCTTCGCATCGGATCCGGCCTGGTCGCCGCTGTTGTCATGAGAGCATAGCCGCACGCCACGGTTGCTTCGCCTCTGGCCCGGCAATCATTGCCTACTTTGCTGATTTATCAGGCAGATTTTCGTTGTGGAACGCCCAAAACAACGTTCCGGTAACGATATTCCCTCAGAAAGACTTCATCTGCGAAAGGTAGAAGTAGGCACTGAACAGGAAGCCTACAGCCAAAATGCAGCTCGCAGCTCGGAGCGCAGAGCCCGATCAGAAAATGTCGCCGATACTTTCGGCGGCGCTGATCGATTCGCTGTTCGAGGCTCCCGGCACGGTACTTACGGGCATCATCTTCTCGGCCATGGCAGCAACCATGACCGCGCTGAAGATGGGGCAAGATCTGATCTGGGTATTTGTCCCGCTTCTCATCGTGGCCGGAGCTGTCCGGGCCTTCGATTTGCGGCGGTACCAGGCCCGCAAATCGACCCTGACCGCCGAAGAAGCTGCGCAATGGCAGCAGCGCTATCAGATCGCGGCGATGATCCAGGCCGCTGTCATCGGTCTGTGGTGCTCCGTCACCCTGTTGGTCAGTGACGACGCCGTTGTCCACATGATCTGTCTATCCGTCACCACCGGAATCGTGGCGGGAGCTGCCGGCAGGGCCTACGGACGGCAATCGATATTTCGTCTGCAGGCTGTGCTCATGTTCGCTCCAACCGTGATCGCGTTGGCGTTGCGTGGCACACCCTATTACGTCGCGATGTCGGTCGTGTGCGCCGCATTTCTCATGGCCGTCATGCAGCTCTCGGCAAATTTACATAGGATATTTATGCGGGCGGTTGTGGCACGTGAACGCGAAGCGGCGCTCGCGGGCCAGTTCGACACGGCCCTCAACAACATGCCGCACGGGCTTTGCATGTTCCGCGCCGATGGGCGCCTCGCGGTCATGAACCACCGTTTCAGCGAAATGCTGAACCTGCCCGACGATTTCATACAGCAGGGCGCGCGCGCCGCCGACATCGTCAACGCTTGCGTGGTAGAGGGCTCGATTTCGGCTGCGAGTGGCAACATCATCCTGTCGGAGATCGAGAATGGCGAAGCGCGCGACGTCATCACCACCGATCCGGACCTCGCGAGGGGCCGCTCGCTGTCATGGACGTTCCAGCCGATGGCCGGCGGCGGCGCCGTCGTGCTGCTCGAGGATGTCACCGAGAGGCGCAACGCGGAGGCCAAGATCAGCCATCTGGCGCGGTACGACGAGCTGACCGGGCTTCCCAACCGGGTCAATTTCCGCGACGAGATCGAGCGCCTGCTGCGCGTTCCGCACGACGCCGATCAGCTCTCGGCGCTACTGTTCGTCGACCTCGACCAATTCAAGCAGGTCAACGACACGCTTGGCCATCCCTGCGGCGATCAGCTCTTGTGCGCGGTCGCCGACCGCCTGCGCGAAATGCTGCGCCCGGAGGATTTCGTGGCGCGCTTCGGCGGCGACGAATTCGTGGTGTTCCAGCAGAATATCAATTCGGCCGAGGATGCCGCGAGTCTCGCGCGCCGCATCGTCGATCATTTGAGCGAGCGCTACAAGATCGACAATCATCTGGTCGAAATCGGCGCCAGCGTCGGCATCGCGATGACCTTGCCCGGGATCAGCGGCGACACACTGCTGAAGAACGCCGACATGGCGCTATACCGCGCCAAGGCCGACGGTCGCGGTACCTTCTGCTTCTTCCGCGAGGAACTGGCGCAGATCGTCGAGTCGCGCCGTATCCTGGAACTCGACCTGCGCAAGGCGCTGGCGAACGAGGAGTTCGAGCTGTTCTACCAGCCGCTGGTCAATCTCAAGTCGGGAAAGATCACCACCTGCGAGGCGCTGTTGCGCTGGAATCATCCGGTGCGCGGCACGGTGTCGCCGATCGATATCATTCCGGTCGCCGAAGACATGGGCCTGATCGTCGATCTCGGCCGCTGGATCCTGCGCAAAGCCTGCATGGAATGCATGAAGTGGCCGGAAGGCGTCAGCGTGGCCGTCAATTTCTCGCCGCAGCAATTCCATCAGCGCGACGTGCTGAGCGAGGTTCGCTATGCGCTCGAAATCTCGGGCCTGCCCGCGCAACGCCTGGAGATAGAGATCACCGAATCTTCGCTGTTGCGCAACACGCAGCTGACCCACGACGTGCTATCCCAGTTGGGTACCCTGGGAGTAAAAATCTCGCTCGACGATTTCGGCACCGGCTATTCCAGCCTCAGCTATCTGCATAACTTCCCGCTGCAGAAGGTGAAGATCGATCGCTCCTTCCTGGAAGGTATCGATTCCGACCGCCCGCTGACGCTGCTGCGTGGCGTCGCGCGGCTCTCCGCCGACCTCGGCATGTCGGTGGTGGTCGAGGGCATCGAGACCAACGAGCAGCTTGAACGGATCTCGACCGACGGCACGGTGAGCGAGGCGCAGGGCTATCTGTTCTCGAGGCCGGTTCCGGCGGTGCGGATGCGACAGCTCCTAAACGCGTCGCACGGGCGGCGTGCGTCGGAAGACCAGCTGGTGGTCGTAACGTCGCGATCGATCGCCTGACATTTTCCGAAAATGCCCTCGGCAGTGACTTTTTTTGCTCCGATAGCCCGACCGACGGGTTAACCCTAGTGGCTTGATTTGTTTGCGTTTCGTTAAAAGGGTGTTAATCTTTTCCGCACGCGTGCAGGTTGTCGGTAAAGCGGGAGTATCGAATGAAGTCCGGAGCCGAACCACGGACTCCGCTCTTGGTGCGAGGGGCAGGGCTGTTAGATCGCATCGAATACCGGCTCATCGAAACTCCCGAGGATAGAGATTCGGTCTACTTATTGCGCTACAGGGCCTATCTGCATGGCGGATTGATCTCGCCGTCAGAGTCCAAGCGCGTCTGCGATCGTTATGACGATGCGCCCAACGTCTGGATCTTCGGCATATTTGTCGACGGCGAACTCTGTGGTTCTTTCCGCCTCCACGTCCTGACGTCGGAATGGCGGCTGTCCTATACGACTGAATTATTCGGCGATGTTCTCCATCCTCGCCTCGATCGAGGCGAGGTTTTCATCGATCCGGCTCGTTTCGTAGCAGATCCGGAAAAAGCTCAGCGGTTTCCAGAGCTCCCTTATCTGGCGGTGCGGCTGGGCTATCTGGCATGCGATCATTTCAATGCCGATACCGGGCTCGCGATGGTGCGTACCGATCATCAGACGTTTTATCGCCGCATCTTTCTGTCCGAGACCATCGCCGAACCGCGTCCGTTTCCAGGCTGGCATACGAAGAAGGTGGTGTTGATGGCGTCCGATTTCCGGAATGTCCGGGAAAAGATCCTGGCGCGTTTTCCGATCATGCGCTCAAGTGCTTCCGAGCGGCGGATGCTGTTCCAGCGCGCCGGCGAGCGGTACTCAGCCGCGGATCCGGTCGTCACCTCGTTCGACCGCGCCTCGATCGTCCCGAATTCCTGACGAATCGACTGCGGTTCCCACCTCTGGAGCCTGATCCGGAAAGTGGGCACCGGTTTCAGAAAAGATCCATGCTCCAGCAAAAAGCGTAGAGCGGACGACGATTCGAGGAAAAGTCATCGGCTTTAGGGGCCAATTTGCGAACAAGTGTTGCGCATCGGCTTCGGTTTGCGCCCTAAAACCAGCCGACTCGTCCGCACCCGGCTTGCTTCACCCTCGTGCCACATTTACAACTCATTAACTACCGCGGTTGCTTTTCGCCGTCTGGGGGCATTTGAGCGGCTCTGGCAACGCCCCGTCAAGGTTGACGGAACGTTCGTTTAACCAACCCCCTGTAGACCGGATCACAGTCGAAAACGTGAGCGTGGAGGCTCCCGAATGAAACATCAGATGCGTATCCTCCAGGGATTGAGGTTGGCTGCGGTGCTGTCGATAGCGCTGTCGATGGGCGCGTGCGCCAACAAGAACCTCGGCGCCGATGCGATGGCGAGTGCCGCGACCCCGGGGAGCCAGCAGGATTTCGTGGTCAATGTCGGCGATCGCGTGTTCTTCGAGAGCGACCAGACCGACCTCACGCCGCAGGCGATCGCGACCCTGGAAAAGCAGGCGCAATGGCTGCAGACCTATCCGCGCTACACCTTCACCATCGAAGGCCATGCGGATGAGCGCGGAACGCGCGAATACAACATCGCGCTCGGCGCCCGCCGCGCTCAGTCGGTCCGAACCTTCTTAGCCTCGCGCGGCATCGACGCCTCGCGGATGCGGACGATCTCCTACGGCAAGGAACGCCCGGTGGCGGTCTGCAACGACATCTCGTGCTGGTCGCAGAACCGCCGCGCGGTCACGGTCTTGAACGCCAGCTCTTAAGCATTCGCCTTTTGAGAAAGTTCATCGCCGGCGCCTTCGGGTGCCGGCTTTGTTTTAGGCACTCGTTATTGGCGTTCGATGAAGTCGCGGATCATGGCCATGGCGCGTTCAGGTGCATCGGGCACGACGGCATGCCCGCAATCCGCAAACCGTTCGAACTGCACGAGATGCTGCGGCAGAGCGGCCGCTATATCCGCCTGGCATTCGATCGGCAGCATCGGATCGTCCTCGCCGCCGAGCACGAGCGTTGGGCACTGGATGCGGTGAAGGTCGCCGAGCATGTCGAAGCTGTGAGCTTCGCCGCCTGGCCTCGTGAACCAATGCAACACCTCCGGCCGGTTGACGGCGCGGCGCTCGGGACCGCCATGGAGCAGTAGCAAGGTCGGCTTCTCCCGCATGGCGGGGCCGTCCGCGACGAACTTTGCGCCCTCGACGTCGAAGAACAGACGAACTCCGTTCACGGTCACCTACATCGCCAATCCGCTTGCTTGTTTCGCCGCCGACACTAAACCATACCGCGCAAAACCAGTGCCGGATTCGGATCACCAGTCACAATTCTGGCGTACTCCCTTCTTCAATGTGCGGGGCTTTTCGCTTGTCTCGCCGATCTCGTCGTCAGGGCAAAATGTCACGCAGATTTCTCAAAATGGCCTCCGCCGTGGCCGTCGCCGCGATGCTGGCGCTCGGCCCGCAGGCCTTCGCGCAATCGGAGGATGCGGATGCGGAAATGCGCATCCAGCGGCTGGAAAACCAGTTGCGGCAACTGACCGGCCAGAACGAGGAACTGCAATTCCGCAACCGCCAGCTCGAAGAGCGCCTGAGGCAACTCGGCGATGCGCAGGCGGCCCCTGGCGGTGCGACTGCGGCGGTGCAGGGGGGTGTCGCAGCCGCGCTACCTCCGGCGCAGGCCAACCCGACCTATCGCCCACCGCAACCGCAAGGCGGCTACGGGCAGCCTCAGGCGGGTTATGGGCAGGCCCAGCCGGGCTATCCGCAGCAGCAGATCGCGGCTCCCGCGCCGATCGTCCAGGAACCGCCGGCGGGGACGCCAGGCCGGCGCCGCGGCGATGCCTTCGATCCCAGCCAGAACCCGAATGCCCCCGGCGCCCCGCAGGCACTCGGCGGCGGCCAGCTTCCGGTCCAGGCTGAGCCGCCGATCGGCGCCCCGGGCGGCCGCGGGCCGGGCGACCCGCTCGATCTCGCCAACACCGGCGCTGCGCGCTATCCGCAAAGCAGTTTGCCTCCACCGCCGCCGCGCAGCCCTGGCGGCGCCGCCCTTGCCACCGCGCCGCCCACGCAATCGCCGCGCGACGAGTTCGATCTCGGCATCGGCTATATGCAGCGCAAGGATTATGCGCTCGCCGAAGAAACCATGAAGAACTTCGCGCAGAAATACCCGAGCGACCCGTTGCTCGCGGATTCGCAATACTGGCTCGGCGAGAGTTTCTTCCAGCGCCAGCAATATCGCGATGCGGCGGAGGCCTTTTTGGGTGTCACCACCAAATACGACAAGTCGGCGAAAGCACCGGACGCGCTATTGCGGCTCGGCCAGTCGCTCGCGGCCCTGAAGGAGAAGGAAGCAGCCTGCGCCGCGTTCGGCGAGGTGATGCGGAAATATCCGCGCGCCTCCACGGGGGTCAAAGCGACCGTGGATCGTGAGCAGAAGCGGGTGAAGTGCTAGCGCCGGCACCTTCGCACTAGTGGCCTTGCGCCTTCGCTTCAACGGCGGCGCCTCGGACTCGCATTCCGCCTTCGCCTCTTGAGCGACTGTGGAATAGGGCGCGCACTTATAAATGATCTTGTTGTGTGGACCGGCTATGCCCTCTCCACCTTTGCCGCGTAGCAGCCGGGTGAAGCAAAGTGGATATGCAAATAGTCAACGTTCGACGGCGTGAGCAACCGTTCGATGACTGGTTCGACCTCTTTCCCGTCGACCAATCGGTGGTCGACCATCATCCCTTTGGAGTCGAAAGCCCTCACTGCAAGCATACGCTTGCGAAGCTGCTCGGGGATCTCATTCACCTTGTCGTAGGTCTGATCGCCTTTGCGCACAAAAATCGCAAACCGCATCCGGTAAGGCGAGGCGACTGAGTGATGTTCGTAATTGAGCAGCACGAGCTCCTCACCGGGCTGTGAGTCCGTGAGGCTGACCCGGCAAGGATAATTGCCGTCGGCTATGCGGCGCACGCCGCCTACGGCTGCAAGATCGGCATCGGGCAGCTCGAAGAGATGGGTGAACTCATTCGCCGGTAGTCCAACGATGCGAAAGTTCATGTTGGTGCTCCATTTTTAGCGCGATCACCTTCGCACCCGCGGCCCACCCAAGCCACCCGATTCCCGAACACCTTTTGGGTTGCCGGCCGTCAAGGCTTTTGCGTACTCTTGCCGACGGGTTCCGGTGTTTGGCGTTAGGTCTCCTTCGACAACGCTCCCGCGCTTTAGGTCGATTGGAGGGCGAGCACGCATGAATTTGCGCAATTGCTACAACTTCCATGATTTCCGACGTCTGGCCAAGCGACAGCTACCCGCCCCGATATTCGATTATATCGACGGCGGCGCAGACGACGAGGCTACGCTTCGGCGCAACACGCAAGCCTTCGAGCGCTGCGATCTAGTGCCGCACGTCCTGCGCGGCGTCGAGAACATTGATCTCTCCGTTACCGTCATGGGGCAGAGGCTGGCACTGCCGGTGTACTGCTCTCCAACCGCCTTGCAGCGTCTCTTCCATTACGAGGGTGAGCGCGCCGTCGCGGCTGCGGCTGCCAAATACGGGACCCTGTTCGGCGTCTCCTCGCTCGGTACGGTGAGCCTCGAAGAACTGCGCAAGGCGCACGACACTCCGCAGGTCTATCAGTTCTATTTCCACAAGGATCGAGGCCTCAACCGGGCCATGCTCCAGCGGGCCAAGGAGGCCAGGGTCGATATCATGATGCTGACCGTGGACAGCATCACAGGCGGCAATCGCGAGCGGGATCTACGCACCGGATTTTCCATTCCGTTCAGGCTGACGCCGGCCGGGATGCTGCAATTCGCGATCAAGCCGATATGGGGTATCAACTACGCCACTCACGAGCGCTTCAGATTGCCCCAACTCGACGAACACGTCGACATGAGCGGCGGCGCCCTGTCGATTGGCCGCTACTTCACCGAGATGCTCGACCCCACCATGAATTGGGACGACGTGGCGGAGATGGTGCGGCAGTGGAACGGGCACTTCTGCCTTAAAGGCATCGTGTCAGCCGCCGATGCCAAACGCGCCGTGGAGATCGGCTGCACGGGCATCGTCGTCTCCAACCATGGTGGTCGGCAGCTGGACGGCTCTCGGGCGTCGTTCGACCAACTGGCGGAAATAGCCGATGCCGTGGGTGATCGCATCGACGTGCTCATGGATGGCGGGGTCCAGCGGGGTACCCATGTCCTGAAGGCTCTCTCTGTCGGCGCCAAGGCGGTCGGCCTCGGTCGCTTCTATCTTTTTCCATTGGCTGCGGCCGGCCAGGCCGGCGTCGAGCGCGCGCTGGGCCTGATGCGAGCCGAACTGGAGCGCGACATGAAGCTGATGGGTTGCACCGCAATCAGCCAGCTCTCGCGCGACAATCTGCGGTTCAGATGAGCGACGTGTGATCGGAGTCACCCGGTACATCATTTCTGATTTTCAGAAATGTCGCTTGACGGCAGGATAGAAACAGGAATAGAGCGAATAAGTCCCGCCTCACCAAGAGGGGCGGCTCGCGATCGTCACGAAACGCGGGGCGGGATGCGGTGGACGCAGACAACGCGAGAGACGAACGCGCTGCGAGCGGACGGCGAAATCGTGTGGTCCTGACGCCCCGACGCTGGCGCCAAGCTTGCAGGTCTCGACCTGCAGGCGACAGTGACAAGAAAGCCCGGTCACTGGGGAGAGCGCGTTATAAGCCGTAAACCATTGTGCGGGGAATGTCGGGTGAAACCGGTGTGACCGTGGTGACGATGCTCGTGCGCTTTTTCTTTTGCGTGCGAGGCTGCGGGCGCAGTGGGCGCCCGGCATTCCCTGCGCCCTCTGTATTCAGAGGAAGGGACCTCCAAGCAAAACTCGTGCGGATGCGCAGCGAGATCGCGGGGCGCTGCCTGTCAAGGTATGAAAAACCCATTTGGCGGTCTAAGACTTTGCAGGTTGTGACAGCACGCGTACATGCCCATGCCTGACGACGATAGTTCCCCGATCTCGGCAAGCGATGCCAAGCGCCTATTCGCGGACTGGAAGGCTGCGCCCGCACTCGTGCTTGCGGTCTCGGGAGGGCCTGACTCGATTGCGCTAATGTGGCTTGCGGCGCGCTGGCGGCGCAGCGTGTCACGCGGCCCGCGGCTTGTCGCGGTCACCGTCGATCACGGCTTGCGCGAGGAGGCGGCGCGCGAGGCGCGCGAGGTCAAACGGCTCGCGCATGCCCTTGATCTCGAGCATCGCACGGTGCGCTGGCGCGGAGCAAAACCGCTAGCCGGAGTACCGGCTGCGGCGCGGTCGGCGCGCTATCAATTGCTGGCGCAGGCGGCGCGCACCGCGGGCGCCACCCATATCCTCACCGCGCACACAAGGGACGACCAGGCCGAGACGCTCCTGATGCGTTTGTTGCGCGGTAGCGGCATCGCGGGGCTCGCCGCGATGGCGCGCGAGAGCGAGCGCGACGGGTTGTGGCTGGCGCGGCCGTTGCTGGATGTTCCGAAGTCGCGGTTGATCGCAACGCTCGGCAAGGCCGGAATAAACTTTGCCGACGATCCGACCAACCGCGATACTGCTTTCACGCGGCCGAGGCTGCGCGCGCTTCTCCCGACGCTCGCTGCCGAAGGCGGCGATGCACGCAGCCTGGCGCGGCTGGCCTCGCGGCTCGCGCGCGCCAATGCCGCGGTCGAGATTTTTGCCGATGGCGCAGAGCGCTATCTCGCGCTTCAGGGGAGCGAAGCACGGCCTGGCGGATACGATGCGAAAGCCTTCGCAGCACTTCCCGAGGAAATCCGGCTTCGGCTGCTCAAGCGCGCCATCGACCGGTACGGACATGAGGGACCGGCGGAACTTGGCAAGGTCGAAACCCTGCTCGCGGCATTGGACCGGGCGGTTGCCGGTCAGGCCAGGCTGAAGCAGACCCTTGCCGGGGCGCTGGTGAGTTTCGCTCGGGACCGCATTCGCGTCGAGCCTGCGCCGATTCGCCGCCAAGGGACAAAGCCAACATCGTCATAATCCCGCTGACAGCCTTAACCACCACGCAAAAAGGGCCGGTTTCAGTGCCATTATTTGAACGGGAATTGCGCTACAATACGTTAAATAGTCCTGCGTGGTTCCCTTGGCAGCAAGGTAAGCGGCACTTAAATTGCATTATGGTCGACCGGGGGACTCCCTCGTGGTTACCTAGGATACGTCCGAAGGACATGAGGCCGCGATCCGCGCGACCACGAAGGAAAATCGATGAACGCGAATCTGCGCAATTTCGCCCTCTGGGTCATCATTGTTTTGCTGTTGCTGGCGCTGTTCACGCTCTTTCAGAATCCGGGCCAGCGCGCCTCCTCGCAGGACATCTCGTTCTCGCAGCTTCTGACCGAGGTCGATCAGGGCCACGTTCGCGACGTCGTGATCCAGGGACCGGAGATTCACGGCACCTTCACCAACGGCTCGAGCTTCCAGACCTACGCGCCCAACGACCCGACGCTGGTGAAGCGCCTGTATGACGGCAAGGTCTCGATCACCGCGAAGCCGCCCGGCGACAACGTGCCGTGGTTCGTCTCGCTGCTCGTGTCCTGGCTGCCGTTCATCGCGCTGATCGGCGTGTGGATCTTCCTGTCGCGGCAGATGCAGGGCGGCGCCGGAAAGGCGATGGGCTTTGGCAAATCGCGCGCCAAGATGCTGACCGAAGCGCACGGCCGCGTCACCTTCGAGGACGTCGCCGGCGTCGACGAGGCCAAGCAGGATTTGCAGGAGATCGTCGAATTCCTGCGCGATCCCGGGAAATTCCAGCGGCTGGGCGGACGGATTCCGCGCGGCGTGCTGTTGGTCGGCCCTCCCGGCACCGGCAAGACGCTGATCGCGCGCGCGGTCGCGGGCGAAGCCAATGTGCCGTTCTTCACCATTTCAGGCTCCGACTTCGTCGAGATGTTCGTCGGCGTCGGTGCGTCGCGTGTTCGCGACATGTTCGAGCAGGCCAAGAAGAATGCGCCCTGCATCATCTTCATCGACGAAATCGACGCCGTCGGCCGCCATCGCGGCGCGGGTCTCGGCGGCGGCAATGACGAACGCGAACAGACGCTCAACCAGCTGCTGGTCGAGATGGACGGCTTTGAAGCCAATGAAGGCGTGATCCTGATCGCGGCGACCAACCGGCCCGACGTGCTTGACCCGGCGCTGCTGCGGCCCGGCCGGTTCGACCGCCAGGTAGTGGTGCCGAACCCGGATGTCGTCGGCCGCGAACAGATCCTGAAGGTGCATGTCCGCAAAGTGCCGCTCGCGCCCGATATCAACCTGAAGACCATTGCCCGCGGCACGCCCGGCTTCTCGGGCGCCGATCTGATGAACCTCGTCAACGAGGCGGCGCTGACGGCGGCCCGCCGCAACAAGCGCATGGTGACGCAGGCCGAATTCGAAGAGGCCAAGGACAAGGTCATGATGGGCGCCGAGCGCAAGTCGCTGGTCATGACCGAGGAAGAGAAACTCCTGACCGCCTATCACGAGGGCGGCCACGCCATCGTAGGCCTCAACGTCGTCGCGACCGATCCAATCCACAAGGCGACGATCATTCCGCGCGGCCGCGCGCTCGGCATGGTGATGCAGTTGCCGGAGCGCGACAAGCTGTCGATGTCGCTCGAGCAGATGACCTCGCGGCTGGCCATCATGATGGGCGGCCGGGTCGCCGAAGAACTGATCTTCGGCCGCGAGAAGGTGACCTCGGGCGCTGCCTCCGACATCGAGCAGGCGACACGGCTGGCGCGTATGATGGTGACACGCTGGGGCCTCTCCGAGGAGCTCGGCACCGTGTCCTACGGCGAGAATCAGGACGAGGTGTTCCTGGGCATGTCGGTGTCGCGGACGCAAAACGCCTCCGAGGCCACCGTCCAGAAGATCGACTCCGAGATCAAGCGCTTGGTCGAGCAAGGCTATAACGAGGCGACTAAGATTCTCACTGAGAGGCGCGTCGACCTCGAGACGCTCGCCAAGGGCCTCCTGGAATTTGAGACGCTGACCGGCGAGGAGATCCAGGACCTCTTGAAGGGCAAGAAGCCCAACCGCGAATCGGTGCTGGAGCCAGCCGCGCCGCGCACCTCGGCGGTGCCGCCGGCCGGCAAGCCGCGCCCGCGTCCCGATCCGGACGCCGGGTTGGAGCCGCAGCCGCAGGCTTGACGCCGTTTAGCCGATGCGATGGCCGACTATTCCGGCAAATCCGTTGTGCAAAAGCTCGGCATCAAGCCGGGCTTTCGCATTTTTGTAGGCGGCGCGCCCGATGCCTACAGCGATATCGTCGGCCGATTGCCGGCCGGCGTGACCATCACAAGCCGCCTGAAAGCGCCACTCGACATGGTGCACCTGTTTGCGACCGATGCATCGGGGCTCGCCAGCGGGCTGCGCGGCACCCGTGACGCTATCGTGCCCGACGGCATGGTTTGGGTGTCGTGGCCGAAGAAGGCGAGCGGAGTTGCAAGCGATTTGAGCGACGTCGTGGTGCGCGACATGGCGCTTGCCCTTGGTCTCGTCGACGTCAAGGTCTGCGCGGTCGACCACATCTGGTCCGGACTGAAATTCGTGATTCCCAGGGATCAGCGCACCAGGCGCCGCGAGTAGGGCTCTCATTGAGCGACGTGGTAGGATGCTAGCCGTCACAAGGATTACAGCCAATGAAGCGACGGCACGTTGTAGCGCTGCTCGGATACTTTTCGCTTGGCGGTGCGGCGGCGCGGTGGCGTCCACTGCGAGCGTTTGGGCGGCCGGATCCGCGCGAGCATATCGCCCGCGCGATGACTGCGGTTGTAGACGTGATGTTTCCGGGCGACGGGCTTCCTGGAGCCACCGAACTCGGACTTCATCTTCGTGTCGTTGCGATGGCCGATCTCGAAGCCTTGATTGCAACGGGCGTGACCTGGCTCGACCAGCGCGCGACGCTGCAGGGGGCGTCCGATTTTCTGGCGCTTGATGAAGCGCAAAGGCTCGCAGCGCTCGACGCGGCGTTTGCTTCGCCCGACCAAGGCATTCAGCCATTCGTGCTGGCGCTCCGGTATCACGTGGGAACGGCCTATTACTCGGCGCCTGCGATCAAGTCGGCCTTTGCCTATACCGGTCCGCCGCAGCCGGACGGTTTCGCCGATTTCCAGGAGCGCCCCGCATGAGCGACGACGCCCGCTGGGATGTGATCGTGGTTGGCGCGGGCGCTGGCGGCGCCGCGGCGGCCTACGGTCTGTGTCGACACGGACGATCGGTGCTGCTGCTCGACGCGGGGCCTCGCTTTGATCCGTCGACGGACTATCCCCTGACCGAGGCCGATTGGGATGAACGCGAGTTTCCGCAAAAGCCCGGTAGCACGGGCAGGGTCACGTTCGCGTCGGGCCAGAAGCTCGGCAGCGAACCTTTGCTCGCCTCGGGAAGCCGCGGCCTGGGACCGCTGGCGAACGGCGGGACGCGGCTGATGGACAGCTATCAGCACGTCCGCGGCATCGGCGGCAGCACGCTGCATTTCACCGGCGAGTCGCATCGCCTGCACCCCGCGGCGATGAAAATGAAAACGCGCTTCGGCGTGGCCGCGGACTGGCCGTTCGATTATGGCGCGCTCGAGCCGTATTATGTCGCAGCGGAGCAATTGATCGGCGTGGCGGGTCCTGCCGCGCAAGGCGCGCGCTGGCGCTCGCGCGGATTTCCACTGCCGCCGCACCCCCTGTCCTACGCGTCGCAAACGCTCGGCAAGGGGGCAAAAGCACTCGGGCTCGACTGGCAGGCCAACAGCCGTGCGGCGCTATCGCGGCCCTTCAACGGGCGAGTGCCCTGCAACTATTGCGGCGGTTGCAACAAAGGCTGCCCCCGCGGCGACAAGGGCAGCGCCGACGTCACCTTCATTGCCGCCGCTCTCGCCACCGGCCGCTGCACAGTGCGACCGGAAAGTCCGGTGATCCGAATCGAAGCCGGGCCCAACGATCAAGTGGCCGCCGTTTTCGTCGGGCGGGCCGATGGCAGCCTCGAACGCATCGTCAGCAGACATGTCGTGCTGGCTTGCGGTGCCGTCGAGACGCCCCGACTGCTGCTCGCGTCCGAGGGCCTCGGCAACGAGAGCGGCGAAGTCGGGCAGAATTTCATGGACACGCTGTTCGTCACCGTCGGCGCGCTGCATGGCGAACCGCAGCACGGTCGGCGCGGGCTGCCCAGCGATGCCATTACGTGGGACTTCAATGCGCCCGATGCGATACCCGGCGTGATCGGTGGTTGCCGCTTCTACAACGCGGCCGGCGAGAGCGAGCTTGGCGGGCTCGCGGCCTTCGCGCTGCGCGCGGTGCCGGGTTGGGGCCGCGCCCATGCGCAATCGGTGCGGCGCTTATGGGGCCACGCGTTGCACGTCGGCGCGATCGGCGAGCGGCTGCCCAACCGCGACAGCCGCGTCGATCTCGATCCGAACGAGCGCGATCGTTTCGGCATGCCGCTGGCGCGCATCGCCTCCGTCCTTGCCGACACCGATATTGCGCGCCTTCGTTTCATGGCGGGCAAGGCGCATGAGCTGCTGGCGGCAAGCGGTGCGGAGCGCGTCTATGAGAATTATTCGAGCTGGGACTGGTTCGTCGCAACCCATGTCTTTGGCAGCTGCCGCATGGGCGATAATCCCGCAAGCGCGGTGGTCGATGCCTTCGGCCGCAGTCATCGCTGGCGCAATCTGTGGATCGCCGATGCCAGCGTATTTCCTTCCTCCGGCGGCGGCGAGGCACCATCGCTCACCATTCATGCGCTCGCGCTGCGCACCGCCGAGCGGATTGCAGGCAGCTGAGGCATTTTTGTAACACGGGATTTCACGAGAAAATTCTAGAGGATAGATCGGAGTCGGACAGATCGGGAGCTTGCCGCCCAAGCTTGGCAACCTGCGGTTGGTGTTGTTTCGCGGTGTGGCCGATAGCTTCCAATTTTATGCCCGATTCCGGCTAAGGCCTGACTTTAGGAGGCACTTTTGATTTATCCATTGCGCACGATTTCCCTATCCGCCTGCCTGCTGGCGGCGGTGCTCGTGCTGTCGTGCAAGAAAGCGGCGGCTGGCTTCATTATAGTTGCGCCTGCCGCGAATCCTGCCTTTGGCGCAAATTCCGCGAATGCCAGCAGCTGGCTGGCCGGCGCGCATGCCGGCTACAATTGGCAGCAGGGTGCGGCGGTGTTTGGCTTTGAAACCGACCTGCAGGGCACGCATCTCAAGAGTTCGATGACCGGCGGATTGATGCATAACCCTCCGATCGTTCCGCCGCCGGCCGGCGACTTTGCCGCGACCACGGCATCGATCGACTGGTATGGTACCTTCCGTGGCCGCCTCGGGGTGACTGCGGGGCAGTGGCTGTTTTACGGCACTGGGGGCCTCGCCTATGGTGGCGTCAGTCTGAACAGCAACTTCACCACGCTGGGGCTGACGACCTCTGCGCAGACCTCTGACACGAGGGTCGGCTGGGTCGCCGGCGTGGGCCTCGAATATCTGCTGAAGCCCAATGTGATGCTCAGTCTTGGCTACCAATATGTCGATCTCGGAAACATCAGTGTCTCTTCATCGACGTCAGGCATCGTCGGGGCCAGTGCTGTCACGCTCGGTCAGGCAGCGAGTGTCCATGCGCAATTCCAGGCGGTGATGGCAGGTCTGAGCTGGCGATTTGCGCCGGCGCTATCCTCGCCGTGGGCCGGAGGATATGCCGGTGGCCAGGCCGGCGGCGCATGGGGCAACAGCGCCGGCGCGACCTACTCCTCGTCGTCTCAGTTGCTCCCTTCAGATGTGCGGCTTAAGCGCGAGATGGTGCTGGTAGCTCGCCGCAGCGACGGGCTCGGGATTTATCGCTACAAGTATGTGTGGGGCGAAAACGTCTATGTCGGCTTGATGGCGCAAGAGGTGGCCTTGCTTCATCCCGATGCCGTGGCTCGTGATCCTCTCTCCGGTTATCTCAGCGTCGATTACGGTCGCCTTGGTTTGCCCCTGATCCGAGTGCCGTAGCTTCCCGCGGCTCTTGGCGGGCGCCCAAACGCGCCAGGCCAGCCGCCGCGCTTCCGCGGCAGATCCATCATCAATCGACTTGGCGTCGATTGTCCGTCCGTGGCATGGTCCCCACCCAATCGGCGCGGGACACCGCTCGCGCGTTTCAAGCGCGACAAATGACGGGAGAGTAGCGATGCGTTTTATCGCCGGATTTGCCGCGTTCGGCGTGCTCGCCGTCGTGGCGCTGCCCACAGTATCCGAAGCCGCCGAGATGCGCGGCGTCAGCGCGGCCGAAATCAGGATAGGCCAGACCATGCCCTATAGCGGGCCCGTGTCGGCGTTCGGCGCGCTCGGCAAGGGCGAGGTTGGCTATTTCAAGATGCTCAACGAGCGCGGCGGCATCAACGGCCGCAAGGTCAATTTGATCTCGCTCGACGACAGCTATGCGCCGCCGAAGACGGTGGAGCAGACGCGGCGGCTGGTCGAGAGCGACGAGGTCGCGCTGATCTTTTCTTCGATCGGTACCGCACACAACACCGCGATATCGAAATATCTGCAAGCCAACAACGTGCCGCAACTGTTCATCGGCTCGGGCGCCTCCAAATTCTCCGACGTCGCGCAATATCCGCAGGCGACGATGGGCGTGCAGGCGCCGTTCCGTTACGAGGCGCGGCTCTACGCGCGCTATGCGCTTGCGAAAAACCCGAATGCCAAGTTTGCGGTGATTTCGCAGAACGACGATTACGGCCGCGATTATCTGCTGGGCCTAAAGGACGTGCTCGGCGACAAATATGATTCCGTCGTGACGGCTGCGACCTATGAAATTTCGGACCCGACGATCGATTCCCAGATCGTCAAGCTGAAGGCGTCCGGCGCAGATGTGTTCGTGATCGCGGCGACGCCGAAGTTCGCCGCGCAATCGATTCGCAAAGCCCATGAGATCGGCTGGCGCCCGATGATTTTTCTCTCCAACGTCGCGGTGTGGATCTCGACCGTGATGCAGCCCGCAGGGCCCGAGGCCGGCATCGGCATTCTCTCGACCGCCTATGTGAAAGATCCCGACGATCCCGCCTGGGTCGACGATCCCGCCGTCAAAGGGTGGCGTGAATTCATGGTCAAATACGTGCCCGACGGCGACCTGCACGACACCAACTACGTCAATTCCTATAACAGCGCGATGGCGCTGGAAGCGGTGCTGAAGGCCTGCGGTGACGACCTTTCGACCGAAAATATCTTGAAGCAGGCGTATTCCATACATGATCTCGAATTGCCGATGCTGCTGCCCGGCATCAAGGTCAACACCTCGCCGACCGATCACGTGCCGGTCGACCAGATGCAGTTCATGCGCTTCAACGGCAAGACCTGGGAGCGCTTTGGCGAATTGCAGACCGGGAATTGAATTCATCGTCCGTCATTCCCTTGATCGCGACGCCAGCCGTGCAGCCTGCCAAAATCTTCGCAAACGACCCTCAAACCTTAAGGTTTCTTAAAAGCTGTCCGGCCTATTGCTGATTGGCGTGCGCCTCGATTGCGCGCGAAGGGATGCCGCATGGCCGCAAGCCTACCCGTCCAGACGATCCAAGGGCGAGACGCCGTTCCCGCGGCGCTCGTCAATGTCTGCTTCGCGCTGTTCGTCATCAACGCCGTGTTCTTTCCGACGGCGTATTTTTCGCATTGGTGGATTTTTGACGAAAATGGCTTGGGCATCCCGACCGATTTCGTCAACGTCTGGTCCGCAGGCCAACTGGTGCTCGATGGCCATCCGGCGCTGGCCTATGATTGGGATATTCAAAAACAGGTTCAGGTCGCGGTGCTCGGCCAGAGCTATCCGGGCAACTTCGCCTGGCACTATCCGCCGCCATTTCTGTTCGTGGCAACCTTGCTGGCGCATTTTCCCTACGCCGTTGCATTCGTGGGTTGGGCCGCGATCAGCTTCGTGCCTTATCTCGCGGTGATGCGCGCGATCGTCGGCCGGCCGTTCGGTTTGTTGCTGGCGGCGGCGTTTCCGGTGGTGTTCTCCAACACGCTGGTCGGGCAGAATGGCTTCCTCACGGCAGCGCTGATCGGCGGCGCGCTTTATCTGATGCCGATGCGGCCGGTGCTGTCCGGCATTTGCCTGGGGCTATTGAGCTACAAGCCGCAATACGGATTGCTGTTTCCCTTAGTGCTGATCGCGGCATCGCAATGGACGGTGTTCTTCACCGCTGGTATCGTTGCCGTGGCGATGGCGACGGCGTCCTGGGTCGCCTTCGGAACCGAGAGCTGGCAGGCGTTCGTTCACTGGATGCCGATGTTCTCGCAGGCCTTCCTCACCGAGGGTCGCGCGCCATGGTGGAAGTTGCAGAGCCTGTTCGCGCTGATCCGTTATTTCGGCGGCAGCGAGCAGCTCGCTTGGATATTCCAGTGGATCATGACCGCATCAGTCGCGGTCGGCATGGTGCTGATGTGGCGCAGCCGGATCAGCTATCCGTTGAAGGCAGCGGCGCTCGCGACCGGTACGCTACTGATCACGCCCTACCTGTTCATGTACGACATGATGGTGCTGGCCATAGCGGTGGCTTTTCTGGTTCGCATCGCCCTTGCGACCGGCTTTCGCCGCTATGAGCTGCCAGCGCTGGCATGCGCGTTCATACTGATTGTCAATTTCATCCTGCTCGGGGTGCCCGGCGGACTGGGCACTACGCTGATTGTCGCCGGCCTGATCTTGCGCCGCGCCGGCCCATGGTGGCGCCGCCAATGGATGTCCCACACCGCGCCTGCGGCCGCGTAGCGTCAGCTCGCAAATCGTCACATTTGCTGCTTGTCATTTGGCCTGAATAGTTGTTCAGTTCTTGAAAGCGATTTGCGCCAAAATCGCGGGAAACAATGTTGCCGCGTTCGACCGAATCCCTCGGCTGAGCCGCGTGCCGGGACGGGGGAACGCGCCATGGTT
>VAZG01000397.1 GCA_005885285.1 Alphaproteobacteria bacterium | reverse complement strand
GATGAGCGGATGATGATGCGTTCGCGGTTGGCCTGCGGCTGCATCACGGCGACGCAGCGCTCGACGAGATCGTTGAGGTTCTGGTTGGCGAAGGAGAGGTCGAGCTTGCCGGTCTCGATCCGCGACAGCTCCAAGAGATCGTTGATGATCGCGATCACGCGCTCGCCTGAAGAGCGAATGTCCTTCATATATTCGACGTAGCGTTCGTTGCCGAGCGCACCGAACCGTTCGCCGATCATCACTTCGGCAAAGCCGATGATGGCATTGACCGGCGCGCGTACCTCACGGCTGATCCGCGCCAGCATCTCGGCTTTGGCGTTTGCCGCGCGGTCGGCCTGCCGCTGCGCCTGTTGCGACTCGCCTTCGTCCTTCCTGCTTTGCGACAGATCGCGAAATACCGCGAAGAAATTCGCACTCCCGGGACGGGTCCGTCCCATGGTCATCGAGAGCGGGATGATGCCGCCCTCGCGCACGCGTCCCAGCACGTCACGGCCGTGATCGATCAGGCTCGCAATGGCGGCGCCCGTAATGCCGGCGAGATAGTCGGCCACCACGCGCTGGCTTTCCGGCGCGAACAGTCTGCTGAGATCGCGCGCCACGAGCTCGGCGCCGTCGTAACCGAACAGCGCCTCGGCGCTGCGGTTGCAGGCATGGATTTTGCCCCCGGCGTCGAACATCACGACACCTTCGGCGGTGGTGTCGAGAATGGCGGCAAGGTCCTCGGCGTCGGTGCGGCCGACTGCCGGTGGCGGCTTGGCCGGCGCGGCTTCCGTCATCGTGGCGATCGTCGGCGCGCTTGCGGGCGAGCAAATCAGCGCGAGCGCGGAATCGCCGTCCCATGAGATCGTGAACAGGCGAGCGGCGGTCGCGGTTGAGCCCGCCGCCCGGTCCTTGCCTTGGTCGGCGTCTTCCGCCGCTCCTTGGCTCGCGGAAATCGTCATCGGCGTGCCGGCCTCCGACGTGCTGCTGGCGGAGGAAACGCCGGGCTCGACATAGAGCGCGTCAAGGCCGCCGGCATCTTCCAGCGCATAAAGGTTTGCATACCCGATCCGCTGCAAGAACGCCGGGTTGGCATAGAGCAGCCGGTCGAGCCGATAGATCAGGATGCCGGTGGGCAACAGGTCGAGCAGCATCCGGTCGCGCTGCGGTTCACCGCGCGCCGGCGGCTCGGGCGGCGCCAGCCACTCTGGTTGATGACTTGCCGGCTCATGACTAATCAGAGGCTCGCTTGCCACGGGATCGTCGGCCGGTGCGGGGGCCGGCGGCGAGACCTGTGGCTCGAGCTGGGTCACCTCAATAGTCGCAGCCGGCGGCACGACCGACGCGCCGTCGCGGTTGAGGTGCGCGGATAGCTGCCGGGCGAGTTCGTCAAAAGCGGTGTTTTCCACCGGGGTAAGCCCCGGCGATTTCGCGTCGCCGATCGGGCGAAACGGCACGACATTTGGGGGCGTTTCCACGGGTCTTTCCAAATCGGTTGGTAGTGAAGTCGAAAGGGCAGCCCGCGCCAGCAATTCTGAAGGTAAGGGCGAACCCAGGTCAGGCCTTGCGGGCGAATTCGCGGCAGGCAAATCTTGAATGCCCAAATCTTGAACGCCGCCCAAGTCTTCAGCGCCCAAGTCTTCAGCGCCCAAGTCTTCAGCGCCCAAGTCTTCAGCGCCCAAGTCTTCAGCGCCCAAGTCTTCAACGCCCAAGTCTTCAACGCCCAAGTCTTCAACGCCCAAGTCTTCAACGCCCGAGCCTTGAACGCCCGAGTCTTGAACGCGGAAGTCTTGAACGCCCAGGCTTCGAACAGGACAGTCTTGCGCGGTATTGATCTCAATGATGTCGGCTGAAAGCCTCTTCGGGCTCGCGGAATTGCGGTGCAACTCGAACCGTCGCAGGGCGAGCCGCGTCAATCCATCGAGATCGCGGCACACGCCAAAGCCCCGGTAGCCGGCAAATTGTCGCGCGCGATCGAACTCCGGCAAGCCGGTGAGCTCGACCGGCAACCGGTCGCCGCCATCGGCCGGCCAGCTCACCGTGATGCCGCTCCAGGTATCGTGGCTCGCAATCGCCTTGGCGAGGGCGCCGTCGGGATCGAGGGCGAAGCTGTCGGCGAATTCGCTCCAGGGCCGACCGGAGCCCGCGGCCGCTCGTGGGCCGATCAGGTGCGTGAATTCCCCGGGAGTGATCAGGAAACGGCCAGCGGCATCGATCTGCCACACAAAGCGCAGCGGGTGCAGGCGCGTCTCGAGCGGCGGCTCTTCGAGCCATGACGGCGTTTCACCGCTTGATGGCGTGGCCGTCCCCTCGGCGGCGACTTTGCTACCGGACGGCTGTTCGCTTCCTTGAGCCTCGATGTCGGATGTCATGGCGTCCCGCCTCGCGTCTTCATACACGCTATCATGTTCGCTCGCCGCCTCCGCCGACGGCTCCACGAATTCGTCGACCAGCTCAAATCCCGCCGCCGCGGCGTTGCAAGAGGGTGCGGTTGGTGCGGGGGTGGGCACGATCAGCGCAACCAGCGCCGCGTCGGCGCCAGAGCCGAGCCGCTGCAATACCACGTGGCCGGCACCGATCCGCGCCTCGGCGCGGCCCTGCTTCAGCGCCTCGTTGCGCGCGTCCTCGAGGCCGGCCTCACCGAGATTGCTAAACCCAAGCAGCCGGCGCGCGGCATCGCTCGTGCCCACCATCATACCGTCACGCGTAAACGCGGCAATCGGCGCATCGACGCCCTCGACCAGCTGTCGCAGCCGCTCGGCGAGCGGCATGGTGGGCACGGCCGTGTGGGCCACGATCAGGATGCCAGCATTGCGTGAAAAATGGCCGCCATCGAAAAAATCGAGCCTCGCGCAGCCGCATGTCATGAGCATGCCGAGCGACGCGCCGAAGCCGCGTAGCCGCTCGAGCCGGATCGCGCCATTGGCCGGCAAGCGGCCTGCCAGTCGGGCGACCTGCCGCCGGTGCGCGTCCGCCGGTCCGAATGTCCTGTTCGCCAGGCCTGTGCCGTTTGCCGCGCCGAACACGCGGGCACCGACCGGATTGGCCCAGAGAATCCGCGTTCCGTCGCTCGCCCACAGCCAGACGGGAAGAGCGCTCGTGGCATGAACGGAGAGCTGCGGATCGGTGAGGCCGCGCAACTGGAATTCCGAATGGTTCATCGCCCTGTTGGCCGGCTGTACGATCTGCTGTAGCGCTCGGAGTCACGCCGGGGGCCGGCGATGACAACGTTAACAAACCGTTAGTATCGCCTGCGGCGGGGGGCAGGTCCACGGCGGGAACGCAACCGCGCGCTCTAAAGCTGCGTATAACCCCAACCGTGCAGAACCAACCTTGCGGCCTTTGCGTTGGTATGTTGCGAGCGGCGCGGTCCACCCATGAGGGAACACGCCGCGTCGCCGGTAATGTTTCATCAGGAGGAATGCGAAGAAGCCAAAACCAAAGAGGAGTGGACCATGAACGGTGAAGTTCGCGATCGTTTCGAAATCCCGAAGGAAATGCGATCCATAGCGGAGGCCAGTTTCGGCCAGGCCCGCAAGGCGTTTGAGAAGTTCCTCGCCAATGCGCAAGCCGCCGCCGGTTCTATCGAGGAACGCGGCGAAACCGTTCGCGCCGGCGCCAAGGACATCAATGCCAAGGCATTCTCTTATGCCGAGAGGAACGTGCAGGCCTCGCTCGACTATGCACAGTCGCTACTGCACGCCAAGGACTTGACCGAAGTCACGCGGCTGCACGGCGAATATGTGAAGGCGCAGATGGGCGCGCTGACGGAACAGGCCAACGAAATGGGCAAAGTCGCGGCACGCGCGGCGATGGACGCCGCCAAGCCCAAGGTATAGCCGAAATCGGGCGACAGCGACGCACTAACACCTTACCCGATCAAATACGCGGCATTACAGCGTCGGATTGCGTCGCGCTGCACAATGTTGACACGATAGGGGCGTTTAATGTCGGATGCCGGACATTGATATCCCCACTTGCGTGATCTCGTTCGACGTTCCCCGCATCCCCGCTAACCCCGGGGACGCCCGAGGGAGTAACACCGCTCCACCCCAGTTGCGAAGGACACAAGGCCATGGCCAATGCTACCGATCCCTTCACTGCTTCCATCATTCCGTTTGAAGTCCCCGAGCAGGTCCGTGCATTCGCCGAAAAGGGCGTTTCGCAGGCCCGCGACAACTACGCCAAGTTCAAGGATGCCGCTGAAACCCACAACGTCACCATCGAGGCGGTGTTCACGAGCGCCAGCAAGGGCATGAGCGAATATTCCGCCAAGATGATGGAATTCATGAAAGCCAACACCACCGCATCGCTCGATTTCGCGCAGGAACTGTTCGGCGTGAAATCGCCTTCGGAGGCGTTGGAGCTGTGGACCTCGCACAGCCGTAAGCAATTCGAGGCGATCTCTGGGCAAGCCAAGGAACTCGCCGAATTGAGCCAGAAGGTCGCCAGCCAAACCGTTGAGCCGATCAAGACCAACGCGTCGAAATACTACAAGCCGGCCGCCTAAAGGTATCCGCGTTTCACTTGGACAAATCACTTGGACAAAAACCCGGGCCGGCCGCCCGGGTTTTTTGTCTGAATTCTGCACTGTGCGCGTTGGCGTTTGAGACCTTGCCGGCCTTGCCAAACCTTGGCGTTGCACCTAGTTTCCGCCCCGTTCGGGCGCCCCTTTTTCGGGGGTCCCGCTAACGGATGCAGTTGTAGCTCAGTTGGTTAGAGCGCCTGTCTGTGGAACAGGAGGTCGGTGGTTCGAGCCCACCCAACTGTACCACTGGTCAAATCGATATCGTGCCGGTCGACGCCGAAGCGAGCGCGGCACTTTCGCAACAGGCTCAGAGCAACTGTTGTACCCTCCTTGCTAGTCCCCCGCGGTTCACCCACAATTCGCAAATCAACGGTTTCGAGGGGATGAATCATGTTTGCTGTCCGGTCCGGGAATTTCCAGCTCGGTTTGATGCTCGCAACGGTGCTCTCGGCTTCGATGCTGCCGACGGCAGGCCATGCCTATACCCCCGAGGAGCAGGCAGCGTGCAGCGACGACGCGTTTCGTCTTTGCAGCGCAGATATTCCCGATGTCGACCGCATCACCGCCTGCATGATCAGGAACCGCGATCAGCTCACGCCCGGCTGTCGGGTGTATTTCAGATCGTCGGAGCCCGAACCCGCCGTGAGGGCGGGGGCGCCTCTGAGCATCAAGCCGACATCTTCGCGAAAGCCGGTCAGCGCGAAGCAGTGACGGGAAACCTGCTGCAGCATGACCCGGAAAAGTGGACGCCGGTTTTCCCTCGCGACAAACGCGGAACGCGTTTGCGCGGAGACCATGCTCAATCAAAAACCTAAAGCGCGACCTGGTCGCGGGAGGGGCCATCCTTCCCGTCTGCTTGCTAATCCTTTCGCCATCACCCACAATTCCTTCATAAAATGGGGAAGGGGAATTCATGTCGGTGGTTCGATCCGAAAGATGTCAGCTTGGTTTGTTGTTTGCGACGGTGCTCGCGCTTTCGATGCAGCCAACCAAGAGTCATGCCTACACCCAGGAAGAGCAAGCGGCCTGCAGCGGCGATGCGTTTCGGCTTTGCGGTTCGGAAATTCCCGATGTCGATCGTGTCACGACCTGCATGGTCAGGAGAAAATCGGAGCTCTCGCCGGGATGTCGGGTGTACTTCAGGCCCACCCGCGGGGACACGGCTGCCGTCCGCGCCGACAGATCCGTGCGCGTCAAGCCGGTGGCGGTGCGCAAACCCGCGCGAGCGAAGTCGCGCAAGCATAAAAAGCCTGCCAAGCCGACGTCGACCTGATCGCGGTTTTTGTTTGCGCGAATTCTGAGCGTGAGGACGCGCGGGCTATTTTCGCAAGAGATGCCGTTTCCGCAGAGCTGCCTTTTCGCAATGATGCCTTTTCGCAAAGATGCCCTGGATCAGTCGATAGCCGCCGCCCGTTACGTGACGGCGCGTCACGTAACTTGATTCGTGGGCATGTAGACTTGCCGCAAACCGGACTCGTTTTGTTCGCGAGCGCTGCCTTTTTTGAGAAGACGCCGATGGTTGATATCGCTCGGATAAGTTGAATGCTGGAAAGCCGGAGCTTGCGCCGACGGCAATTCGCCCAATCGCTTCTATGGTACCGCGCAATTTTGCTTCTCGCGCCGGTTGCGGCGCCCAGTGTGACTCAAAAGCCCGCGTTTTGACTAATCAGTGGCTTCATCGCGGCCGACTGTAAATTTTTCTTCCACGAATCAGCGCGTTGATTCATTTTCGGTCTCTGGGGTCAATCTGGAGGCCAAGGTAATGAACGTCATTGTTTTTGCTTCGCGTAAAGGGGGGTCGGGAAAAAGCACCTTGGCCGCTCATATTGCTGCACAGATCAAGGCAACAAAGCCCTGTCTGCTTGTCGATGCCGATCCGCAGGGTTCGCTGACCTTGTGGCACAAGCTGCGCGGTACCAACGAACCGCCGATCAAAACTGCGGTCAATTCCGTCAGCGGCATCGTCGCGGCCGCGAAGCGTGACGGGGTCGAATGGGTCTTGATCGACACGCCGCCGAATCTGTCGGCCGTCGTGGACGACTCGATCAAGAACGCGACCATGGTCATCATTCCCGCGCGGCCGGGCGTGTTCGACGTCAACGCGGTGCAGGAGACGATCCAGATGTGTCGCGCCGCGCGCAAGCCCTATGCGGTCGTGCTCAACGGCGCGCCGGCACGCAGGGACGACGCGGAAAGCCCGATCGTTGCGATCGCGCGCGAAGCGCTTGCCAAGTTCCGGGCGCCGGTATGGGGCGGGCAAATCACCAACCGCGCCGATCTGTTGATGGCGCTCGGCCATGGCGAAGGCGCGCGTGAGTATTATGCCGAAGGCCGTGCGGCGGCTGAAATTGCAAGGCTGTGGGCTGCGATCGAACGCTCAGTGAAGGCGATCCGGGG
Organism: Alphaproteobacteria bacterium; assembly: GCA_005885285.1. Classification (GTDB taxonomy): domain Bacteria; phylum Pseudomonadota; class Alphaproteobacteria; order Rhizobiales; family Xanthobacteraceae; genus Bradyrhizobium. Next base: position 15,382 of record VAZG01000397.1, on the reverse strand, counting down.
CACTGTGTCGACCAGCGGCGCGATGCACAAGCAGGCGGCGTAATCTCGCCGCCTGTTGGCTTGTCACAAAGAACGCGCGGTTTCCGCGCGTTTTTTAATGCATAGCCTTATCCTGAGGAGCGGCTTTTTTTGGCCGCGTCTCGAAGGATCAAGCCACCATCAGCATGTAGAACACGATCATCGGCGACAGGCACAGGATCACCGACCAGATGCCGACCGCCCAGAGGATGTCCTCGGTGCTAAAGCCCTGTTGTTCAGGAACTGGAAAGCCCTGCGGTCTGGCAACCGGATTGTCTTGCGTATTCATAAACGCCCCCGCGTTTCTTGTTGTTGTGGGGGACCTTGATACGCGAAAGCTTTTAAAAAGCCGGTCGCGCTTTCGCTCGCATTTGATCGCCGGTGCTACCGCGGATTAACCACGGCAGCATTGGAAGCGAACGTCAGCTTATCAGCGAATGATAGATCAATATCGGCCCCAATCCGAGCAGCAGCGCCCAGAAGCCGAACGACGACAGCATCAGCACGTCCTGCAGCTTCTCGGCGCGCGCGAATTTCCTGGTTTGAACGGTCATTGTTTCCCCCATCTTTTTGTTGGCAGGGATTTCAATACGTTCAGGTATTTAAAGTTGCCGCCGTTGCATGAAGCGATCTCGAAGGACCGCGGTCACCGCGCATTAACCAAAGACGCATTTTTCCAGGCTGTCGTCCGCCGTTCGATTTCCCGATCGAGCCGCGCAGCGAGCTCCGCGCTCACTTCGGTCATCGGCAGCCTTAACTCCGCGCTCTCGATCAATCCCGTGCGCCACAGCCAATGCTTGATCGGCGCCGGGCTCGGTTCGGAAAACAGCAACCGCACGAGCTCCTCGACCGATCGCCAGCGCGCCAGCGCGGCGTTGTGATCGCCCGCCTCATGCAGCTTCCAGACGTTGGCGAATATTTCGGTTTCGACATGCGCCGACGCCAGGATGCCGCCGTCGGCGCCATCGACCAGCGCGTCATGATATTGAGCGTCCTCGCCGGTGAGCACGGCGAAGTCATCCGGGCGCCGGCGCAGCAGATCGCGCGCCTGGTCGCGATTAGCCGAGCAATCCTTGAGCCCGACGATGTTGCGATGGCCGGCCAGCCGCAGCATCGCCTCGTTGCCGAGGTTGACGCCGGTCCGGTAGGGAATGTTGTAGAGCATGACCGGGTGCTCGGCGTGATCGGCGAGCGCGCTGAAGTGAAGCTCCAACCCTCGCTGCGACGGCCGCGAGTAATATGGGCAGGAGATCAGATACGCGTCGATTGGCCACGCCGCGGTTCTCGCCAGGGTTTCCAACAGCGCGCGTGTATTGCTGCCGGAGAGGCCGAGGCAGAGCGGAAGATTTCGGCCCCTGCCGGTCTCGTCCCGGACCGTGAATACAAGCCGTTCGGTTTCTCCTGATGTGAGGGTGAGGCTTTCGCCGGTGGTCGCGGCGAGAACCAGCCCATCGACGGGCAGGGCCGCGTAATGCACCACCAGCCGCCGCAGCGATGTCTCGTCGAGCTCGTTATTGCGAAACGGTGTCACCAGCGGCAGCCAAAGGCCTTGCAGGCGGGTTCGAAGGTCGGTCATTTGAGTCCATCTCCTCGTGGTCGAAAGTGCCGGAGGAGGGGACAAACAAAAACCCCACACCTCGCGGCGGGGGTTTTCGGATTCTAACGCTGAAGCAAGAGGTCTATCGCGCGCGCGAATCCGAGGCCCCCGGACGGGGACCTTTTTTCGAGAACGTTGCGCACGAATTCGTGATCATCTGCAAATGATGATAGACGAGGCTCGCACTGTCAACGGCCGCACCGCCGCTCTTACGTGCATAGCGCTCCAGTTGGATAAAAAAAGCCGGGCTCGAAGGAGCCCGGCTTAAGGTTATTGGCCACGTGAGGCCGACACAATCACCTTCCAAGAGGGATTACTGAACTTTCGCGCCACTGGAGGAGGGGGACAAATGCGCGACGCGAATGCTCAGCGTCCAAACATTATGGTCCCCGCGAATGCCATGCAGCAACCGTTCGCCTCGCATGTCAGTCATGCGGAGAAGGAGGGGGGCTTATCGAGCGCGATAATCAGGACGGCCAGCGCTGCGCCTTGCTTACCACGAAGTCCCGGAAGACCTGCACCCGTGCCACCGTTTTCAGCTCTTCGGGATAGACGAAGTAGGTATCGAGCTGAATAGAATCAGATTCTCCAAACAGCTGCACCAGGCGATGATCCTCCTCCACCAGGTAATCCGGCAGCGCCGCAATACCGAGCCCCTGCTGGCAGGCGCGCACCAGGCCGAGAATATTATTGACCTTGAAATAGGCCTCGCGCGGGCCGGCGCCATCGCGGCCGGCCTCGATCAGCCAGTTGCGGTTCTGCAGGTGCGGCGCGACCTGCCCATCGGCGAGCGTGATGATGCGATGCGCATCAAGCTCGTCCAGCGTGCGCGGCGTGCCGAAGCGCTTGATGTATTCCGGCGAGCAGTAGGCGTGAAAACCCATCGCAAACAGCTTGCGCTGGATCAGGTCCGGCTGCGTCGGCTTGCGGGTGCGGATCGCGACATCGGCTTCCCGCATCGAGAGGTCAAGCTCCTCGTCGTTGACGATCAGCGAAATCCGGATTTCCGGATAGAGCGCGGTGAATTCGCCGAGCCGCGGGATTAGCCAGTTGATGCCGACGCCGGGGGTGGTGTTGATCTTGAGATCGCCGCTCGGCCGCTCGCGGCTGTCGGTGAGCTTGGCACGCGCGGCCTGCAGTTGCATGAACACGTCATGGGCGGTGCGAAACAACAGGTCGCCCTGTTCGGTGAGAATGAGGCCGCGCGCATGGCGATGAAACAGCGAGACCGACAGTTCCTGCTCCAGCGCGCTAACCTGGCGTGATACCGCCGACTGCGACAGCCCAAGCTGCTCGCCGGCATGCGTGAAGCTGCCTGCTTCCGCCGCTGCGTGAAACACCTTCAGCTTGTCCCAATCCATATCGGTAAATCCGTCGCGGGTTCGAGTGATGCTCATGGTCATTCAGCCGCTGCGCGCTCGTTGGCGCGAAGTGCGATAAAGCGTTCGGCCTCCAGCGCCGCCATGCAGCCGAGGCCTGCGGCGGTGACCGCCTGGCGATAGGTCTCATCGGCGACATCGCCGGCGGCGAACAGGCCGGGCACCGAGGTCGCGGTCGAGTTCGGCGCCACCTCGACATAGCCCGATGGTTTCAGCTTGACTTGGCCGCGCACAAGCTCGGTCGCGGGCGCGTGTCCGATCGCGATGAAGACGCCGTCCGCCGCGACCTCCGTCAGCGTGCCGGATTTGACGTTCCTGAGCCGGACGTGGGTGACCTTGCCGGGGTTTTCCGTGCCGCAGATTTCGTCGACCGCTGAGTCCCACACCACCTTGATCTTCGGATTCTTGAACAGGCGATCCTGCAAGATGCGCTCGGCGCGGAAATGATCGCGGCGGTGCACGATCGTCACGCGCGAGGCGAAGTTGGTGAGGAACAGCGCTTCCTCGACCGCGGTGTTGCCGCCGCCGACCACCAAAACTTCCTTGCCGCGATAGAAAAATCCGTCGCAGGTCGCGCAGGCCGACACGCCAAAGCCCTTGAACTTCTCTTCCGATTGCAGGCCGAGCCAGCGTGCTTGCGCGCCGCTGGCGAGGACGACGGTTTCGGCGAGATAAACATCGCCGCTATCGCAGCTCAGGCGGAACGGCCGCTGTCCGAGTTCCAGCTTGGTGACGAGATCGGTCACGATCCTGGTCCCGACATGAGTGGCCTGCTTCTCCATTTGCTCCATCAGCCAGGGTCCCTGGATGACGTCGGCGAAGCCCGGATAATTTTCCACGTCGGTGGTGATGGTGAGTTGTCCCCCTGGCTGGATGCCCTGGATCAGAACAGGCTCCAGCATCGCCCGCGCCGCGTAGATCGCCGCGGTGTACCCGGCGGGGCCGGACCCGATGATGACGACCTTGGCATGGATGGGGGCAGGCATAGGAAGGTCCCTCTCTTACAGGGAATTCGGTCAGGACTTGAGCGGAAAGCGCCTAGAAAGGCATCGCGAAGGCGCCGAAAGTGTCAAATCCAAGTCTATGGTATCTGGCGAGCCATGCAAGAATTGCAATCCATCTCGGCAGTTTTTCCCCGCAGCTTGCAGAAATGGCGCAGCGCACGCGCAATAAAATTGCGCAGGCGGGCACGGCTGCGCTAAGAGAGTTGCCAGTCGTTCCCCGCAAGCCCTTTGCAGCCCGGAAGCTGAATTCACGTGTTGAAGAATCTTGACGATATCGACCTCAAAATCCTGAGCGAAATCCAGGCTGATGGCCGAATCACCAATGTGGAACTGGCCAAACGCGTCGGCATCTCGCCGCCGCCCTGCCTGCGCCGGGTGCGGACGCTGGAAGAGGAGGGCTACATCCAGGGTTATCGCGGCTTGCTCGATCCGCGCCGGCTAGGCTTCGACGTCACGGTGTTCGCGTCGGTGCATCTATTGAGCCAGGCGGATGCGGACCTGCGCGCGTTCGAGGATTTCGTACGCGCCGAACCCCTAGTGCGGGAATGCTGGATGCTGTCCGGCGAGGTCGATTTCATCCTGAAATGCGTGGCGCCCGACATGGCTACGTTTCAGGATTTCGTCACGCATCTGACGGGCGCGCCCCATGTGCGCAATGTCAGGACATCGCTGGTGCTGCACAATTCAAAATATGAGGCGGCCGTGCCGCTGGAGGCGAAGGTGCGCAGATGAGTTTGCGTCACTCCGCGGCGCGACTGAACTGCCCTTGCCTGTCGTCACGGAACCTGCTCGGCTTATCCATCGCCGCATCGACGCTCCACAGTCCGCCACCGGCCGTCGACAGGTAAAGGCAGGCGAAGCAGAACAGGATCGCCGCCGTGCCTCCATTGATGAGCGGCAGGAACACAGGCTGTCCGGACTTGAACATGTGTCCGAGGAAATAAGCGAACGCCATTTCGCCCGACAGAATGAACGCGGCTATCCGCGTGAACAGGCCGATCATCAACAGCCCGCCCATTACCAGTTCGAGTCCCCCGGCAGTCATGATCAAGGGGGGAACGTTGGCGAAAGACGGCACCACTGGAAACTTAAAGATTTTTGCGATGCCGTATTGGAACAAAAGGAGTCCGGTGATGAATCGGAACAGGCTCAGCACATAGGGCTGATAGGCCGCGCCAAGCCGGTCCAGGTTCTCGAGTCGATCTAGGCTCATGGTGCTCTCCACGAACTGCCCCGAGGCGATCAACAATTGAGGCGGCCGTTGGTTCATGGAACGCGGCGAAAACACCGAACCCCCGCACGGCGGCGCGTTGCATCCTCAGTGCTCGTGAGCTGGAATAGGAGGCTTTCGTCGGGGTTTTAGCACCAAGCCCTGGGTTGTACGGGCGGAAACAGGGAGGGGTGCAATGGCCGCGCATGACGAGCCGAGGCTGATTTTTCCGGGCCTTGGGGACTTCTACGAGCGCTTCTCTCCGTTTTCCTACGCCCTGATGCGCTTTGCTGCCGGCGCGATCCTGGTGCCGCACGGAATCCAGAAGATCCTCAATACTCCGATCGCGAAATTTGCCCCGAACATCGCGGCCAAGGGCCTGCCGTTTGCCGAAGGACTGGCCTATTTGACCTACTTCGCGGAATCGGTTGCGGCCGCCTGTCTCGCCATCGGCCTCTTCACCCGGATCGCCGCAGCCGTGGTCGGGATCGAGATGCTGATCATCGTCTTCTTCTTCCAGTGGCAGTTCGGATATTTCTGGACCAATCGCGGCTACGAGTTCGCGCTGCTTTGGCTGCTGCTGTGCATCGCCATTTTCTTCAAGGGCGGCGGCCGCTATTCGATCGACCGAATGATCGGCAGGGAATTCTGATCGGCGGCCGTCTACGCTATCGCATCCAATTTCCGCTTTGCGAGCAGCGCATCGAGGCTCCATGGCCCGCCACCGGCGAAGGCGAAATAGAAAAACGTAAAGCACAGCGCGACAGCGAGATCACCTTCGCTCTGAACGGGAAAGAAGCTGTGCGGAAAATGTTCGATGAAATAAGCGGAAGCCATTTCACCGGACAGGATAAAGGCCACCGGCTGGGTGAACAGGCCGAGGATCAGAAGTGAGCCGCCGATCAGTTCGAAGAACCCGGCGACGCCGAACAGCGAAGACCACTTCAAATTCTCGAACATCTCGACCGCCGGCCAGCCGAACAGCTTCGCCAATCCATATTGCAGCAGGATCAAGCCGAGCACGATCCGCAATATACTGAGGATCCGCGGCGCCCATATTTCGCTGGGTATCATGGCCCATGCTCCAGCCAAAAACCTGCTGCAGGATGGGCCGGCCCGTGCCCCGTCGTCAAATCATCATTTGCGTCCGATCAGCGCATCGGCACTCCATGGACCGGCGCCGGCGAACACGAAATAGAGGAAAACGAAGCAATATAGCGCGGCGAGTTCGCCGCCGTTCAATACCGGATAGAATCCGTTGCCGGCGTGCGCCATGAAGTAAGCGGCCGCCGTGAAGCCGGACAGAATGAAGGCAACCGGTCGCGTGAACAGGCCGATCGTGAACAGGATGCCTCCGACCAATTCGATCAACCCTCCCGCCCCCGCCAGCGAGCCGATCTGAACGTGCGCGAAACTCGGAACGGCTGGAAAACCGAGAATTTTGCTGGTGCCGTGCTCAAGCAATTCGAGGCCAGTGAAGATTCGCAGAACGCTGAGAACACTGAAAGCACTGAGGGCGCGCGGCATCGCGCCCGACGAATTGAGCAAAGCCATCTCGATCGATCCGTTGTTGATTGATTATAAGATATAACTATCAACACCGGCGATGCGGCGATGCCAACTCACAATGTTGTTAGCGCGAGGTGATCGCCGCGGAGCCAATGGCGAAGCGCAAAAAAGGCCGCCCATCCGGCGGCCTTTTCCAAAATGACGGGGGACGGTTTTGCTAGCGATACTCGACCTTGGTGATCTCGTAGGCCTTGGCGCCGCCCGGCGCCATCACTTCCACCGTCGCGCCCTTCTTCTTGCCGATCAGTGCGCGCGCCAACGGCGAGGTGATGGAGATACGGCCCTTCTTGGCATCGGCTTCGACCTCACCGACGATCTGCCACACCGCCTTCTTGTCGGTGTCTTCGTCGATCAGCGTCACGGTGGCGCCGAACTTGACGGTGTCACCGGAGAGCTTGGTGATGTCGATCACATCGGCGCGTGCCAGCTTGTCCTCGAGCTCGGCGATGCGGCCTTCGTTATGCGACTGCTCTTCCTTGGCGGCGTGATATTCCGCGTTTTCCGAAAGATCGCCGTGCGAGCGCGCTTCCGCAATGTGCTCGATGATGCGCGGACGCTCCACCGATTGGCGCTTCTTCAATTCGTCTTCAAGCGCGGCATAGCCGAGCGAAGTCATCGGAACCTTTTCCATCATCATGTTCTGTCCTTCAATCGTGCGGGCCGCGCTGCTCGCACGAAACGTCTTCCAGATTAGGCTGTCGCGACTGGAATCACAGCCCGTCTATTAACTTTCGGCCCCGCGGAGGGCCGATTCAACATCCATACAGGCGGTGAGTTCCAGCCAACTGGCTTTGTTGCCAATCATTTAGCGGGCGCTATCGGCCCGCCAACGATCAGTTCTCGGAAAAGTAACTCTGCAGCGTACGGACCTCAAGGTCCCCGTCCCGGTAGGCGCGGATGCCCTGGGCTGCCGCCACGGCACCGGAAAGAGTGGTGTAATATGGCACTTTATGCAAGAGGGCAGCCCGCCGCAGCGAGCGGCTGTCGGCCAGGGCCTGCGGCCCCTCGGTGGTATTGAAGACCAGCTGGACCTCGCCATTGGTAATGGCGTCGACGATGTGCGGCCGCCCCTCCAGCACCTTGTTCACCTTTTCGGTGGGCACGCCCTTGTCGGCCAGGAAGCGCTGGGTGCCTGACGTCGCCATCACCTTGAAGCCGAGCGAAAACAACAGCCGCACGGCATCGGCTATCCGGGTCTTGTCGATCTCGCGCACCGAGACGAACACCGTGCCCTTGCGCGGCACGCGGGTGCCGCCGCCGAGCTGGCTTTTCGCGAACGCCACCTCGAACGAACGGTCGATCCCCATCACTTCGCCGGTCGATCGCATTTCCGGACCGAGCACGGTATCGACGCCCGGAAAGCGGGCGAACGGGAATACCGATTCCTTGACCCCGACATGACCGAGCTTGCGCTTCTTGAGATCGAAGTCCGCGAGTTTTTCGCCGGCCATGATCCTGGCTGCGATCTTGGCCACCGGCATGCCGACGACCTTCGCCACGAACGGCACGGTGCGCGAGGCGCGCGGATTGACCTCCAGCACGTGGATCTCGCCGTCCTTGATGGCGTATTGCACATTCATCAGCCCGACCACGTCCAGCCCGAGCGCGAGTTCGCGGGTCTGCCGCTCGAGCTCGGCGATCATCCGTGCGTCGAGTGAATGCGGCGGCAGCGAGCAGGCCGAATCGCCGGAGTGGATGCCGGCTTCCTCGATGTGTTCCATGATGCCGACGATGAAAGTATCCTTGCCGTCGCTCAAGCAGTCGACGTCGATTTCGGTGGCGTCGGACAGATAGCGGTCGAACAGCAGCGGATTCTTGCCGAGCACCGTGTTGATCTGCCCGGTCTTGTCGTTCGGATAGCGCGCCTTGACGTCGGCGGGCACGAGCTCCGGCAGGGTGTCGAGCAGATAATCGGAAAGCTGGTTGTCCTCGCGGATGATCTGCATGGCGCGGCCGCCGAGCACGTAGGACGGGCGCACCACCAGCGGAAGGCCGAGGTCGGCGGCCACCAGCCGCGCCTGCTCGACCGAATAGGCGATGCCGTTTTTCGGCTGCTTCAAATGCAGCTTGTCGAGCACGCGCTTGAAGCGGTCGCGGTCTTCGGCGAGATCGATCGCGTCGGGCGAAGTGCCGAGGATCGGCACGTCGGCTTCCTGCAGCGGATGGGCGAGCTTCAACGGGGTCTGGCCGCCGAACTGCACGATCACGCCGAGCAGCGTGCCGTTCTTGCGTTCGGTAGCGATGATCTCGAGCACGTCTTCCGTTGTCAGCGGCTCGAAATACAATCGGTCGGCGGTGTCGTAGTCGGTCGACACCGTCTCCGGATTGCAGTTGATCATGATGGTCTCATAGCCGGCGTCGTGCAGCGCGAAGCAGGCATGACAGCAGCAATAGTCGAATTCGATGCCCTGGCCGATCCGGTTCGGCCCGCCGCCGAGGATGATCACCTTCTTCTTGTCGGAGGGCGCGCTCTCATCGGCAAGGTGACCGGCGAAAGGCGCTTCGTAGGTCGAATACATGTAGGGCGTCGGCGAGGCGAACTCCGCCGCGCAGGTGTCGATGCGCTTGAACGCCGGGCGGACCCCAAGCGCGTGACGCTTGGCGGTGACGGCGGCTTCGGTGGTCTCGGCGAGTACCGCAAGCCGCGCGTCGGAAAAGCCCATTGCCTTGAGCGTGCGCATTCCGAACGCGTTGGCCGGCAGCCCGCTTTTCCTGACCCTGTTCTCCATCTCCACGATGCCGCGCATCTCGCCAAGAAACCACGGATCGATCTTGCAGGAGATAAAGATATCGTCGTCCGACCAGCCGAGCCGCATCGCTTGCGCGACCTGCAGGATGCGGTTCGGCGTCGGCGTGCCGAGCGCCGCGCGGATCGCATTCTTGTCGTCGCCGCGCCCGAGCCCCTCGATCTCGATCTCGTCAAGCCCGGTCAGCCCGGTCTCGAGGCCGCGCAGCGCCTTTTGCAGGCTCTCCTGGAACGTGCGCCCGATCGCCATCACTTCGCCGACCGATTTCATCGAGGTGGTCAGCGTGGTCGAAGCGCCGGGAAATTTCTCGAACGCAAAACGCGGAATCTTGGTGACGACGTAATCGATGGTCGGCTCGAAGGAGGCCGGCGTCGCGCCGCCGGTGATGTCATTGGCGATCTCGTCCAGCGTGTAGCCGACCGCAAGCTTGGCGGCGACCTTTGCAATGGGAAAGCCAGTCGCCTTCGAGGCGAGCGCGGAAGAGCGCGATACCCGCGGGTTCATCTCGATCACGACCATGCGCCCGTCGGCCGGGTTGACGCCGAACTGCACGTTGGAGCCGCCGGTCTCCACCCCGATCTCGCGCAGCACCGCGATCGAGGCGTCGCGCATGATCTGGTATTCCTTGTCGGTCAAGGTCAGCGCCGGCGCCACCGTGATGGAATCGCCGGTATGCACCCCCATCGGATCGAGGTTCTCGATCGAGCAGATGATGATGCAGTTGTCGTTTTTGTCGCGCACCACCTCCATCTCGAACTCTTTCCACCCGAGCACGGATTCCTCGATCAGGACTTCGTTGGTGGGGGAGGCGTCGATGCCGCGTTCGACGATCTCGATGAACTCGGCCTTGGTGTAGGCGATGCCGCCGCCGGTGCCGCCCATGGTGAAGGAGGGGCGGATGATCGCCGGCAGCCCGATGTCGTCGAGCGCCCGCAGCGCATCCGGCAGGTTCTTGGTCTGGGTCGAGCGCGGGGTCTCAAGGCCGATCCGGGTCATGGCCTCGCGAAAGCGGCCGCGATCCTCGGCCTTGTCGATGGCCTCCGCCGTGGCGCCGATCATCTCGACGTCGAACTTGGCGAGCGTGCCCTGCCGGCGCAGCGACAATGCGCAATTCAGCGCGGTCTGTCCGCCCATGGTCGGCAGCAGCGCAAAGCCGCCGGGAATGACGTGGCGCTCCTTCTCGATGATCTTGGCGACGATCTCAGGCGTGATCGGCTCGATATAGGTCGCATCCGCCAATTCCGGATCCGTCATGATGGTGGCCGGATTGGAATTGACGAGGACGATGCGAAAACCCTCTTCCTTCAGCGTTTTGACGGCTTGGGTGCCGGAATAGTCGAATTCGCAGGCCTGGCCGATCACGATCGGCCCGGCGCCGATGATCAGGATGGTGGAGATGTCGGTTCTTTTGGGCATCAAGTCTCACGGATGGAAATCGGGCACAAAAAAAGGGCGCGCCTGCCGCGCGTCCCTTCAGCCGTAGCGCGTATTGCTCGCGCGCGGGGTGGTCTTTAGACCAGATTCCGCAGCCGCGAAAGGGCTTTAGCGGTCCCATCAACCGCCATTTTCGCAAACCGCCAAGGACCGGGTCCAGCCCGGGCGCACAGTTTGGCGGATCATGCGCGGGAATCAGAACGAATGCCGCGCCACGAAGGTCATGCGCCACGGATTGTGCCCGATATTGAAGGGCGCGCGCGAAGCGGTGAATCCGGCGCGCGCCAGCTTCGCCATGATTTCCGCCTCGCTGTAGCGCTGCAAGCCGACGCGCGAGCGCAATTGCCGGTAGTCCGATAACGCGGTTGAGAGCAGCCCGATCAGCGCGTCTTTCAGGAAGCCGTGGCTTGCGGCGAAGCGCAACAGCGCGATCACGTCTCGCAACATGCCGACCTCTGGGCGCAGGATATCGCCCAGGATCAACCGGCCGGAGGGCTTTAGCAGGCGGCGGACCACGCCGAGCGCGGCGTCAAATTCGGCCGCCGTCATGTACTGGGTCACCGAATTCATGACCGTGAGATCGATTGATTTCTCCTGCATCTTCCGCAGGTCTTCCAGCGAGCGCACCCTGATTTTGGTGTTCGGGGCAAACCGCGCGATCAGCCGCCCGCGCACGCCCGGCGCGGGCTCCGCCAAATACAGCTTGCCGCAAGCCTCTGCCACCTTGGCCGCGAACAACGCCTCGCCGCAGGCATAGTCGAGCACCACCGCGTCGGGCGAGGAGATATAGCCGATGATGTCGCGTGCGATGAGCTGGAAATGCAGGTCGCGATGCAGTCTGCTCGCATAAATAGTGTGCGTCGAATCGTAATAGTCGATCCAGTCGTCCATCGCGTAGGTGTCCGGCAAAAAACAGGGGTTCCGGCCAGGGAACGGGCACGCATAGGATGCGTTAGACGGTCCGGGGGCCTGTGTCCAACATCGTCAATGTCCGGTTTCCTAACAGGAAGGTGCATCGTGAGCAAAGCCAAGTCCGACAAAGTATCGCCCGATCTCGACACGCCGAACGATCTGCCGCCAGGTGCGGTCGACAAGATTTCGGCGTCGCTCAATACGCTTTTGGCCGACGCCTTCGCGCTCTACCTCAAGACGAAGAACTTCCACTGGCATGTCAGCGGCCGGCATTTCCACGATTATCACGTGATGCTCGACGAGCAGTCGGACGCGATTTTCGCGACCACCGACCAGATCGCCGAACGGGTCCGCAAGCTCGGCGGCACCACGCTGCGTTCGATCGGCCAGGTCAGCAAGTTGCAAACCATCCAGGACAACAACGAGAGCTATGTGCCGCCGCGCGACATGCTGCGCGAGCTGATGGAAGACAACAAGCATATCGCGGCGGCAATGCGCAAAGCCCACGAGCTCTGTGACGAGCACAAGGATTCCGGTACCGCCGGACTGCTCGAGACCTTCATCGACGAAATCGAGCGCCGCACCTGGTTCCTGTTCGAGGCGAGCCGCCAGGAAGGCAGCAACGCGGCGTAGGTCATCTCATTCCGTCATTCCGGGATGGTGCGCCAGCACCAGACCCGGAATCTCGAGATTCCGGGTTCGATGCTTCGCATCGCCCCGGAATGACGACTTCTACAACGTCCACAACCGCACCAGCGGACCATCCGCACCCATCACCGGATCGGTGTTCGGCAGCTTGACTTGCGGAATCGTCTTCAACGCTTTGGCGTGATTTTCAGGCGTCGGCCGGGTGATCTGCATGGGCGGCCCAGGCGGATAGGCGCCCACCACGGAAAAATCCGGGCTGGCGGCGAGGCATTGATGCCCGGTGCCGGCGGGCAGGATCGCGACATCGCCGGCTGAAATCTCCAGCGCCTTGCCGCTGTTACCACCGAATTGCACGCGCGCATGGCCGCGCGCGACGCCGAGCGCTTCATGCACCGTCGCATGGTAGTGCAGATAGTCGAAGATGCCGTTGCGCCACATGTCGCCCCAGCCATTGGCGCCGAACAGGCTTTCGATGCTCCTTTCGGGATGCGCGTGGTTGATGGCGAGCGCGCCCCTGTAGACGAGGAACGGCATCGGATTGTTCGGAACGAGGCCGTCGTCGGCAAAGACGAAGGTGAGTGGTTCGACGTCGGCGCTGACGACCGGCATGGGTTTGACCTCCACGAAGAGAATTTCTGGTGGATGAAACCGCGTCGAGCGGCTCACGTTCCCTTTGTTTCCTTGGGAATCTCGAAAACCAGGCAGGTCGTGGTGGCGTGGGCCAAGAGCCGGCCGCTCGCGTCGGTAATGCGGGCCTCCGCGGTCGCGGCCCGCCGGCCGACGCTGAGCGTACGGCCCTCGGTACGGACGATGCCGCTCTCCTTGCTCATGCCTTTGATGAAGGAAACCTTGAATTCGAGCGTGGTGTAGCCGGTGCCCGCCGGCAGCATGCTGTGGATCGCAAGCCCCATCGCCGAATCCAAGAGCGTCGCCGCATAGCCGCCGTGCACCGATCCGATCGGATTGTAGTGCCGGAAAGCTGGGATGCTGTGGATCACGACGACGCCCGGCTCGGCCGTGGAATCGAAGGGTTCGATGGTCTGCATGATCGGCGGCGTCGGCAATTCGCCAGCGAATATGGCGCGGACGAAGTCGATGCCCGCCATCGACGCCGCGACTTCGGGCGGGGTTACGCCGTATTCGGAGGTGGGGGCGGTTTGATCGTCCATGGGCAAATTCCTGCCGTGCGCTTATGATGATGACCATCATATCAAACGACGCGGTATGGTGCCAGCGGTTCCGCCATTGCGAGCGCAAGTTTCGTCGCTTGCGCTCCTCGCAATGACGGACGAGTGGCTACGTCCGCTTGTTTGCCCGCATCAGGTCGGTGAACCGCTTGAACAAATAATGCGAGTCGCGCGGGCCGGGCGACGCCTCGGGGTGATACTGGACGGAAAACACCGGCTTGCCGTCGAGCTGGATGCCGCAATTGGAGCCGTCGAACAGCGAGACATGGGTCTGGGTCGCGCCTTTCGGCAAGGTCGCCTGGTCGACTGCAAAGCCGTGGTTCATCGAGGTGATCTCCACCTTGCCGGTGGTCTCGTCCTTGACCGGATGATTGGCGCCGTGATGGCCCTGATGCATCTTCCTGGTCTTGGCGCCGACGGCGAGGCCCAGCATCTGATGCCCCAGGCAGATCCCAAAGGTGGGCGTGCCGGATGCGATCACCTTCTGGATCACCGGCACCGCATATTTGCCGGTCTCGGCCGGATCGCCGGGGCCGTTAGAAAGAAACACGCCGTCGGGCTTCATCGCCAAAATGTCTTCGGCTGACGTCGTCGCCGGCACCACCGTGATCTTGCAGCCCGAGCCTGCGAGCAGGCGCAGGATGTTGCGCTTGATGCCATAGTCGATGGCGACGATGTTGAACTCCGGTTCGGTTTGCCGGCCAAAGCCCTTGTCCCACGCCCATGGCGTCTCGTCCCAGGTGAAGCGCTGGCCCGACGTCACCATCGGCACCAGGTCCATGCCCTCCAAGCCAGGCCATTCGCGCGCTTCTTCCTTTAACGCGTGCAGATCGAACTGGCCGTTCCTGGCATGGGCGATCACGGCGTTCGGCATGCCCTTATTGCGGATCATGGCGGTCAGCGCGCGGGTGTCGATGCCGGAAAGGCCGATGATGCCGCGCGCCTTCAGCCACTGGTCGAGGTGGCGCGAGGCGCGGTAGTTCGAGGGATCGGTGATCGCAGAGCGCAGGATCACGCCGCGCGCGCCCGGCGTCGCCGCCATGTTCACGGTCTCGATGTCTTCGTCGTTGGTGCCGACATTGCCGATATGGGGGAAGGTGAAGGTGATGAGCTGGCCGGCATAGGAGGGATCGGTGAGGATTTCCTCGTAACCGGTCATCGCGGTGTTGAAACACACCTCGCCGACGGCGTGGCCTTCGGCGCCGAGGCCAAAACCCTCGAGCACCGTGCCATCTGCAAGCACCAGCAGCGCGGTCGGTTGGTGGTCCGGCCAGGCGGCGTCATGTTCGGTCGGTGTCATGAGCGCTTTACATATTCGTCGCAGGCGCTGCCGTCAAAGCCGAAACATCCGGATTCACATGCGTTACCGGCATATTTGACAGACCGGGCGGCCGTCTTAATCTGCGGTTCCCGTTTGAGGCCGATTTGCCCGCCAAAACCGGTCTGGTTCGGAGCCGCCGTCCATGGAAAATTCGATGCCGATCTTGCTCGTTCCGGGCCTCGTCAGCTCGCCGCGCATCTTTGCACCGGTGATCCCTGCGTTGTGGCGGTTCGGTCCGGTGACGGTCGCCAACCACATCCGCGACGACAATATGGGCGCGATCGCGCGGCGGATTTTGGCCGAAGCGCCGCCGCGCTTTGCACTGGCCGGGCACTCGATGGGCGGCTACATCGCCT
>VAZG01000396.1 GCA_005885285.1 Alphaproteobacteria bacterium | reverse complement strand
GCCCCAGGGTGATCTGGTTAGCAATCTTTCCGTATGGCCTTGCGATGGCCTGTGCTGGCACTCATAAGACTGTCATATTAGCCAAGAAACTCCAACGATTTCAGAGCCTCTGGGACACATAAGATGGCGGCGTGACCGAGATGCCCGCCTGTTAGCTCGGCATCACGAACATGAGCCGCCGCAGGCGGACCATCGCTGGCATGCCCCGCAAACGGTGCGGCGCTAACCCTCATGCGGAAACCGGAGCAGAGGTGGTAAAATCCAAGCCGAAGATTCTAGCGGCTCCCATCACCGTGATCGTCGGGCATGATTTGAATTTCGCCGGCGAATTGCCGAAGCTCATGCCGCACGCCGCCGAGATGATGCAGAAGTATTTCGCTCCGCCCGACGTGGCCGGGGCGACGGCGATGCGCAACGGGACGCTGCAGGGCGCCTACCTCATCGTCGCCGCGCGGGCGCTGGGACTAGATTGCGGCCCCATGTCCGGCTTCGACAACGTGGGCGTGGACAAGGCGTTCTTCGCGGGCACGCGGATCAAGTCGAACTTCATCTGCAGCATCGGACACGGCGATCCGGCTTCCGTCTTCCCGCGCAATCCCCGCCTGAGCTTCGAGGAAGCCGGTCGCTGGGCGTAGGCGCAGGCACCGGCCGATCCACCGTCATGAGACAAGGGAGATGCGTCGATGAGCATCGAACGGAACGTACAGACCGTGAAGGACTTCTTCGCCGCGATAGGCCGCGGCGACAGGGAGGGCCTGCTGGCGCTTGTCGCCGAAGACATCGAGTGGATCGTCCCCGGCGAGGACTGGCCGCTGGCCGGCACGCACCGCGGGCACGCGGGGCTGGCGGATTTGCTCAAGACGGCATCCGAGACGATAGAGACCTCCACGGAACCCCGCGAGTTCGTCGCGCAAGGAGACCGGGTCCTGGTCGTCGCCTTCGCGAAGGGGAAGATCAAAGCAACGAACAAGACGTTCGAGGACGACTGGATCTTCGCCATCACGGTCCGGGACGGCAGGCTGACCAACATCCGAGAATACGTCGACACGCAGGCACTGGCGCGGGCCGCGCAGATGGACGCGTCCGGGCCGGCGTAGCGCTGGCGATCTGCGGCCGAACGGATCATGCGGCAGAGTCAACCGGCGGCTGAGTTCGTTTGAGGCTAGAAACCCGTCACACTTTCGGGTGAGCGCGGCGAGTTGGTCAGAGTGGCGAATGCGCGCGGGTTGAAAAAAGCGCACTCGCCAGAACAATAGCAGCGGCGAGCGACCAGAGGCCGGCCGAGCCAACCCACAGCGGCCATCCGGACGCGCGGCCGCCGCGCCCCGCCTCGTCGTTAAGCGCGAGGCGCTGTCCAAAAGGCTCGAACTCGAGGCGTCCCACCGGTGGAATTTCGAAGCAAGCCGTCGATCGAATTTTCTTCTCAACAGCGGACAGAGGGCGGCCGAACTGCGCCGGCCATCCGTTGTTGATTCGATGTCAGGCTCCAATCACTTCATCGCGTCGTAGACCGCGAATGTGTAGGCGCCTTCCGGTTTCTTGGTGATGACGGGATCCGATCCGCCCGACATCAAAGTCGCAACCGTGCGGTCGTAATCCTTGACGTCCAGCTTGCCGTCGGCAGCGCCCAGGAGCTTGCCTATTTCGGTCATCATCCGCTTCTGGTCTTTTTCGGTTTTTGCGCCGGTCGAGTCGCCTGCCAGAATGATCTTCACGGCCTCGTCCGGATTCTTTTTGGCGTAGTCCCAGCCCTTCATCGAGGCCTTAACGAATTTCGCCATCTTTGTCACAAACGCCGGATCCTTCAGGTTCTTTTCCAGCACCCAGAGACCGTCCTCCAGGGTCGCAACACCTTCGTCCTCATATTTGAAGACGACGAGTTGGCTCGGCTTGTAGCCACCATCGATCACCTGCCAGTACTCGTTGTAAGCCATGGTCGAGACGCAGTCGGCCTGCTTCTGCAGGATCGGATCGACGTTGAACCCCTGCTTGATGATCTTGATGCCGCTGGCCGAGCCGTCGGTCTTGTAGCCGAGCTTCGACATCCAGGACAGGAACGGATACTCGTTGCCACCGTACCAGATCCCGATGGTCTTGCCCTTGAAGTCGGCTGGTTTCTTGATGCCGGTATCGGCGCGGCAGGTCAGCTCCAGACCGGATTTCTTGAAGGTCTGCGAGATGTTGACCAGTGGCACGCCGTTTTCGCGCGACGCCAATGCCGATGGCATCCAGTCGACCACCACGTCAGCGCCGCCGCCGGCGATCACTTGGGGAGGTGCGACATCAGGCCCGCCCGGCTTGATGGTGACGTCGAGCCCGGCGTCCTTGTAAAATCCCTTCTCCTTGGCGACAAAGTATCCGGCAAACTGGGCCTGCGAGACCCATTTCAGTTGGATGGTGACTGTGTCCGCCGCTTGCGCCGTCGCCAACGACAAACCCATCGTCATGCCTGCGGCGAATGCCCCTATCTTGTTCATTGGATACTCCAAATCTTGGAACCCGCCGAGTCAGGTTCGATAGGATGGATGCCAGAAAGTGGTCGCGCGCTCGGCAAGCGCGACAATTCCGTAGAACGCCATTCCTGCGATGGCGGCGAGTGCGATTTCCGCCCACACCATGTCGATCGCCATTCGCCCGGCTTCCGTCGAGATACGAAAGCCAATGCCTTGCGTCGGTGTTCCGAAAAATTCGGCGACGATCGCGCCGATTAGCGCCAGCGTGGCGTTGATCTTCAGCGCGTTGAAAATAAACGGCAGCGCCGCCGGCAGATAAAGCTTTGTCAATGTTTGGCGGTAGTCGGCGCCGTAGGATCGCATCAGATCGCGCTCCATATGGCCGGAGGCGGACAGGCCGGCCAGCGTATTCACCAGCGTCGGGAAGAAGGTCACCAGCGCCACCACGGCGGCCTTTGACGGCCAGTCGAAGCCGAACCACATCACCATGATCGGAGCGACGCCGACGAGGGGCAATGCCGAGAAGAAATTGCCGAGCGGAAGCAGGCCGCGGCCCAGAAACGCAAAGCGATGGGCGAGGATCGCAACCAACAGCCCCGCGCCGCAGCCGATAACGTAGCCGATCAGCACGCCGCGAACGAAGGTCTGGACCAAGTCCTGCCCGAGGGTCGGCAGCGAGGCTGCGAACCTTGCCGCTGCAGCACTCGGCGCCGGCAAGATCACCGGCGAGACGCCGAAGCCGCGCACCAGTACTTCCCAAAGATAGAACACGATCGCCCCGAACAATAGCGGGACGGCGAGGTTGAGCACGCGGCGCGATGTGCCACCGCCCGGACGCCGGGAGGCAAGCTCGATCACACAGAGCGCGGCACCGAGCCAGACCGCAAGCACCATGGCCCAAAAGCCCGCCGCCGCCGAGCTGCCGATGCCGGCGTCGTGCAACAGCGCAAGCGTTGTCACAGCCCCAGATAGAGCGCCGATACCGGGCACGATGGCCCGCGATCCGCCGGTCCACGCGGCGGCCGCGAACAGCAACACAGCCGCAACGGTCAGCGCAAACAATATCGGTCGCTCCGTCAAGGGGGCGACAACCCGGCCGGATGGCGGCAACACCAGACCCAGCAGCATACCCGCCGCGGCAAGAATGAATCCTAATCTGAGCCTGCGCGGATTCATGGCCGTGCCCCCATCCGCAATCCGACGAGCCGCTCGGCGAGGTCCACCAGTCCGATCAGGCCCGAGGCGAGGATCGCCGACGCAAGCAGCGCCGACCAGATTTGGATGGTCTGGCCGTAGTAAGAGCCCGCCAGCAGCCGCGCGCCGATTCCGGCTTCGGCGCCGGTCGGCAGCTCGGCCACGATGGCGCCAATCAGCGAGATCGTGATTGCGACCTTCAAGCTCGCGAACAGATAAGGCACCGCCGACGGCCAGCGCAGCTTTGCCAGCACCTGCCGCGGCGTCGCCGACCAGGTCCGCATCAGGTCGAGCTGCATTGGGTCGGGCGCAGTAAAACCCTTCACCATTCCGATCGTGATCGGGAAGAAACACAGGTAGGCGGAGATGATCGACTTCGGCAGCAGACCCTGCAATCCCATAACTCCGAGCACCACAACGAAGATCGGCGCTAACGCGAGGATCGGTACCATCTGCGAGCAGATGATCCAGGGCAAAAGGCTCTTCTCCAGCACTCGGCTGTGCACGATCATCAATGCGAGAACGATCCCGAGCACGGCGCCCAAGGCAAAACCGAGCAATGTTGCCGACAACGTCACCATGGAATGATAGACGAGGCTGCGCGGCGCGGTCGGAACGTAGCCGAAAACCGAATCGGTGAAGGCCGCGATCACCTGATGCGGCGCCGGCAACAGCGGCCGCTCTGCGCTCATGGTGCCGGCGATCAGTTCCGAAACCGTGTAGGGCGTCTCCTCCCGCTCGAAGCCGCCGCGCACCAGCGCAAGGTTCATCAACACGGCTGCGACATACCAGATCGTGATCAACGCCAGCACGATGGTAACGATGGGCGCGTAACGCACCACCAGCGGATGTTGCCGCCACGTGCCGGCACCTGACGCCGGAAAAGCGAGCGCGCTACTCGTCATAGGAATGACCCGCCCGAAGGCCGACGCGGATGCGTTGCGCGATCTTGAGGAATTCCGGCGTCTCGCGAATCTCCAAAGCCCGGTCACGCGGAAAGTTGCAATCGATGACGTCAATTATCCGGCCCGGGCGCGGCGACATCACCACGATTTTGGTCGACAGGAACACAGCTTCCGGAATCGAGTGGGTCACGAACAGCACGGTCTTTCCGGTCTTGCCCCACAATTGCAGCAGTTGCTCGTTGAGATGGTCGCGGACGATTTCGTCGAGCGCGCCGAACGGCTCGTCCATCAGCAGCAGCGCCGGATCGAACGACAGCGCGCGGGCAATCGAGACCCGCTGCTGCATGCCGCCGGACAATTGCCAGGGATACTTGCGTTCGAAGCCGGTCAGATTGACCAGCGCCAGATAACGCGCCGCGCGCTGCGCCTGCTCGCTATCGGGAAAACCCATGATCTCCAGCGGCAGTTTCAAATTCTTCTCGATGGTGCGCCACGGGAACAGCGCCGGCGCCTGGAATACGTAGCCATAGCGGCGCTCCAGCCGGGCTTGCTCCGCGCTGACGCCATTGACGAGCAGCGTGCCAACGCTCGGCTGCTGCAGGTCTGCGATCACCCGCAGCATCGTGGTCTTGCCGCAGCCGGAGGGACCGATGAAGGAAACAAATTCCCCCTCGGCAATTTGCAAGCTGACATTCGACAGCGCATCGACCTTGCCGTCCGAGGTCTCGAATGTCAGTGAAACATCGCGAACGTCGACCGCCAAACGTTGCGGCAGCGAATCTGATTTGGCGGTCTTGTTCATGCGCGCCGGTTCGCTTCGTGCGACGAACGGCTCTCGCCGGTCCGGTCGCAGCGTAACGCCCGGATCGCTTGGCTTCAACAACTTCGGCATATGCAACACCACCATCAAATACTGACAAAGCCAGATGCAAATGGCGCGCTCAATGTTTGCGCATGCGGAGATATTAATGGGCAAGAACGATCATCGGGGCCAAACATGCCGCTATCGGATTTTCAGATAACGGAAAACACCTCGATTTTTTTGACTTGCGCGGAGGCCCGTCTCATACTTTGAAGGTGGCGTCTTGCTCAACGGCATAGTACCGCATTTTATTCCCCTAGACGCGAGTGCCATGAAGCCTGCTCCGTTCAAATACGTCGCCGCCACCTCGCTCGCGCAAGCACTTGCGCTCAAGGCCGAGTATGGCGATGACGCGAAGTTTCTTGCTGGCGGGCAAAGCCTGATGCCGGCGATGAATTTCCGCCTGGCGCAGCCGGCAATCTTGATCGATATCAACGGCATTGAGGATCTCGCCGGGATCCATCCGTCCGGGGCGACGACAAGGGTCGGGCCTCTGACCCGATACCGGGCGCTGCAGCGCGACGAGGCGTTTGCCGGGATGTTTCCGTTGATCGACGAGGCGCTCCCGCACATCGCGCACCCACAAATCCGAAACCGCGGCACCATTGGCGGTAACCTTTCGCACGCCGATCCGGCCTCGGAACTTCCGGCCATCGCCGTGGCGCTGCGCGCCCGATTTCGCGTTCAGACGGCCAAACAGGAGCGATGGGTCGAGGCGTCGGATTTTTTCGTCGGCGCACTCACGACCGATCTCAAGCCGGACGAAATGCTGGTTGAGATCGAATTGCCGCGGGTAAAGCCGCGCACCGGCGCCTGCTTCATGGAGATTGCGCGCCGGCGCGGCGATTTTGCCATTGCCGGCGTCGCCGTGATGACGACGCTGGGCGAGCGCGGTGAATGCACTGGAGTCCGGCTGGCGTTTTGTGGAGTCGGCGAAACCCCTATCGATGCAAGTTCGGCGGCCGATGCGCTAATCGGACATCAACCGGCTCAAACCACCATCATCGACGTCGCCAAAGCAGCGCAGGCCATGATCGATCCCGGCGGCAGCGTTCACGCCACAGCCGATTATCAGCGCCATATCGCAGGGGTTCTGACCGAGCGTGCCCTGCGAACGGCCCAGCGGCGGGCGCGCGATGGACATTGATTTTCACGACATCACACTATCGGTAAACGGCACGAAATATCAGCGCCGCATCGAATCGCGCCTGCTGCTGAGCGACTTTATTCGCCACGACCTGGCGCTGGCCGGCACCCATGTCGGCTGCGAGCACGGCGTGTGCGGCGCCTGCACCATCCTGCTCGACGGCCAGCCGGTACGCTCCTGCCTGATGCTCGCCGTTCAGGCCAACCATCACGAACTCTCAACCGTCGAGGGCCTTGCCGACAAGGCCGGCGAATATCATCCGCTGCAGCAGGCGATGCACGAACATCACGGCCTGCAATGCGGCTATTGCACGCCCGGCATTCTGATGACGATAACCGCCTTTCTCGATGAAAACAGCTCGCCTAGCGAGGACGAGGTGCGCGAGGCGCTGTCGGGCAATTTGTGCCGCTGCACCGGTTACCAAAATATCGTCGATGCCGTGCTGGCGGCCGCAGATCGGATGCGGGGCTGACACATGTCCACTCGTACCTTCGGCGAGCCCATAAAACGCAACGAAGACCATAGGCTTCTCACCGGCCAGGCCCTGTTCATCGATGACCTCGAATTGCCGGGGATGCTTCACGCCGCGTTTCTGCGCAGCCAGGTCGCGCATGCGCGAATCTTGAAGATCGATGTTTTCAAGGCATTGCAGCGTCCCGGCGTCGTCGCAGCCTATGTTGCCGGCGACCTCGGCGACTACTGGCAGCCCGGCCCGATCCTGGTGCCGCCGCCTCCGATCGAAGGCATCATCTTCCACGAGCGAACCCAGGTGCCGCTGGCCAAGGACAAGGCCCGCCATGTCGGCGAGCCGCTGGTCATCGTGATCGCGGAGAGCCGTTATATCGCCGAGGATGCGCTCGACGATATCGACGTCGAACTCGAGCAGCTTGCCGCCGTGGTCGATATGGAAAAGGGTCTCGGCGCGGGATCGGCGTTGGTTCACGACGACGTCGGCTCCAATGTCTCGGCCTACGTCCGCCAGACCAAGGGCAATTATGCAGCGGCGGCGGCCAAGGCCGATCGCATCATCAAGCGGCGGTTCCGGTATGAGCACGGCATTTCCTCGCCGATCGAAACCCGCGGCGTGGTCGCGCAATGGGATCGGCGCGCCAACCAGATGACGATCTGGGATACGACGCAGGCGCCGGTGTTCGTCCGCAACGGCCTTGCCGGCATGCTCGGGCTGAACGAACGACAGGTTCGCGTCATCGCGCCTTTCGTCGGCGGCGGCTTTGGGCCCAAGATCATGATGTTTTATCCCGAAGAGGTACTGCTTCCCTGGGTTTCGATGAAGCTGAACCGCCCGATCAAATGGATCGAGGATCGGCATGAACATTTTTTTGCCACCACCCACGAGCGCGGTCAGATTCACGATGCAGAAATGGCGCTCAGCAGCGACGGCCGCATCCTCGGCATCAAGGACGTGTTCCTGCACGATGGCGGCGCCTTCGATCCCTATGGGCTGACGGTGCCGATCAACAGCCAATGTACCCTGCTCGGTCCCTATGTCGTGCCCGCCTATGACAGCACGTTTACGCAGGTCTTCACCAATCTGCCGACGGTGACACCTTATCGCGGTGCCGGACGCCAACACGGCGTATTCGTGATGGAGCGGCTGCTCGACTTCGCTGCACATGAGCTGAACATTGATCCGACCGAAATCCGGCGGCGAAATCTGATTCCGCCCGATGCGTTCCCTTACAACAATGAAATCATCTATCAGGATTTTGAGGTGCTGGAATACGACAGCGGCAATTACGAGCCGGTGCTCGACATCGCGCTGGACGCGATCGGCTATGAGGCATTCAGGCATGAACAGGCGCTGGCGCGCCAGCAAGGCCGACATCTCGGCGTCGGCGTGGCCTGCTATGTCGAGGGCACCGGGATTGGTCCTTACGAGGGCGCTAAAGTTCAGGTGCAGTCCAACGGCAAGGTCAGCGTCGCCACCGGCATCGGCACGCAAGGGCAAGGACACTTTACCGTCTTTGCCCAGATCGCCGCCGATCAGCTCGGTGTTGCGGTCACGGATGTCGACGTCGTCACCGGTGACACCGATCAATTCTATTGGGGCGCCGGCACCTTTGCCAGCCGTGGCGCCGTGGTGGCAGGCAATGCCGTCAACGAAGCCGCCAAGGTGGTGCGGAACAAGGCGTTAAAGCTCGCAAGCGACCTGTTTGAATGTTCCGAAGCAGACCTGGTGATCGAGGATGGCAAGGTTTCGATCGTTGGAATCCCCCAAAAATTCGTAAAGCTCGGCGATCTCGCCAACCAGGCCAACCCGATGCGCGGGGCGGTCGAGCCGGGCACCGAGCCGGGTCTCGAATCGACGCGATATTTCGGGCCCAAGATGGGGGCGACGGCCAACGGCGTCCACGCCATCATCATCGAGATGGATCCCAAGACCTTCGAGTTGAAGATCCTGAAGTATGTCGTGGTGCATGACTGCGGCACCGTGATCAATCCGATGATTCTGGCCGGACAAATTCACGGCGGCGTCGCGCAAGGCATCGGCAACGCGTTCTACGAAAAACTGGTGTTCGACGATCAGGGGCAGCTCTTGAACGCATCGCTCGCGGACTATCTCTTGCCGACCGCGCTGGATGTTCCTCGGATGGAGCTTGCGCACACGGTGACAAAATCGCCGCTCAATCCGATGGGCATCAAGGGGGCCGGCGAAGCCGGCGCCATCCCCGGCGGACCATTGTTCGCGCAGGCGATCGAGGATGCACTTGACTTGAAGCGCCGCAGCGTCGAATTGCTGGAAACTCCGCTCAGCCCCAGCCGGCTGTTCGAGCTGACGAGGAATGCACGGACTTGATCCCGTCATGGCGAGTGGAGCGAAGCAATCCAGGCGTGAATGCGAAAACTCTGGATTGGCCCGTCGATTCGCTCCTCGCAGTGACAGCAATCTAGCGCAGCCGCCAGGGTGTCGCGCATGATCCTGGTCACGGGCGCCGGCGGAAAAACCGGCAAGGCTGTCCTCAAGGCTCTGGTCGCGAGCGGGGCGCGGGCCCGTGCGTTGGTGCGAAGTTCCGCACAAGAAGCCGATGTCAAGGCCATAGGGATCAGCGAGGTCACCACGGGCGCGATAGAGGATGCGGGTACGCTTGCCCATGCGGTGCAGGGAGCGGATGTGATCTATCACATCTGCCCAAACGTCAGCCCGCACGAAGTCGCTTTCGCCAAAGTGGTTGTTGCCGCTGCCATTGACCTCGGCGTGCCACGGTTCGTTTACCATTCCGTGCTGCATCCACAGATCGAGGCGATGCCACATCACTGGAACAAGCTGCGGGTTGAGGAGATGCTGTTCAGCTCAGGATTGGACTTCACCATACTGCAGCCCAGCGCCTATATGCAGAACAGCCTGGCCGAATGGTATCGGATGAAACGCGACGGTGTCTTTCGCGTGCCCTACCCCGTCGAGACCCGGCTCAGCCTTGTCGATCTCGATGATGTCGCGGAAGCCGCAGCGCTGGTGCTCACGAGCGGCGATCATTCGGGCGCTACCTATGAACTGGTCGGGACTCCCCCGCTTAGCCAAATTGAAATCGCAAATACGTTCGGCCAGGTGCTCAACAAAATTGTTCGCGCCGAAGCTGAAACCGTCGAAGCCTGGGAACAGCGCGCCCACAGGACCGGGATGGATGACCATTCGCGCGAGACACTGACAAAAATGTTTCGCGCCTATGCGCGCGATGGTTTTAGGGGCAATCCCAATGTGCTGGGCTGGCTGCTCGGGCGTTCGCCGACCTCACTCGCCGCCTTTGCCGCACGCACCGCCACCGCTCAGGCGTGAGGCGGCCAGCCGATCGGGTGGATTTGCTGAACGATCTTCATCGTTGACAAAATCAGCGGCTCTTCGAAACGCGGGCCGACGATCTGGATCCCCACCGGCAATCCGTCGCTGGTCTGGCCGGCCGGCACGCTGCCGCCGGGCAGGCTCATCAGCGTGATCAGGAACGAGCCAGCGATCCAGTCGGTGTAATTTTCCAATTTCTTGCCGTTGATCAGATTCGGAAAATTCATCTCCACCGGAAACTGCTTTACCGGCGATTGCGGCGTAATCAACAGGTCGTATTTTTCGAAGAATCGTGCAAAGCACTGGAATAGCTGCGCGCGCTTCTGCTCGGAGGCGGCGAAATCCGTTGGCGTCACCTTGAGGCCGGCCTTGACGTTGCCTTTGAGGTTGACGCCGAATTGCTCGAGCCGGTCGAGATTGGCGAATTGCTGCCCGACCATCCAAAGCCCGCGCCATGCCTGATAGGGCGATTTTCCGTCGGAGATGTCGAAGGCGATCTGCTCGACCGTAGCGCCAGCGTCGCGCAGCGACATCGCGGCTTTGCGGCAGATATCGTCGATTTCCGGCTCGACGCCGATTCCGGCGATGTCGGACACGTAAGCGATGCGCAGGCCCCCCGCGTCCCTGGCGCCAGCGACGATTGCCCGCGCGCTGGCCCAGGGCCGCGAGACCGAAATCGGCGATATTCGGCTGAAGCCGACGATAGCGTCGAGCATAAGCGCGGCATCTTCCGCGGTGCGCGCCAACGTGCCATGCACTTGCCCCGGATCCCATGCCAGCGGCATCGGCCAGTTCGGCGTCAGTCCCGGCGTCGGCCTGATGCCGACAATGCCGCAGAACGACGCCGGCATCCGGATCGAGCAGCCGAAATCGGTGCCGTGCGCCAACGGCGCCATCCCGGTCGCCACAGCGACCGCCGATCCGCCGGAAGAACCGGCAGGGCTCAACGCCGGGTTCCAGGGATTGCGGGTGACGCCGAACACATCATTAAAAGTGTTGGCGCCAGCGCCGAATTCGGGCGTGTTGGTCTTGCCGAGCACGATGGCACCGGCCGCCTTCAGCCGCCGCACCACTTCAGCGTCTTCGGTCGGCACGTTGTCCTTGAACAGCGGTGAGCCAAAGGTGGTGCGGATGCCCGCCGTCGGGGTGATGTCCTTGATGACAACGGGCAGACCGTGCAGCGCGCCGAGCTTGTCGCCGCGCATCACGGCCGCTTCGGCGTCCTTTGCCTGTTCGCGCGCCGTGTTAGCCACCAGCGTCACAATGGCGTTGAGCTTAGGATTGACGCGCGCGATGGTGGCAAGGTGGGCGTCGAGCACCTCGACCGGGCTCACCGTCGAAGTTGCGATCAGCGACGCCAACTCGACCGCCGTCTTGCGGCTCAGATTATCGGTCATATTGGATTTCCGTTACTTACCCGCCCAGTGCACGAAGCGACGCTCGATCGTGAGAAACAACAGATTGAGGCCGTAGCCGAGCGCGCCGGCGGCAAAGATCGCGGCATACATGTCGGGCATGTCGAACAATTGCTGTGCCTCGAACACGCGCTGGCCAAGGCCGTCGGTCGAGCCGATGAACATCTCGGCCACCACCACGATCACCAACGCCAGCGACACGCCGTTGCGCAGGCCGACAAAAGTCTGCGGCAGCGATTCCAGCAGCATCACGTCCCACAGCACCCTAAGGCGGGATGCGCCCATCACCTTCGCTGCAAGAATCCGCGTCTTGCGCGCGTTCATCACGCCATAGGCGACGTTGAACAGGATCACCAGCGCCGCGCCGAACGCTGCGACCGAAATCTTGGTGCGGTCGCCGACGCCGAACAGCACCAGAAACAGGGGAAACATCGCGGAGGCGGGCGTCGAGCGAAAGAAATCGATCAGAAATTCAACTGAACGATAGACCTTTTCCGATGAGCCGAGCAGGATCCCGAGCGGGAGCGCGATCACGGCCGCGATCGCCGTGGAATAGATCGTGCGCTCGACCGTCTTGATAAAATCAAGGCCGAGCTTGCCGCTGGTCATTCCGATCCACATGGCGCGGAACGTCGAGATCGGCGACGGCAGCAGCACCGGATCGACCACCCGCGCCCACACCGTCAGCGACCACACGGTGAGCAACACCGCGACTCCAACAACGGGAAGGAAAACCTCGAAACGCTTCATTGCCAATTCATCCTTTGCGCACCTCGCGCTGGAATATCTCGAGGCAATGCGCCTTGATGCTGATGAATTCGGGATCCGACATGGTTTTCAGCGTGCGCGGATGCGGCGCGTCGTAATGCACGAACTCCACCGCGCGCGCCGGGCGACGCGACAGCAGCAGAATGCGGTCCGACAGATAGACCGCTTCTTCCAGGTCGTGCGACACCAATACGGTGGTCGTTGCCGTCTCCACGAAGATACGCTGCAATTGCTCGCGCATGAACAACGTCATTTCATAATCCAGCGCCGAAAACGGTTCGTCGAGGAACAGGATTTCCGGTTCGACGATCAGGGCCCGCATGATCGAGACCAGTTGTTGCTGGCCTCCCGACATCTGGTAGGGATAGAGGTTGAGGTCGATCTTGACGTTGAGATTGGCAACGATCTTTTCGACGCGAACGGTACGCTCGGCCTTCGGCACGCCCATCACCTTGAGCGGATAGGCGATGTTGTCGAACGCGCGCAGCCAGGGAAACATCGCTTCGCGATAGCTCTGGAACACGTAACCGAACTTGATGCTACTGAGCGGCTGGCCGTCGAACAGGATTTCGCCAGCGTCGACCGGAAACAGCCCCGCGATCATATTGATCAACGTGCTCTTGCCGCAGCCATTGGGGCCGAATACCGACATCAATTTTCCGCGCGGAATATCGAAGTCGAAATTATCGTAGATGGTGGCGTCGGAAAACCGCTTTGTCAGTCCGCGGATCGTGACATGGGGCGCGGTCCGATGCGACGAATCCGAAAGCGTGCCTGCCGGTCCGACCTTTGCAGCTAGCTGGGCTCCGGCCACGGGTGCGCCTTCTAGAATTTCTGCAGAACTTTAGTGACATCGGCCTTTTCCGGCACAACCCCGATCGAGTTGCCGAAGTCGGCCAGTTTCTGCAAGTCGCCAATTTGCGTGGCCGTCATTTCGTCGGCCATGACATAGCCCAGCATCGAAACCATATCGACGATGTTGTCGGGCGTGAAAGTGTTCTTCGCAAGATATTTGCGCGCTTCGTCCGGGTTCTTGTTGATGAAATCGATCGCTTTGGCCCACGCCCCAGCGAAATGTTTTGCCACTTCGGGGCGATTGTGAATGAAATCGCTGGTCATGGCGCAGCCCGCCGCATAGGCGTCGGCCGACTCGTCGCCCAGAATGTATTTGGCGATGACGCCGGCTTCCAGCGAGCGCGCGACGCCGGCCTTGATCATCATCGAGGCGTTGGGCTCCAGCGTGTAGCCGCCGTCGAAGGTGCCTGCGGTCATGGCATTGATGTGCTGGCTCATGTCGAGCTGGTCGATGGTATAGTCGCCGTCCTTCACGCCGTTTTTGGCCAGGATGGCCTTGGCGGTGTTGAGATTGGCCGGCCCGGGCGCCGAAAAAAGTTTGGCGCCTTTGAGATCGGCGATGGTTTCCGCCTTAAAGCCGTTGCGGACCACGAATTGCTCCATCTTCCAGACCTTGGTCTGGCTGTTGAGCGCAATATACATCGCCACGCCGGGCTTCTTCACATTGGCGTTCAGCCCTTCCAGCGTGACCAGCACCGCCGAGACCTCGATCTGGTTGGTCATCATCGCCGCGACATTCGGCGGACCGCCCATCAGTTTTGTCATCTCGGGCTCGATATTTTGTTCCTTGAAGAAGCCCCGCTCCAGCGCGACGAAATACGGCAGCGATGAACTGACCGGAAATACGCCGACCGAGACCTTGTCCTGCGCGGCCGCCGGGCCTGGGGCGATTCCGCCCATGACCAGAACCGCAATGGCGAAGATCGAGAGATTGAACGATTTCATCATTTTGCTCCAGTCATCCACCTGTGGGCACCGTTCGGTTGGACCGTCGGCCATGTGCCCATCTTTAGAGCAAGGAACGTGCCGGTTTTACTCGTCCATTTCGACAATCGCGATCACCGGGCCGCCGCCATGCGGGCCCTGATGCATGGCATCCACCGACACGAACACCGCGGGATCGCCGATCGCAAGTGCCGCCACCCCGCCGACTGCCGCCTTGGAATGGCGATGATGGTGCACGTCGGAGTCGTCGAGCATGATCTGACGCCGGCCGCGCAGCGTGCCCCGGCGGTCGGCCTCGCATTTCATGAAACAATTGACGACACGGCCTTTGAGGTCTTCCGATCGCGGCCGTTCCGGCAGCACCAGGCCGGCATCGCGGATGGAATCGTAGATGCCGTCGATATCAAGCGCGTCGCGCATCACCGAATGGCCGATCCGGTAAGCGCCGCCGGCACCGGCCTTGTTGCCGAGCAGGACGATTTGCGCCTGGGTCAATTCCACGCCCGACGAACAGGACGCCACCGAGGAATACAGGTCGAGATCCCTGCAAATCTGCTCGGCCTTGGGCATGGGCGCTTCGCCGAGTGCGACCGCAATGCCGAGCGCGGTGGTGCCGTTGGAAACGCCCATGGAATCGTGGACCTCGCAAGCCAGGGTCTGGTGGCGGGATTCCGCGTCGCGGACGGAATCAATGGTCAGCAGCGGCGTCTTGGTCTGGACGTAGTGCACATCCCTGGGATCGGCGATTCCGGCATCCTTCATCGCCGCCTTGACGGCGTCGGCGACTTTCTGGACCATCGCGGGCCGCCCGATGTCTTCGGGCAATAGTTCCACGCTCAGCGCCGTGCCGATCGCCAACCGCGACTTGTCAGCCGGACCCGTCTTGCCATTGCGGGCGAAGATCGTGGCATGCGGCGTGATGACGCCGTCGCAGCCGCCGGACCAGACCATCGGCACATTGTGAATTTCAGCCTCGGTGCGGGTGCCGCGCTTGAGCAACACCCGCCGAAACGCCTGGTCGGCCAGGATACGGGTAAAGTCATTGACGCCGCCATTGCCTTCAGTCTTGCCGATCACCGCAATGACCTCGTCGGCGCCGAACTTGCCGGCCGCGATCAACCCATCG
The DNA here is from genome assembly GCA_005885285.1 of Alphaproteobacteria bacterium. Lineage (GTDB taxonomy): Bacteria > Pseudomonadota > Alphaproteobacteria > Rhizobiales > Xanthobacteraceae > Bradyrhizobium. The sequence goes on along the minus strand of VAZG01000396.1, from coordinate 6,834 downwards.
AGCCCGCTCGCGTCCTGCACGGTTTTCAATTCAACCTTCGCAACTTCAATCGCCATTCGCTTCAAGCTCCGCTTGCTCGCTGACCGCTATCGCCATTTCACCGAATCCGCGGCCGATGCTCGCCGCGTAGCATCTTCTCATAGCCCTCGCCGCGGTCAATCATTGGCAGCGGCGCACTTCGTGCCTTCGTCATCTCGGCCCGCAGATCTCGGGTCACAACCTCATCGATCACGGGCCGACCGGCGCCGTCACCTTCCTTCAATACTACGCCGTAATCCTTCTCTGCGCTCGCAAGCGAGACCCGGCCCTCAATCACATCGCGCAACACCAATTCCAATTCGCGCTGTAGCGGATCGCCCCAGCCGCCGCCGCCTGTCGTCACCACGCGAACGACTTGCCCCTTCAGCACAGGTTCGCCGTCGACCAGACCGCCGAGATCGTAACCTTCGCCCTCGGCATCGACGGTGACGCAGAACGGCTGGCCGGCCTTGCCGCCGTTCAAACCGTAGCAGCCCAGCCGCACCCGATCGGCGGTGACGATGGTGCGGCAATCGACCAGCGCGCGATAGTGCTTTTCGTAGCCCTGCCCGCCGCGGCGCAGACCAGCGCCGCCGGAATCGGTACGCAGCGCCAGCTTCTCGACCAATAGCGGAAATCGGGTCTCGGTGAATTCCGCCGGCTGATTGCGCGAGTCCGGTACGATGTGGATCGCGTCATTGCCATCGGCGTAGTAGCGACCGCCGGAGCCGCCACCAAGCACCTCGCGCGACAGGAACGGCTTGCCGTCGAGATCGGTGCCGAAAAAGCCGGTGTAACGGATGGTCTCCTGATCGGCCGGCATGCGCCCATCGACGGCTTGCGCGACCACGCCCGCCAGCAGACCGAGGCAGCGCAAGAGGACAAAAGACCGCGCGTTGGTCGCGGCCGGCCATTCCGGCGTGATCAGCGTGCCTTTTGGGGGAAAGATCACGTCGAACACGTCACAGACGCCTTCATTGACGTGGATTTCGGCGGCGCGTTCGGGCGTATCGGCCAAATTGCGCAGGATCGGAGCGATCCATTTGATCAGGAAGGCGCCGTCGGCATAGTCCGCCGGCCAGTTGATCGGACCGGTCGATTGCGGATCGGTGCCGTTGAAGTCGAGCGTGATCTTGCCGCCCTTCTTGGTCATCTTCAGGGCGATCTTGTGCAGCTTTGGATCAGTGATGCCGTCATGCTCGACGTAGTCCTCCCAGGCATATTCGCCGTCGGCGATTTTTGCCAATAGCTCGTTGCGGTAAATGTCGCGGCATTTCTCCAGGATGGCCTGGAAACAGGCCTCGACCTGCTCCCTTCCAAAACGTTCGAACAACCCGCACATGCGCCGCGCGCCCATCAGGCAGGCCTGGATTTCGCTGTCGAGATCGGCCGACAGCATCTCCGGCACGCGCGTGTTGCGGCGAACGATGGTAAAGACAGCTTCGTTGCGGACACCTTCGCAATAGATCTTCACCGGCGGGATCGCGATGCCCTCCTCGAATACGGTGGCCGCCGAGCCCGGCATCGAGCCGGGTACCCGGCCGCCGACATCATCATGATGGCCGAAGGCCTGGATGTAGGCGACGACTTCGCCGTCGTGAAACACCGGCACCGTGCTGCAAAGATCGGGCAAATGCCCGATCGAGCCTTCCGTCAAATAGGTGTCATTCATCAAAAATACATCGCCGGGCTTCATGGTCTCGGGCGGAAAATCCCGCACCACGGCGTTCGGCATCGCCGAATAGGAACGCCCGGTTAGCTTGCGGCAATAGCGGTCGAACAGCCCGACGCGGAAATCATGGGCTTCCCGGATCATCGGTGAGCGTGCGGTGCGCTCGATGGCATATTCGATTTCCGTCTCGATCGAATTCAGCGTGCCTTCGACGATCTGCAGCACGATCGGATCGACTGCTACGGCTTCCCGCAGCGGCGCTGTCGGCCACGGATGCGCGGCGGAATGGATATTCATCGCGACATCTCGATAGCCGGTCCGTTGACGCGACCTCCAGGCGGCAGCGCCGCGCGATCGAACACCGGCGTGTCCTGGAAGCCGCCGAAATAGACGGCCCGCTTGCCTTTCGGCTCCGGTCTGTCGAAGCGTATCGCGGGCTTAGGCAGTTGCGGCCGCTCGATCAGGCCGAAACCCGAGACGCACAGATTGACCAGTTCGATCTTCTGCTCGCCCGCATAATTATATCCGAAGGTCCTAAGATGCGCGGCATTGAAGGCGCCAATCAGCCCGGTCAGGAACGTCTCATCGAAGGCGCCACCGGACGCAGTGACGCGGACTTCCATCGACTGGCCGGCGTAGCGGACGTCCGCCTCGCGGACCAGCCTGATGCGCGACGCGTCGATGCCGTCGCGCTCCAGCGTCGCCACGGCCTCGCGCTCCAGCGCGGCGTAGCGCGCGGCGATCTCGGAAAGATCGATCGTCTCCTCGTGCATCACCTTGGTGACGATGTGGTCGGTGCGCCAATCGACTGCCAGCAGGCCGAACGCCGAGAGATTGCCGGGGTTCGGCGGCACGATGCACGCCTTCATGGCGAGCAGGTCCATGACCGCGGCGGATTGCGCGGGACCCGCGCCGCCGAACGACAACAGCGCAAAGGCGCGCGGATCGATGCCGCGCTGGATCGTCATTTGCCGGATCGCGTTGGCCTGGTTCCAATTGGCGATTTCGATGATGCCGCTGGCGAGTTGCTCGATGCCCATGTCGCCCGGCAATTTGGCCGCCAGCGCCGCGATGCCGCCGCGCGCCCGTTCGACATCGAGGGCAATACCGCCGCCGATTAGCGCCGGCGGAATCCGTCCCAGCACCAGATTGGCATCGGTGATCGTCGGCTCGCTGCCGCCGTTCGGATAGCACATCGGCCCGGGCTCGGCGCCGGCGCTGCGCGGGCCAACCTTGAGATGACCTTCGCGGCTGATCCAGACGATCGAACCGCCGCCGGTGCCGATGGTCTCGATGTCGATCATCGGGATTCGCACCGGAAACGGCCCGATCGATCCACCATTGGTGACCTGCGGCTTACCGCCTTCGATCAGGCAAAGGTCGGTCGAGGTGCCGCCGGCGTCCAGCGTGACCAGATCCGGGAAGCCCGCAATTTCAGCAATGACCGCGCTGCCGAGCGCACCGGCCGCAGGACCCGAGAGTGCCGTGGTAATCGGCTTGCGGACCACTTGATCGGCGCTGGCGACACCGCCGCTCGACTGCATCACCAGAAACGGCTTGTCCTGCAAGCCGCTACCGAGCTCCTGGTGCACGCGGTTGAGATAGCGTTCCATATGCGGCTTGACGAAGGCGTCCACCAATGTCGTCACCGCGCGCTCATATTCGCGATATTCCGGCAATACCACGCAGGACAACGACAATGTCGCCTCCGGATATTCTTGCGCCACAATTTCGGCAGCGCGGCGTTCATGCGCGTCGTTGGCGTAGGAATGCAGCAGGCAGATGCCGATGGCGCGAATGCTGCGCGCGCGGAAATAACGCGCGGCTTCGTGCACGCTGGCCTCATCGAGCGGGCGCAATTCAAGTCCGCGAAAATCCAGCCGGCCGCCGGCCTCACGGATGAATTGCAGGGGAACGATCCGGTCGGGCTTTACCCAAAAATAGGAATTGCCATACCCCTCCGGCACCGACTGCCGCGCGATCTCGAGGATGTGCCGGAAACCGGTGTTAACGATCAGGCCGAGCGAATTGATCTCGCCCTGCAGCAGCGCGTTGGTGGCAACCGTGGTGCCGTGGGCAAGGCCCGCAACATGGTCGGTGGCGGCGCCCGCACTGGCGAGAATCTCCTTCACACCACGCAGCAGGCCGATGGCTGGATTTGCCGGGGTGCTTGCTACCTTAGTGACCTGTGTGGCGCCAGAGACGATGTCGACAGAAACGATATCGGTGAATGTGCCGCCGGTATCGATGCCAATGCGAAGCCGCGCCGCTGCGGGTTGACCAGACATGCTTCGCGCCACTCCGCAGGCAGGGATCAAGCGTCAATGAGGAGCGGGAAGAATGGGTCAACCCATTCCGCTCTGTCAAAAGCCGAATATCGATAGCGGTATCGGAAAATCCGATCCAGCAAATCTGAGTCAGAGTGCTTATGCTTTCAGCATATTTTGCAAATTCAGCAGCGCCGATTCCTTGCGCCGCGACAGCGGTTCGCGTCGCCGAAACAAGCTGAAGACGACATTGCGGGCCGGAGCAATGGAAAGTGCCTTTAATAATCCCAACGTGACTTCGTTTTCCGCACAGGCACGCGGGACGATGGCAATTCCGCCTTCCGATTGCACAATCATCTTGATGGTCTCGATATTATCGACGACCGCAAGAATATTGGGCTTGATCCCGAGATCGGTGAACAACGACAGCACCACTTGGCCGTATCCCACCGTCAATTCACTCATGATAGTGGGTTCAGCGACCAAGCGGCCAATATCGACCGGCTGCTTCGAGCGCGCAAGTGCGTGCTTGGGATGGGTGATCAATACCATCTCAGCGTCGATCAGGCGCTCGAACACCAATCCGGCCGGCAACCGTTCCGGATCAGACTCGATTGCGATCCCGGCGTCGATCCGCTCTTCGTGCAGCTCATTGAAGATATTCTTGGTCGGCGCCGTCAGGATTTCCAGCCTCACGCCGGGAAGATTGTTCTTGAGATCAGTGAACATCCGCGGAATGAAGATCTGGGCCATGCCCGACCCCATGCCGATCGTCAGCGTGTCCTGCAGCGCGCCGCGCAGCCGGCGGGCGGTATCGGAGAGACTGAGCAGATCGCCAATCACCCGTTCGGACTCGTACAAAAAGGTGCGGCCGCGGTCGGTGGACTCGATGCCGCGCGAGGTCCGGTGAAACAGCTCGAAGCCGATCTCTTCTTCGAGCAATTTGACCTGCTCGCTGACGGCCGATTGCGAGATATTGAGCCGCTTCGCCGCCTTCGTGAAGCTGCGTTCTTTATAGACCGAGAGGACGTAACGCAGTTGGCGAAAATCCAAATGCCGGATCCTTTATGCGGGTATGTCGAAGTAGCGGCGTGTCTCCAACCTTGCCTCGGCGATCAGCTTTCCCTTTCGAATGACCCAGCGATGTGGTGTCCTGGTGGCAATTGCCTCGCGTGCGTCGCGGGCGTCCAGTATCACCAGATCCGCGACCGAGCCGACCGCGAAGCTAAAATCGGGAACCCGCAATGCTCTGGCGCCATTATTCGTCACCATGTCCATCACCGTAAGAATTTCGGCCGGCTGGCTCATCTGCGAGGCATGGCACAGCAGGAAAGCGATTTCGAGCGGATCGTTCTGACCGAAGGGATAGAAGGTGTCATGCACGCAGTCTTGCCCGCAGGCGACGTTGACACCTGCCGCCAGCAGTTCCTTGACCTGGGTGACCCCGCGGCGCTTGGGATAATCGTCAAGGCGGCCCTGCAGCATCAGGTTGGTGGCGGGGTTGGCGATCATGTTGACGTTGGCTTCGCGAAGGCGGCCGATCACATAATCGGCATAGTTGCGCGGGTAACTTGCCAGCGCGCAGGTGTGACCGGCCGTGACCCGGCCCTGCCAGCCATTCTTGATGGTTAGTTCAGCGAGCACCTCCAACGTGCGCGCCATCGGGTCATCGGTCTCGTCGACATGCATGTCGATGTCGGCGTCGAATTCTCTGGCGATCTCGAAGGCGATCTCGATATGCCGGCGGCTGTCCAGTGGCGAGTTTTCGTTGAACGGCATGCCGCCGACAACGTCGACGCCGAGCCGCATTACCTCCCGCATCAGCGCTTCGGTGCCGGGCGACTTGACAATTCCTTCCTGCGGAAAGGCGACGATCTGGATATTCATCAGATCGCGGAAGCGCTCGCGGGCGCGGATCAAGCCCTCGGCCGGCCGGGTGCCGCCGATCGGATCGACGTCGACATGGGTCCGCAGCCTCGAGACGCCATTCGTGAGCGCCTGCGCGAGCACGCGGGAGGCGCGATCGGCGATCTCGCCTACTGTATAGTTGCGCTTGATCTCCCAAAGGATCTCGATGGCTTCGGTCAGTGTCCCCGAAATATTGACCGGCGCGCGCTCGGAGATCAGCGCCTTGTCGAGGTGAATATGCGGCTCGACAAAGCCTACAACGGCCATCCGGCCCTCGGCGTCGAGTGTGAGGTCCGCATTTGCGTCAGCGGAGCGTTGGCCGATGCTGACAAATCGCCCCTGCGCTATTCCGACGTCGCGTATTCCTTCGACGCCCCACAGCGCAACGTTCTTGACGAGAATATCAACATTCATCGACGGGGGCTCCGAACCGGTATGCCCCAATGTAGTCCATCGAGCAATTTTAGGCGATATGCAGTGTCTTTCTCCGGGCCATCAAATCGGTTCACTCGGTTTGATGCGTGCTGTACAGTGACGGTGCCGGGTTGCATCAACAGAGTCCGTGAGGATGGTTATGTCTGCTGCGCCCAATACGCCACTGAGCCGCCTGCTGCTCGTTGCATTCGCCATGATGCCGCTATTGCTCGCGACGCCGCAGGCACAGGCTGACGACAAGGTTTTGCGGGTCGGAACGCTAAAGCTGATCCACGGCATCACGCCCTACTTCTATGAGAAGTTCGCGCCGCCCGGCTACAAGGTCGAGGTCGTGCCGTTCGAGAGCCCGACCGATGGCAAGAACGCGGTGCTGACGGGCACCGTCGACACCTGTATCCACGGCATCGCGGCGTTCTTGCTCGGCGCCGCCGCGGGCGAGCCGGTGGTGATTGTGGCGGCGGCGACCAATCGCGGCATGGCAATCGTCGCCGACGCCAAGTCCGACATCAAGACCATCAAGGATCTCAAGGGTAA
>VAZG01000236.1 GCA_005885285.1 Alphaproteobacteria bacterium | reverse complement strand
GTGGAAATCCTCGATCCGCGCGCGGCCGATCTGTTTGATGAAGGAGACCCATTGGTGATCGGCGTTCCAGAAGATGACCGGCGCAAAGATCGCCAGCGCGACGAGACCGCCAAAATAAGGCCAGGGCGAAAGCAGCCAGCCCCGCAATTTCGGAACGCTTACGAGCCAGATCGCGATCGCCGGGCCGAAGAACAAGGCAGTGTATTTCGACAACAATGCCGCGCCGACGGCGGCGCCGACCGCGAGCCACCAAGCGCCCCGGCCGGTCTCCGGCACTTTGGCGAGCGCAAACAGAACGAAGCACGCGGCGACCAGAACTGGCGCGTCCGGCGTCACGATCATGGTGCCGACCGCCGCCATCAGCGTGACATTGAGCAAGATGGTCGCCGTTGCCGCAAGCCGCATGCCGCCGAACAGGATCGCCGCGGCGCGATACACCGCCCAGCTCATCGGCAGCGCCAGCAATATCGACACCAGCCGAACGCCAAGTTCGGTGTCGCCAGCGATCACGGTGCCAAGCCGGATCACCAACGCGACCATCGGCGGATGATCATAATAGCCCGACGCGAGATGCTTCGACCACATCCAGTAATAGGCTTCGTCGAAGGTCAGCGGCGTCCAGGCGGCGGCGACCAGCCGCAGCGCGACCAGAGCGAGAACCGCAAGCGTGGTGTCACGGGCGAGCCGCGCGTCGCTCGGGCTCATCTGGATTTCATCGCTTGCGCCAGACGAACAGTCCGGACATCGCGTAGTTCCACACCACGCCCATCAGCGCGCCCGCAGCGCCCGCAAGCCACCAGATCGGCTGCTGCTTGTAAACCGAGAACGCGACGCCGACATTGGCGAACAGGCCGACGCTGCAAACAAGATAGAACGCGAGCAGGCCGCGCAGGATCGCAAAACCCTTCAGCCGCTGGTCGCGATAGGTGAGGAAGTTGTTCAGGATGAAGTTGCTGGTCATGGCGACAAAAGCGCCGGCAGCCTGCGCCTGCGCAAACGGCGCCTCGAACAATTTCAGCGCAATGTAGAGCGTCCCGAGATGCACAAATAGCCCGGTCCCGCCGACCATCGCGAACAGGAAAAAGCGCAACGACACCACGTCGTTCGTGAGCTTTGCCAGCACCAGCCCTAAAAAATCCAGCGCCACCATCGAATCGAGCTTGCTTTCGCCGTGCAGCCGCGAACCGAAACTGTAGGGAACTTCGACCGTGCGCAGCTCTCCCCGAGCGGTCGCGACGATATCGAGCAGGATCTTGAAGCCCTGCGTCGAGAGCTGCGGCGCCAACTGCTCGAAGCGATCGCGGCTGATCATGAAGAAGCCGCTCATGGGATCGGCAATGCTGACGCTGAGCACGCGCTTGGCGAGTTCGGTCGCGAGCGCGCTGGCGCCGGCGCGTTGCTTGTTGAAACTATCGGCGCTGCCGCCCTCGACGTAGCGGCTGCCGACCACAAGCTCTCGATGCCCGCTTTGCAAGAGCGCCAGCATCTTGGGCAATTGCGTCTCGTCGTGCTGCAAGTCGGCATCCATCACGGCCGCATAGGGCGCGCTCGACGCCAAAATGCCTTCAATGCAGGCGCCGGACAGCCCTCGCCGGCCGATCCGGCGGATGCAGCGGACGCGGCTGTCCTGCCGCGCCAGGCCGCGCACCACCTCCGAGGTCCCGTCGGGAGAATTGTCGTCGACGAAGATGACTTCCCAGGCGATGCCGGCGAGCGTTGCCTCCAGCTTGTGAAACAGCTTGGTGACGTTATCGCGCTCGTTGAAGGTGGGAACGACGACCGAAAGCAGAAGCGAGCCCAAAGCTTGTTGGCTGGAGGCTTGTTGAGTCGGGGATTGGCTTGAGGCTTGTGGACTTGAAGCCTGTCGAGCCAAAGCCTGCTCCGGGTTTTCGGGGCCCGGTCTGATGGCTTCATTCATGGGGCAAGCGTATATCCGCCGCCTCCTGCCATGCCAAGGCGCAGTTCCGAAACGGGCTGTGGAAGGTCAACGAAAACGCACCAAAACGGGCTTTAGAGCGCTTTAAAAATGCCAACGACCACGAACAACAAGGCGCGCGTACATCCGGCGCCGCCAAATTATTCAGTGGTCGTCCCGGCGCCGGAGCTTTTTCGTAAGCATCGACGTCGCCGTTGACAATCAAGTGGGGATGCTTTGCGTGTTCCGCAAGGGAGCGGATCCAGTTCGCGCGTCAGCTAGTTCGGCACATCTTTGATCACCGGGCCCCGGGGCACGGGCGCGGCAGGCGCCGCCTGGGCCGGTTGCTGCACCTGCTTGGCGGGTTTTCCGAACTGCCCGATCGGCCCATAGGCGATCGCTGCCACCAACACCACGGATGCGATGATCGCCGCCAAAATGCCCGCTAACGACTCAGACGTCATACGATCCCTCTTTCGAGAATGGATTGATCTTACGGAAAAGCGGATAGCGGGAATAGCCCCTTGAGTGGAAGTGCCCGGCTATTCCGCCCCTTATGCCGGACGAATGGGTGACGATATCCTGCTGCGCCAATTCGATCGCCCTGTTGGCCGTGGCCCAGTCGAAGTGCGAGCATGCAGACGGCTTCAGGCCGCGTGAGTTCCCGGCTCGAGCTTGTTCCATCCTTCCAAGTGTCAACACACGAGCGCCCCGCGAGGAACAAGCAGGCACCGCGATTCCAGCGCAAACATGACGGAGGCTAGGCGTTTAGTTGATTCGCAAAGAGCGGAGTTTTAGAGAATGTCGAGTACGGACCACAACAACCCGTCGGGAAAGCCGGGCCAGCGCAAGGCGAAGCAGAAACAGCAAGGCAAGAAACCGGATCAACGGCCGCGCTCGAAACCGGATCAACAGAGTGACCGACGGCGGGATGAAAAAGAGCTGATAGAGGCAGCAGGCGCGCCGACCGAAACATTCCTGGCAGAATCAGAGGCTTCAACCGCCGCCGCAATTGAAATTGAACCAGAAGCCGCATCGACCGGGAGCCCCTCGAAAGGCGCACTGGTGCCAACTGGAGCCTCGCCGGTTGTCCTAGCCGACTCCTTCGATACATTCGCGATCGGAATCCAAACCATCGCGAATGCCTACCGGGCCTACACCTTGCGGTCGTTTGAAGAGACACTATCGTTTGTCGAGAAACTCAGCGCCGCGCGGTCGCTCGACAAGACTGTCGAGATCCAGAACGAATTCGCCAAGCAGTCTTGCGAGACCTTCCTTGCCGACTCGCAGAAGATCTGGCGACTTTATAGCGAGCTTGCCAGGCGGTTCTTCAAGCCGTTGGAGCGCCTTGCGATGAGGACCCAAACCGCGCACTGAATTCGACTGCACGCGCGGAGCAATACGGGCTTTGCTATTTCGATCTTGACGCTTGGCGGCCCAATTGCGTGCCGATCGCGCGCTCGAGCCGCCGACATATGTCCATCGCGTCCGCCTCGGCGACGTTCGTGAACCCCAGCAGTAATCCTTCGCCGCACGCATGTGCGATGGCGCGGCTGGATAACGCCTCAACGGCGAGGCCTGCGGCCTGGGCAAGCTTTGCCAACTTGACATCGCGTACGCCATCGCCAAGCCGCAGGATCATTTGCATGCCGCCTGGCCTGGCATCCATCTCGACAGCATCGCCGAACACTGCCGATAACGCCTCGGCCAGTGCCTGACGTCGAGCGGCATACAGGCTGCGCATGCGTCTGATGTGGCGCGCGAAATGACCCTCGACCATAAAAGTGGCGACTGCGCGCTGCGCGAGCGTGGAGGCTCCAGAGTTGCGACGCCGGTTGGCCTGCGCAAAAGCCGCGACTAATTCGTCGGGAACGACGAGATAGCCGAGCCGCAGACTGGGGAACAACACCTTGCTGAAGCTTCCGGCGTAGACCACCCGTTCATTGCGATCAATGCTCTTGAGTGCGGGCAGCGGCCGGCCGACGTAGCGGAATTCGCTATCGTAGTCATCCTCGATGACAAAGGCATCGGCGGCACTCGCCCACGACAATAGCGCGAGCCGTCGCCGTAATGACAGCGCGACACCGAGAGGGCTCTGATGCGAGGGCGTGACCAGTGCCAGGCGTGCGCGCCGCGCGCGCTCCATACCTTCGGCCACCTGTAATCCCTCGTCATCGACGCAGATCGGCACCAGCTTGGCGCCCGCGGCCTCGAGCGCCGCGCGCGCCAACGGGTAGCACGGATCCTCCAACCAGACCTTGTCGTTTGGATCAAGCAATACATCGGCGATAAGGCCAAGAGCATCCTGGAATCCGTTGGTCACCAGGATTTGCTGCGAGGTGCAGGTGATGCCGCGGGAAGTCGCGAGATACCGGGCGATGACCTCCCGCAACGGCACGAACCCGGCGGCATCGGGATAAGCCATGTCGATGGAAGAAAACTCTCGCGCCTGTCGCGCCACGGTATGTGACCAAATCTTGCGTGGGAATGCATCGAGGGAAGGCAGCCCCATCTGAAATGGCCTTGGGCCCGCGGCGGCTTGCTGCTCTCGGCCGCCGGCCAGGCTGTGCGTTACGGTGCGCTTGGCGACCGCCGCGCCGCGCAGGTCGGGCGAAACCATGGTGCCTGCCGGCCCGCGGCTGACAACATAGCCCTCCCCCGCGAGCATTGCGTAGGCAGCGTCAACGGTCCCGCGGGCGGTCGTGAATTCTTCGGCGAGGCGACGCGCGGACGGCAGGCGGTCACCGGGCTGAAGCTGGCCGACCCCGATCGCTGTTCGGAAGTGATCATAGATCTGACGATAAAGCGGTGCGCCGGCGCCCCGCACCAGAACGATGGCGCGTTTCCTGGATAAGCCCGTCATGGCCCAGTCAGTTTACCAGGACTTGGCTCTATCAGATAGGCCAATTGATGTTAGCTCAAAGCAACGAGATGAACCCGCCGCGCACGGACCAAGTTGCCTCACCGCTTCCCTTCGCGACGAAGCCCAAGGAGAATACGATGCAAGTCCCAATCAAGTCCGCCCATAGCCGCAGAGAGTTCAATCGCGCCTCCGTCGTCTCCCTGCTGACCGCCGCCATCGCGACGTCGCTTGACGGAGAGGTCTCCGCCCGAGCGCAGGCCGCCACGACCGCGTCAGCGCGGCGCGACGTGATCAAACAGGAATTGCCGGGCGAGCCCACGCGCGAACTGACCCTCATTGAAGTCACGTATCCACCTGGAACGGGCTCCCCCGCCCACCTCCACGCCAACGGCGTCATGGCATTCGTCGTTTCGGGAGCGGTCACCTCGAAGGTTGGCGACGGGCCGGAGCAGACCTTCAAGACGGGAGGGGCGTGGTGGGAACCTCCGGGCGCGGTTCATCGCGTCTCGCGCAATGCGAGTTCGACCGAGCCGGCGACATTGCTCGCAATTTACATCGCTCCAAAAGGCGCGATGGCAGCCGACCTGATGAAACCGCTCTAAGAAAGTCAGCGAGCTTCCCCGGAGCCAATTTCGCAAATGGAGCAATTATCATGAGAATATTCCTGGCTGGTGCGACCGGCGCGATCGGCAAACGCCTGGTGCCTCTGCTGCGCGATGCCGGATACGACGTCGTCGGTACGAGCCGCTCGGCGGCCAAAGCCGACGCTCTGCGCTCGGATGGAATCGAAGCCGTGGTCGTCGATGTATTCAACGCAGCGGCGTTGTCCCGCGCGGTTTCGGCAGCGCGCCCTGACGTTGTGATGCACCAACTGACCGACCTTCCGCCTGGGCTCGATCCGAGCCGGATGGAAGAAGGCACGCGCCGCAACGCTCGCATGCGCGAAGAGGGAACCCGCAATCTTGTTGCGGCGACACTCGCATCAGGTGCCCGCCGGCTGGTCGCGCAAAGCATCGCCTGGATGTACGCGCCGGGGCCGGAACCGCATTCCGAAGAGGACCCGCTCGATGTCGGCGCACAGGGGTCGCGGGGCATCACCGTGGGCGGCGTCATCGTACTGGAGCAGGTGACGCTTTCGTCAGCGCCAATCGAAGGTGTCGTGCTTCGCTACGGACTCCTGTATGGGCCGAACACGGGAAGCGATCGAGCCAAGGGGGCGCCGTCGCTGCACGTTGATGCGGCCGCCTCGGCCGCCCTGCTTGCCGTCAAAAAGGCGCAGCCCGGCATCTACAACGTCGCCGAGCCCTGCGAATATCTTTCGACCGAGAAGGCGCAGCGCGTGCTCGGCTTTGACCCGGGCTTTCGCCTCGGCCAGGCGTAACGACGCAACGGGAGTGGAGGATTGTTCTGATCTGGGCAAGCCGATATGAATGGCGTTCTTTCCGTCGACCGCTCCCGATGAAAGTGACCCAGGAAGTGACCAGGAAACCGAAAACCAAAGCGAGTTCAGGCCACATCTACATCGGCGTCGGCGGCTGGACTTTTGAGCCATGGCGCGGGGTGTTCTATCCGGAAAAACTTGCGCAGGCGAAAGAGCTTTCCTACGCCGCGTCGAAGCTGACGTCGATCGAGATCAACGGCACCTATTACGGCTCGCAAAAACCGGAGAGCTTTCGCAAATGGGCGCGCGAGGTGCCTGACGGCTTTGTGTTCTCCCTCAAGGGGCCGCGTTTTGCCACCAATCGCCGCGTGCTGGCGGAGGCCGGCGATTCCGTGAAGCGGTTTTATGATTCCGGCGTGCTCGAGCTCGGCGATCGCCTGGGTCCGGTGCTCTGGCAATTCGCGCCGACCAAGAAATTCGATGAAGCCGATTTCGGCAAATTCCTTGAACTGTTGCCGCGCAAGCTCGACGGTCGCGCGCTGCGTCATGTGGTCGAGGTCCGGCACGACAGTTTCTGTGTAGCAGAATTCGTCGCCCTGTTGCGCAAGTTCGAAACGCCGGTCGTGTTCGCCGAACACGGCAAATATCCTGGGATTGCCGACGTCGTCAGCGACTTCGTCTACGCGCGGCTGCAGAAGGGCAATGATGAACTCAAGACCTGCTATCCGCCGAAGCAGCTCGACGCTTGGGCGAACCGGTTCTTGGCCTGGGCCGGCGGTGGCGAACCCGATGATTTGCCGCGCGTCGACCAGACCACGCCAACGAAAACGCGGCGCGACGTGTTCGCCTACGTCATCCATGAGGGCAAGGTGCGCGCGCCGGCCGGTGCAATGGAATTGATTGCTCGCGTGAAGTAATCGGAGTGAGCCGTGGCCAAGGCCAAAAAGCTTTTCACCATTGGCTATGAACAGACGCCGTCCAGGGCGGTGCTTGACGAGCTCGAAAACGCCGGCGTCAAGCTGCTGGTCGACGTGCGTGCCGTCACCTCGTCGCGCCGGCCGGGCTTTTCCAAGAACCAGCTCGCGGCAGGCCTCGACGAACGCGGCATCGCGTATCTGCACCTCGCCGCGCTCGGCACGCCAAAGGAGGGGCGGCTGGCTGCGCGCAGCGGCAAGTACGATCTGCTCCACAAGATCTACGCGAAACACCTGAAGACGCCGCACGCGAGGGAAGAGCTGGACGAGCTGTCGGCGCTGGTGAAGAAATCAAGCCCGGTCTGCCTGCTCTGTTACGAGCGCGATCACACCCACTGCCACCGGCAATGGATCGCGGAGATCATCGAAGACCGCGACGAGGTGAAGGTGGAGAATTTGGCCGCGAAGCAGGTGTAGTCGTCATTGCGAGCGTAGCGAAGCAATCCAGGGCCGAGAAGGGACCGGATTGCTTCGTCGCTTTGCTCCTCGCAATGACGACGGGCATCGCATCACCGCTCGCCCTCCAATCGGAACGTCCCCTGCATCATCTGCACGCAGCCACCGCCGACATGCGCGGAAACGATGGCGCCCTTCTGCTTGCGCACCCGCGTCAGGAGCAAGCTTGGCCGCCCCATGTCAACACCCTGGCCGATGCGCAGTTTCAGTTCACCGTCAACTGTGCTGTCGAGATCGGCGAGCGCGGCAGCGGCGGTCGCGCTGCCGGTGGCCGGATCTTCTGAAAGCCCGCTCGAACCCGGATGAAACATCCGCGCCTGCAAATCGCACGGCTTTTCGCTCGCCGGCACGTCCCTTGTGTAGAAGTAGACCGCATCGCTCCCGTCGCAGGGGAAGTTTTTGGCGAACGCCGCCGCGTCGGGCTTTGCCCGCCTCACGGCCTCGCGCGAAGCCAGCTCAACCACCAGAAACGGCAGTCCGACCGAGACGATCTGCGGCCTGTGCCCGTCGGTCTTCACATCGGCCGGCGACAATGACAGGCAGGCAGCGGCCTCTTCGGCAGAAAATTCCGTCAGGCGCTTTGGCGGCTGTGGCGCGGTGAGCTCGGCGCCGACGGGCTTACCGCCCTCTTTCAGGATTGCGACCGGCACGAGGCCCGCCCCCTCCTCGAACAAAACCCTCTCCGGCGGTTTTGCCGCCTGCCTCGCCAGCACGAAGGCGGTACCGACATTGGGATGACCGGCGAACGGAAGTTCTCGGTTCACGGTAAAAATGCGCACCCATGCGTCGTTGGCGGAATCGCGCGGCGGCAACACGAATGTGGTCTCGGAATAGTTGAACTCGGTGGCAACGGCCTGCATCTGCGCCGTCGACAGCCCGCCGGCATCCAGCACCACGGCGAGCGGATTGCCACCGAAGGCGCGGTCGGTGAAAACGTCCACGGTGATATAACGTCGCTGCATCCGATCCTCCTATCCCAACTGCCACACCGTCATCGGTCGGTCATAGCCCCTGATCGTGACCGCGCCAAGCGGCACCGCATCGCTGCATGCTTCGCCGATCGCGTCACGAACCGTGCTTGAAATCAGGAGCTGCGAGTTGAAATCCTTGTTGAGCGCCTCCAGCCTTGAGGCAAAATTCACGGTGTCGCCGATCACGGTGTATTCCTTGCGCCGCGGCGAGCCGATATTGCCGGCTACCACCTCGCCAAAATGAATGCCGATGCCGATGCGCAGCGGCCAGCTCGCACCCTCGTTGATGTCATCCATCGCGACCAGCATGTCGCGGGCCGCGGCGACCGCGCGGTGCGGCGCCTCCTCGGCCTCGAACGGCGCGCCGAACAGCGCGAGGAATCCGTCGCCGAGAAATTTGTTCACGATGCCGCCATGGCGGTCGAGGATTTCCACCAGCACCGCGAACGCGCCGTCGAGGCGATCGACGACGTCCTGCGGCGTACGCGAGCGCGCCGCGGCGGTAAAACTGCGAAAATCGACGAACATCACGGCGACGCGGCGGATGTCGCTTCCGGTAGCAGTGCCTTCGTTCATCAGCCGCTCGACCACCTGGGGCGAGACGTGCTGGCCGAACAGGTTGGTGATGCGGTCGCGCGCGGTCGCAGCCCGAATGCTCGCGGCAAAACTCCGTCGCAACTGGACCCCGACCGCGCCCGCGAGCACACCGCAGATCAGGATGAACGCGCTGCGCGCGCCGTGATAATAGGTATCGGGCGGGACATCGGGCGGTCCCGCGGGATGATAGAACATCGCCATGCCAAACAGCTCGGCCGCCGCGACAAAGCCGGTAAAGGTCGAGAGCCAAAAATCCAGCCGCAGCGTCGACAGAATGATGAAGATGAAATAGGCCAGCGGGCCGACGAAGCCGAGCGCCTCGACCGGCCCCATGTTTTGGATATGCAGCGCCAGCGCAATCGTCGGCATCGTGGTTTCGATCAGCGCGCCGATATAGCGCCTGTAGAAGGGGATATCGCGGTCCATCTTCAGATGCCGGCTGATGGTGGCATGGACCCATAGCTCGAACAACACGAACGGAATCAGAACATAAAACAGCGCGGACGGGTGCATCGTGCCGTGCCAGAGGTGCGTCACCGCATAGGGATCAAACAGATAGAGACCAGTGATAAAGAGGCTGAGGAGCACTGAGGTCGCGATCAGCGCCTTGATTCGCACCAGTTCGGTGCGCATCACCTCGCGCATCAGCGCATGGTCGAAATCCTTCGACGTCGCCGACCGCTCTTCGTTTGTCTCGCCCCGGAATGCAGCCATCACGTCACACCGTCATTCCATCTTGCATCAATCGAGCGTGCGGCGGAAGCGGGTCACGGCAATGGTCATCGCCAGCAGCATCAATGCAATCAAGGCAATCGTGTCATATTGCAGGTTTTGCAGCGTTGCGCCCTTCAGCATGATGGCGCGGACGATGCGTATGTAGTGCGTGAGCGGCAGGCCCTCGCCAAGATACTGCGCCCAGACCGGCATGCCGGCGAACGGAAACATGAAGCCGGACAAAAGGATGCTTGGCAGGAAGAACATCATCGATAGCTGCATCGCCTGCAGCTGGTTCTGTACGATGGTGGAGAAGGTATAGCCGATCGAAAGATTGGTGGTGATGAACAACGTCGACAGCAGCGCAAGCGTCAATACGTTGCCGAGGATCGGCACCCCGAACAATGACACGCCGATGCCGATGATCAGGAAGGCCTGGATGAAGCCAACCAGCACATAGGGCACGATCTTGCCGAACAT
>VAZG01000235.1 GCA_005885285.1 Alphaproteobacteria bacterium | reverse complement strand
CGAAGCGCTCGATGACATCTCGCTCACGCCCCGGGCGCGGCTCAAGCTCTACCTCGACATCATTACCGACAGGCTGGAGGGTGACGGGTGGCGCCGCGGCTGCCTGATCGGCGATCTCAGCCTGGAGGCTTCCGGCAGCAGCGAGATTTTGCGCACGCGGCTTGCGGAAATCTTCGCCGAATGGCGCACCCCATTCGCCGCCTGCATCGCCGAGGCACAAAAGGCGCGCGAAATTTCGTCCGAGTTCGAGCCGCAAGAGCTCGCCGAATTTCTGCTGGCGTCGTGGCAGGGCGCGATCCTGCGCATGAAAGTGGAGCGCAGCGCGGCGCCGCTCGAACGCTTCAAGAAAATCGCCTTCCAAACCGTATTCAAGGAGATGCCATGATCAAGCATTCCAAAACAACTATTCGCCATCACGAGGTGTTGGGAACGACGATGGCCTATCGGGAGACGGGAAAGCCGGGCGCGCCGGTTGCGTTATTCCTGCACGGCAACCCCACCTCGTCCTATCTCTGGCGCAATATCCTGCCGCTGGTTGCCCCGGTCGCGCACTGCATTGCCCCCGATCTCATCGGCTTCGGCCAATCCGGCAAGCCGGACATCGCCTACCGTTTCTTCGATCACGTGCGCTATCTTGATGCCCTGATCGATGGGCTGCGCATCGATAGCGCCTACCTGGTCGTGCAGGATTGGGGTTCGGCGCTTGCTTTCCATCTGGCAGCGCGCCGGCCGGAGTTCGTGCGAGGGATGGCGTTTTTCGAGTTCATCCGCCCAATGCCGAGTTGGGCCGATTTCCACGAGAACGATGCTGACGATACCGCCCGCCAAACGTTCAAAAAATTCAGGACGTCGGGCGAGGGCGAGGCGATGATCTTGGAGGGCAATGCGTTCATAGAGCGTGTGCTGCCGGGCGGAATCTTACGGATCTTGAGCGATGAGGAAATGGCCGCCTACCGCGCACCGTTCCCGACGCCCGAGAGCCGCCGCCCTATCCTGGCGCTGCCGCGCGAACTGCCGATCGAGGGCGAGCCGGCGGATGTTGACGAGGCGCTGCAAGCCGCGCACGCGGCGCTTGCCGCCTCGATCTATCCGAAGTTGCTATTTGTCGCCGAACCTGGCGCACTGGTCTCACCTGCATTTGCCGAAAAATTCGTAGGCACCCTGCAACACTGCGCTGTCGTTGGCCTTGGCGCCGGCAAGCACTACCTGCAAGAGGATCATCCCGAGGCGATCGGCCGGTCGGTTGCAGGCTGGATCGCGGGGATCGAGGCCGTCACGTCGGGCCGAGTCGAGGCGGCTTGAGACAAGCAACGGCGATTCACACGGAGGTCACCATGTCGGACGTATCGATCGTCTATTGCCGGCCCTGCGGCTACGAGAAACGCGCGAAGGCCGCGGCCGAGCTACTGCGCGGGCGCCTCGGTATCGAGGCCAAGCTGGTGCCGGGCACCGGCGGAATCTTCCAAGTCAGGGTCGGCGACAAGACCGTCGCCGAACGTGCGCGGTCGCACTTTCCCGGCGCAGACGAGATCGTCAAGGCGGTGGCGGCCGCGCGCGGATAGGCCTCCGGCAACGAGAAAGAGGAGCGATCGCGAATGCCAATAGTCTGGACCGACGATCTCGCGCGCATCGATTGGGACGAGGTCTCCGCGCTCTACCGTGTTGCTCCGCTCGGCGACAAGGCGGCCGGCGATCTTGAGTTGGTGTTCCGAAACAGCATGTTTCGCGCCTTCGCCTTCGATTCTGGCCGGCTGGTGGGCGCCGGCCGGGCGCTGGCCGATGGCCGCGATTGCTCCTATGTCTGCGATATTGCCGTGCATCCCGATCACCAGGGACGCGGGCTCGGAAGGGAGATCGTTGCGCGCCTTGTCCGCCTTTCGGCGGGGCACCGGAAGATCATCCTGTACGCGGTGCCGGGCAAGGAATCCTTCTACGAAAGTTTCGGTTTCCGGCGCATGGCAACCGCTATGGCGATCTTCGACGATCCCGCCAAGGCCCATGCCCGTGGCTATCTGCACGATATCTGATCGCGTCGGCTTAAGATTTCGGCAGGAAATGGCAGGGCCGGTGCGCCGCAATCATTAAAACTTCATTGCGCACGGGCAGGATGGCGCCCGGGATTCGCCTTCGGCGGGAATGGAATCCAGTAAAAATGCGTGTTCCCGTCGCCGCGAACT
This sequence comes from Alphaproteobacteria bacterium, assembly GCA_005885285.1. Lineage (GTDB taxonomy): Bacteria > Pseudomonadota > Alphaproteobacteria > Rhizobiales > Xanthobacteraceae > Bradyrhizobium. Next base: position 4,052 of record VAZG01000235.1, on the reverse strand, counting down.
GACCAAATATATTCCGGTAATATGTTGAAGGAATGCATCTTTATTCACAATGTGCGAATTCCACTTCGGCTCAAAACGCGCTACCACAGGGGCCGGGCCGCCGGTGGTAAGGTTTGTCCGTCCGCCGTCGGCGCGATCGCATTCGAGGTCTAGATGCTGGAAGCAATACGCAGGGCGATCTCGTTGCTGCGCCAGAAGCAAGTCCTGCACAAGCTGGGAGTTGCGATCAGCGTCACGGTGATCGGGATCGCTTGCTATGTGCTTTATCACATGCTCCGCGGCATCGACACCAATGAGGTCGTCGAAGCCATCAAGAGTACCGAAATCCGTCAGATCGTGCTGGCCGCGCTGTTCGTTGCGGCGGGTTATTTCACGCTGACCTTCTATGACCTGTTCGCGGTACGCGCGATCGGCCACAGCGATATCCCCTACCGCATCAACGCGCTCGCTGCCTTTACCAGCTATTCGATCGGGCACAATGTCGGTGCTAGCGTCTTTACCGGCGGCGCGGTGCGCTACCGCATCTATTCCAACTGGGGGCTCAACGCGATCGACGTTGCCAAGATATGCTTCCTGGCCGGACTGACGTTCTGGCTTGGCAATGCCGCGGTGCTGGGGCTCGGGATTGCGTATCATCCGGAGGCAGCTTCTGCGATCGACCAGCTTCCGCCCTGGCTGAACCGGGTGCTCGCGGTTGCCATCATCCTGGCGCTGGTGGGCTATGTAGTCTGGGTCTGGTCGCAGCAGCGGGCGGTCGGACGCGGGCCCTGGAGCGTGTTGCTGCCGGGCGGTCCGCTGACGCTGTTGCAGATCGCAATCGGGATCGTCGATCTCAGCTTCTGTGCGCTGGCGATGTACGTGCTGGTGCCGGATGAGCCCAATCTCGGCTTTGTCGTGGTCGCGGTGATCTTCGTCTCGGCGACGTTATTGGGCTTCGCCAGCCATTCCCCCGGCGGGCTTGGGGTGTTTGATGCCGCCATGCTGGTCGGCCTGTGGCAGATGGACCGCGAAGACCTTTTAGCCGGCATGCTGCTGTTCCGTGTCCTCTATTATATTGCACCTTTCGTCATATCTGTAATCTTGCTGACGTTTCGGGAGGTTATCCTGGGGACACGATCGAAGCGCCTGCGTCAGGCTGCCCTCAAGCTCGATCCCGGACCTGCGCCTGAGGCTGCCTACGTAAGAGAGCGCAGCGACAAAGGTGGCTGACGAAGCGGACGCGAACGGAGAGGCTGTCCTGATGGCGATAGACGCTCCTTCATCTTCTCCTCCCTCCTCTTCGCCATGGTCCGACCGGCTGCGACATTCGGCGATTATCCTGCTTGCCGCGGGGCTTGCGCTTTCTGTCGTGGTTGCGCTCGGCGAATTGTCGCTGGTGCGTGCGGCCTCGATCTTTGCTTGCATCGCCGCCGCGGCGCTGGTTCCCTGGCGGCTGCACAATGTTGCGACCTCCCGGGAAGACGTCCGCGGGGTCAACCCCGTCGAAACCGCGGCCGTCAGTGCGGTCGTTTCCGGCATGCCGGATCCTGCCGTGCTGCTTGACCGCGCCGGCCGTGTCATTCACCTCAATGCCGCCGCGGCGCAGCTCGCGCCGGCCTTGCGCAAGAACGAACTCGCCCAGTTCGCGCTGCGCTCGCCCGAAATCATCACCGCGCTGCGCGAAGCCATTGCCGTTTCGGAGCCCCGGCGGGCGATGTACCTCGATCATGTGCCGGTCGATCGCTGGATGGAACTGATCATCACGCCGGTGCCGGTGCCGACGCTGTTTGGCGGCAGTGACAAATGCATGCTGATGACCTTCCACGACCAGACGCCGCTGCGCCGGGTCGAGGAGATGCGCGCCGACTTCGTCGCCAATGCCAGCCATGAGTTGCGCACGCCCCTGGCGGCGCTTTCCGGCTTCATCGATACGCTGCAGGGCCAAGCCAAGGACGATCCCAAAGCGCGGGAGCGTTTCCTCGGCATCATGCATACCCAGGCGACGCGGATGGCGCGGCTGATCGACGATTTGCTGTCGCTGTCACGGGTCGAGCTGTCGGCCCATGTCCGCCCCGATACGTCGGTGGATCTCGTGCCGATCATCCGGCAGGTCGCCGATGGGCTGGAGCCGCTGGCGCGCGAACGCCAGGTCGTGGTCGATATCGATCTGCCGGAGACGCCGGTACAGATCGCGGGCGACCGCGAGGAGCTCTTGCGGCTGTTCGAGAACCTGATCGAGAACGCGCTGAAATATGGCGCATCCGGCGGCAAGGTCATTGTCACCCTGATCTCGGCGCTGTCGGGCGAAGGCACGCCGGAGGTCCGCGTCATGGTGCGCGATTTCGGACCCGGAATCGCGCCCGAGCACCTGCCGCGGCTCACCGAACGGTTCTATCGGGTCGATGTCGGCGACAGCCGCGCGCAGGGTGGAACCGGCTTGGGTTTATCGCTGGTGAAACATATCCTTAACCGCCACCGCGGCCGGCTTTTGATCGAAAGCGTGCCCAAAAACGGCGCCACCTTTACCGCCTGTTTTCCCCAGGCACGGACCCCTACATTAGTATAAATAATAAGCAATATCAGTCGCTTGGCTATGCCATCCAGCTGTCATCCAACCTTCGTAAAAGGGGCATCGACCGCTCCTAAACGGCCGGCGTGAGCGCGATCGGGCGTATCAGGCGCTTCGCTCACCAGATGGAGACCAGCATGAATTTCGTGAAAACTATCGTCGCTGCCGGCCTGGTCGCCGCATCGACGTCGGCATTCGCCGCCGACATCACCGGAGCGGGTGCGACGTTCCCGTTCCCGATCTATTCGAAATGGGCGGACGCCTACAAGAAGGAGACCGGCAACGGTTTGAGCTATCAGTCGATCGGCTCGGGCGGCGGCATCAAGCAGATCCAGGCCAAGACGGTTACCTTTGGCGCGACCGACATGCCGCTCAAGATCGACCAGCTCGACAAGGACGGCCTCGTGCAGTGGCCGATGGTGATGGGCGCGATCGTGCCGGTGGTTAACCTCGAGGGCGTCAAGCCCGGCGAAATGGTGTTCGATGGCGAGACGCTCGCCAACGTCTACCTCGGCAAGATCACCAAATGGGATGATCCGGCGATCAAGAAGCTCAATCCGAACGTCAAGTTGCCGTCGGAAGCCATCACCGTGGTGCGCCGCTCCGACGGATCGGGCACCACGTTCAATTTCACCGACTACCTCTCCAAGGTCAGCGCCGACTGGAAGAGCAAGGTCGGCGAGGGCACCGCGGTCGAATGGCCGACCGGCGTCGGCGCCAAGGGCAACGAGGGCGTCTCCGGCAACATCAGCCAGACCAAGAACTCGATCGGCTATGTCGAATATGCCTATGCCAAGCAGAACAAGCTGACCTATACGGCCCTGGTCAACAAGGGCGGCAAGACGGTGCAGCCGACCGTAGAGGCTTTCCAGGCTGCTGCCTCGAATGCCGACTGGACCCATGCCCCCGGCTACTACGTGATCCTGACCGATCAGCCGGGCGACAAGTCCTGGCCGATCACGGCCTCGACCTTCATCCTGATGCACAAGGATGCGACCGACAAGGCCGCCTCGCAGGAAGCGATCAAGTTTTTCCGATGGGCGTTTGCCAATGGCGGCAAGATGGCCGAAGAGCTCGATTACATCTCGATGCCCGACAACGTGGTCAAGCTGATCGAGAAGACCTGGTCGGCTGAGATCAAGAGCTGAAGACCGGCGCCATTATACAGCAGGGTGAACAGGATCAGCGCCAGCCAGGTCACGCCGAACAGCGCCGCTGCAAAACAAAAGCCCACGGATGAGGATGTCGACACGGCGGCGGCGCGAGTAAATCGGGTTCATGATGCTAATTCCCCGCCTTCTTTTCCAGATGCAGCAGCATCAGCCGCGCTATGGTGAGAACGAAGAACGTCACGACGAGGAGGTCGACGCCATCTGCACCTCGCTGTTCCGCGAACTCCTGACCTACATGATGGAAGATCCGCGCAACATCTCGTTCTGCATTCACCTGATGTTCTGCGCCAAGAACATCGAACGGATCGGCGACCATTCCACCAATATCGCCG
>VAZG01000234.1 GCA_005885285.1 Alphaproteobacteria bacterium | reverse complement strand
TTGCGGTCCAGCATCGATCCGATTTCGAGTATCCGCGCGGCTTCCTGCACACGGGTATCGATCTCGCCTTTGGGCATGCCGCGATTGCGCAAGCCATAGGCCATGTTGTTGTACACGCTCATATGTGGATAGAGGGCGTAGTTCTGGAACACCATGGCGATATCGCGATCGGCCGGCTCGATTTGATTGACGATGCGCCCGCCAATGTCGATCTCACCGCCGGTGATGGTCTCGAGCCCCGCGACCATCCGCAGTAGCGTGGACTTGCCGCAGCCGGAGGGACCGACGAGCACGCAGAACTGGCCGTCGTCGACCTCGAGACCGATGCCCTTGATCGCCACGACGCCGCCGGGATAAGTCTTGCGGACGTTGCGCAGTGCGACGTTAGCCATGGGTGGCACCCGCTGGAGCGAATAGCGAATAGCGAGTAGCGAATAGAGCACGGGAGCGGGCCGATTTGCTCGGTCCAGTACTCGCTATTCGCCATTCGCTATTCGCTCTTCTCATTTTTCGGTTTCCACCAGTCCGCGCACGAACAATTTCTGCATGACGACGACGACAAAGACCGGCGGCAGCATGGCCAACACCGCGGTCGCCATCACCACCGGCCATTCGGTCAGGGCGTCGGTGGTGGTGATCATCTTGCGAATCCCGATCTGGATGGTCTGCATGTCGTCGCGCGTGGTGATCAGGAGCGGCCAGAGATACTGGTTCCAGCCCAGGATGAACAGGATCACGAACAGCGCCGCCATGTTGGTGCGCGACAGCGGCAACAGCGTATCCCAGAAGAAGCGGAACGGGCCTGCGCCATCGATGCGGGAAGCCTCCAGCAATTCTTCCGGAATAGTCATGAAGAACTGCCGGAACAGCAAGGTCGCGGTCGCCGACGCAATCAGCGGCAGCGACAGCCCCGCGTAGCTGTCGAGCAGATGCAGATCGGCGACGATCTTGTAGGTCGGATAGATGCGCACCTCGACCGGCAGCATGAGCGTAATGAAGATGATCCAGAAGATAGGCATGCGGAACGGAAAACGGAAATACACGATGGCATAGGCGGAGATGATCGAGATTGCGATCTTGCCGAGCGCGACCAGCATCGCCATCACAAATGAGTTGAACAGCATCGTGCCGACCGGCTCGCGCGTCGAGCCGCTGGTGCCGACAAAGATGGTCTTATAGTAGGTTTCCAGGAAATGCCCGCCCGGCAACAGCGACATCTGTCCGTTCGCGATCAGCGCGTTGTCCTGGGTGGAGGCGACGAAAGCCACGTAGACGGGAAATGCGACAATCGCGATCCCAATCCATAAGATGAGGTGGGCCACGTAGCGGCGAATGCCTTCGTGCTCAACCATCAGTAGGTCACCTTGCGTTCGACGAAGCGGAACTGGACCGCGGTCAACAGAATGACGATGATCATCAGGATCACCGATTGCGCCGCGGAGCTGCCGAGATTGCCGCCGAGCAGGCCGTCGACATAAACCTTGTAGACCATGGTTTCGGTTGCCTTTGCAGGGCCGCCGCGCGTCATGGTGTCGATGATGCCGAAGGTGTCGAAGAAGGCGTAGACGATATTGACGACCAGGAGGAAGAAGATGGTCGGCGATAGCAGCGGAAAGGTCACGGTCCAGAACCGCCGCATCGGCCGGGCGCCGTCGATTGCGGCCGCCTCCATGACGCTCCTCGGGATGCTTTGCAGACCGGCGAGAAAAAACAGGAAATTATAGGAGATCTGCTTCCAAGCGGCCGCCAGGATTATCAGGGCCGCCGCCTGGTCGCCGTCGAGCAGCGGATTCCAGTCGATCCCGGCTGCCTGCAGCCTATGCGCCAGGATGCCCAGCGACGGATTGAGCATGAACACCCACAACACGCCGACGACGGGAGGCGCCACCGCATAGGGCCAGATGAGGAGGGTGCGATATAGGGTGCCGCCGCGCAACGGCTTATCGGCCATGACCGCCAGTAGCAAGGCCAGCGAAAGCGACGCGCACGCGATTGCGAACGAGAAAACAAAGGTCCGGGTGATCGTGGTGAAATAATCGGGCTGGCTCAAAAGCTCCCGGTAATTTTCGAACCACACGAAGGTCGTCGAGAGCCCAAAGGCATCCTGAAGCAGAAACGACTGCAGCACCGCTTGCGCGGCCGGCCAGTAAAAGAATATCAGAACGACGGCAAGCTGCGGTGCGACCAGCGCATAGGGCAACAGCCGCGATTGGAAGACCGATTGCTTCTGCATGATATCCGCAAGAGAGCGGCGGGTCGCATCATGCGGCCCGCCGCGTCATGACCTACCGTACGGCGGTTTTCTCGAACTGGCGAAGCATCTGGTTGCCGCGCTCGACGGCCGCATCCAAGGCCTGCTTGGCGGTCTTCTTGCCGGCCAGCGCCTGCTCGATCTCTTCCGCCCATACGTCACGCAACTGGACCATGTTGCCGAGCCGAAGCCCTCGCGAATTCTCGGTCGGCTCCTTGTTGGTCAATTCCGTCAGCGGCGTTTCGAGATACGGCTGTTCCTTGTAGAAGCCTTCCGCCTTTACCTTTTCGTAGGCGGCTTTGGTGATTGGCAGATAGCCCGAAGCCTTGTGGATTTCGACTTGTCGGTCGGTGTCGGAGAGAAAGGCGAGGAACTTCGCGACGCCTTTGTATTCTTCCGGCGATTTACCACCCATCACCCACAGCGAGGCGCCGCCGATGATCGAGTTTTGCGGTGCGCCTTTCACGTCCGGATAATAGGGCATCGGCGCATTGGTCCAGTTGAACTTGGCTTGCGATTTCACATTGCCGAAGAAACCCGACGAGGTGAGAAAGATCGGGCATTCGCCCGACGTAAAGCGTCCTTCACCTGCGTTAGTGCGGCCGGAATAATCGTAGGTCTTATCCTTCTGCAATTCGATCAGGGTTTCGAGATGCTTGACCTGCACCGGTCCGTTGAATTCCAGCACCGTGTCAAAACCGTCGAGACCATTGGCCTTGGTCGCAAGCGGCACATTGTGCCAGGCCGACAATTGCTCGAGATTGACCCAGGTCGCCCAGGCATTGGAGAAGCCGCAGGTTGCGTAGCCGGCCGCCTTCAGTTTCTTGGCATCCTCGAAAACTTCCGGCCAGGTCTTCGGAATCTCGGCAATGCCGGCCTTCTTGAGCGCGTCCAGGTTGACCCACATCACGGTGGACGACGAATTGAAGGGAAACGACAGCATCTCGCCCTTCGATGTCGAGTAGTAGCCAGTGATGGTCGGCAGGTAGGCCTTCGGGTCGAACTTCTCGCCGGTCTCCGCCATCAGCTTGTAGACCGGCTTCACCGCGCCCGTCGCCGCCATCATGGTGGCGGTGCCGACCTCGAACACTTGCATGATGGCGGGCGCATTGCCGGCGCGAAACGCCGCGATGCCGGCGTTCATGGTGTCGGCGTAACCCCCTTTGTACGATGGAACCACCTTGTAGTCGCTTTGCGCGGCGTTGAAATCGTTGGCGAGCTTGACGACGACTTCATTGTTGCCGCCGGTCATGGCATGCCACCATTGGATTTCCGTCACCGCGAGTGCAGGCGACGCGGTGAGCGCCAAGGAGAGCGCGGTCGCAGCAGCACCGAACCGTCGAAAAGCCATCAAAAACCCCTTCACGTTGGACCGCCATCGTCGTTGTCGCGCGTAGCAGCGCCGGATGACGTGCAAATGACCGCATCAGCGCGCGGATCGTACGGGGGAAACGCGGCCGGAGGGAAGTGGTAAAATGGCGCGCTACCGCTTCCGTGTGGGCTCGCAGACCACGCCCTTGGCAAGCAGCGCGTCGATCTCGCTGTTCGAATATCCGAACTCGGCGAGCACCTCATGTGTGTGCTGGCTGAATTTCGGCGGCGTGCGGCGCAGGGTGGGCTTGCTGCGTTGCAGGCGGATCGGGGACGCGACCCCTTTGTACCAATCCTTTTCGATCACGTCGCCGCGGTGGACGGTATGGGCATTGGTGAGGGCCTGATCGATCTTCTGCACCGGGCCTGCGGGCAATCCCGCCGCGAGCAGACGATTGCAGAGCGGTTCGGCCTCGTGCTCGCAAAACACCGCGGCAAGCTCGGCGCGCAGCGCCTCGCGATTGGCGATACGGTCCTTGTTGCGCGCAAAGCGCGGATCGGTGCCGAGTTCGGGCTTGCCGATCTCCTTGGCGAGCTTGCGGAAGGTGCCGTCATTGCCGACGCCGATGAAGATGTTGTCGGTTCGGGTCGCAAAGATCGCGTAAGGCACGAGGTTCGGATGCTCGTTGCCGGTGAGCCCCGGCGGCTTGCCATGCATGAAATAATTCGCGGCGTGCGGATGCATGATCGCAAGGCCGGTCTCGTACAGCGTGGTTTCGAGGAACTGGCCGAGGCCGGACCTCTGCCGCTCGGAAAGCGCCATCAGGACGCCGATCGCGGCGTAAAGTCCGGTGGTGATGTCGACCAAGGGGACGCCGATCCGCATCGGCCCGCTCTCTCGCGAACCGGTCGCGGCGATCATGCCGGTCATGGCCTGTATAATCGCGTCATAGCCGGGGTTGCCGCCGCGCGGACCGTCGGCGCCGAAGCCGGAAATCCGGCAATGCACGAGTTGGGGAAATTTTGCGCGCAGCGCGTCGTTGCCGATGCCCCATTTGTCGAGGGTGCCCGGCTTGAAGTTCTCGATCAGGACGTCGGCACCTTCGAGCAGCTTCAACAGCACCGCGCGCCCGCCTTCGGAGGCGAGGTCGAGCCCGATCGATCGCTTGTTGCGGTTGATACCGACGAAATAGGCCGCATCGTCCTCGTGAAATGGAGGCCCCCAGTCGCGCACCTCGTCGCCAGCAGGGGGCTCGACCTTGATCACGTCGGCGCCATGATCGGCGAGGATCTGCGTGCAATAGGGCCCGCCGAGCACGCGCGTGAGATCGATCACGCGCAGGCCGGTCATCGCGCCTATGGCAGGTTCAGTCGTCATGGGTATCGCTTGTGATGCTTTTGGAGATCTCGCTGACACCATTAAGCATCAGAGACGCTTCTTCGCAAATGCCCGGCCGGAGTGGGATTTGAGATATTTCTCGAATTCCAGCGCTCGGTATTTGTCGGGAAAAGCGCAATACCAAACCAGTTTCCATGGTTCAACTTGGCTGTGTGGGTGGACTTACCGGCGTTGTGATCCGGAATCCTCAGCTTAAGATTGGCGGTTGCGCCGATGTATTCCTGACCGGGGAAATCGATGCTGCGGATGATGTGGACATACCACATGACCCGTCATTGCCCTCAGCCCGTCTTCGCCCAAGTGGGCTTCGCCGGGCACGCTCCTTCGGCCATCGCGCGGCTGCGCCACGCGTAGCCCAAAGGTGGCATAAATAGATGAAATGAAGTGGCAGTTCCAGCCCGTCTTCGCCCAAGTGGGCTTCGCCGGGCACGCTTCGCCCTTCGGCCATCGCGCGGCTGCGCCACGCGTAGCCCGAAGGGCGAAGCGTGGTGGAGCCAGGCGGGATCGAACCGCCGACCTCTTGCATGCCATGCAAGCGCTCTCCCAGCTGAGCTATGGCCCCGTCACCTGATGCCCGCGCGCCTTGGGCGACGCGCCGGGCGACAAAACCCTGAACACAATTCAGGGTCTATCTCAAGTCTCCTCGTCCCCGCTAACGTCGCCGATGATATCGGTGACGTCCTCGTCGCCTTCCTCTTCGTCGGCGATGAAAGTGGAATCGTCATCATCGTCGTCTTCGATGGTCTCGTCGATCTCGATGTCGTCTTCCGACTCGGGAACGGCGGCCTTGACCTTGCCGGTGTTCTCTTCGGCGTCGGCCTCCTCGAGCGGGACCAACTCTTCGGCCTCTGCGGGCTCCGGCACGACCTCGGCGGCGGTTGCGGCAGAGGCAGCCGCAGCACGCGCAGCCTCGCCTCGGGCCGCCCGCGGCGGCGCGACCGGGGCGATCGGCACGACCTCGCCGGTATAGGGCGAGATCACCGGGTTCTTGTTCAGATCGTAGAATTTCTTGCCCGTGGTCGGGCAAATGCGTTTGGTTCCGAGATCGGATTTGGCCACGTGCGGAATCCTGGGAATTTTGGAAAAACGGTGCTTCAGTTGGCTAGTTGAAGCGCCGCTGTCAATAGCGCTTTGCGCGCATTTGACGGCCGCGTGACGCCGTCTCGCCCATGTGATACCTGCGGCCATAGCTGCCGCCCTTGAGACTGGACACAATCTTGACCTATTCCGACGATGCGGCCCCGCTGCAGGCCCGTTCCAGCGGCGCTCTGACCGGCAAAGTCCGTGTTCCCGGCGACAAATCGATTTCGCACCGCGCTCTAATTTTGGGCGCGCTGGCGGTAGGCCGAACCGAGATTTCGGGCCTGCTCGAGGGCGAAGACGTGCTCAACACCGCCAAATCCATGCGGGCGCTGGGCGCCACCGGGGTCCGCTTGATTTCGGCAATTCCGGCACCGGTTGCCGGCTGGTGATGGGGGCGGTCGCCGGTTGCCCGATCTCAGCGGTTTTTGACGGCGACGCTTCGCTGCGCTCCCGGCCGATGCGCCGGGTGCTCGATCCCCTGGAACTGATGGGTGCGAAAGTGGGCGGGAGCGAGCAGGGCGGCCGCCTGCCGCTGACGCTGAACGGCGCGCGTGACCCTGTGCCGATCATTTATCGCACGCCGGTGGCCTCGGCGCAGATCAAGTCGGCGGTGCTGCTCGCAGGACTTGCCGCGCCCGGTGTCACCATGGTGATCGAGCAGGAAGCAAGCCGCGACCATACCGAACTGATGCTGAGGCATTTCGGCGCCGAGATCGTCTCGACCAAAGAAGGTGTCCACGGCCGTAGGATCGCGCTGACCGGGCAGGCGGAGCTCCAGGGCGCGCATGTCGCGGTGCCGGCCGATCCATCTTCCGCGGCATTTCCGATCGTGGCGGCGCTGATCGTCGAAGGCTCCGACATCCTCCTATCCGATGTTATGACCAATCCGCTGCGCACCGGATTGTTCACGACGCTGCGTGAAATGGGCGCCTCCATCGAGCAGAGCGAGGCGCGGGGCGATGCCGGCGAACCGATGGCGCAATTGCGCGTGCGCGCCTCGAAACTGCGCGGCGTCGAGGTGCCGCCGGAACGCGCGCCCTCGATGATCGACGAATATCTGGTGTTGGCAGTGGCTGCTTCCTTTGCCGAAGGTACCACCGTCATGCGCGGATTGAAGGAATTGCGCGTCAAGGAATCGGACCGCCTGGCGGCGACCGCCGATATGCTGCGCGTCAATGGCGTCAAGGTCGAAATTTCCGGCGACGATCTGATCGTCGAGGGTGAGGGCAATGTTCCAGGCGGCGGTCTTGTCGCCACCCACATGGATCATCGGATCGCGATGTCGGCGCTGGTGATGGGCTTGGCCTCCGACAGGCCGGTCAAGGTCGACGATACCGCCTTTATTGCCACTTCATTTCCGGACTTCATTCCAATGATGCGCTCGCTGGGGGCTGAGTTTTCATGATCATCGCGATCGACGGACCAGCCGCGTCCGGCAAGGGCACGCTCGGCAAGCGGCTCGCCAGGCATTACGGCTATCGTCACCTCGATACCGGCGTGATCTACCGCGCGGTCGCGAAGGCGCTACTGGATGCCGGCGCCGACTTGACCAACGAGATGCTCGCTGTGTCCGCGGCACTCGAGCTCGATCCCGAAAAGTTCGGAAACCCCGTGCTGAAGACGCAAAAGGTGGGGGAGGCCGCCTCCGTGGTGTCGGCGATCCCCAAAGTGCGGGAAGTGTTGCTGAATTTCCAGCGCCAATTCGCCGCCGATCCGCCGGGTGCGGTGCTCGACGGCCGCGATATCGGCACCGTGATCTGCCCCCATGCCGATGTGAAGATTTTCGTTGTCGCCGACCCAAGGGTCCGTGCCCGCCGAAGGACCCTGGAGGCGAGAGCGAGGGGCGAGGACGCCGACGAGGCTGCGGTGCTGGCGGATATCCTAAACCGCGACGAACGCGACCAGAACAGGCCCGTTGCGCCTTTAAAACCGGCCGCTGATGCATACTTGCTAGATAATTCCAATCTGGATATAGAAGGCGGCGTCCGGGCCGCCATCGACATTGTCGAGGCCGTTCGAGCGGGCCGGCCGCGGGTTTGAACGCTTTCATTTGAAGGCTTGCAAACGAAACCGCGGCCGTTATTGGAGGAAAGCCCGCTCCCGCCCTTGAAGGCCGATGTCTCGAACTCGTTTTTCGAGGTCGATAGATTTCCGGACGAGAAATCAACGTATCGAACGTGCAGGCATCTGCCGGCCCGCTATTGCGCCCGTCGCAATGAGCGGTCGTTTGAGGTTTGTGGGAACCTTTAAACACTTCACGCACGCTACGCCCTTAACCCGAACGGCCGGCATACCCGCATCTGGAGAACAAATGGCTTCGACTAGTGCTGACACTTACCATCCGAGCCGCGACGATTTCGCTGCGATGCTGGACGAGTCCTTCGCCGGCGGCAACTTGCAGGAAAGCTCCGTCATCAAGGGCAAGGTGGTTGCGATTGAAAAGGACATGGCCGTTATCGACGTCGGCCTGAAGACGGAAGGCCGCGTGGCGCTGCGCGAATTCGCCGGCCCGGGCCGTGAAAGCGAGCTCAAGGTCGGCGACGAGGTCGAGGTGTTCCTCGACCGCATCGAGAATGCGCTCGGCGAGGCCGTGCTGTCGCGCGACAAGGCGCGCCGCGAGGAGAGCTGGGGCAAGCTCGAGAAGGCGTTCCAGAACAACGAAAAGGTCAGCGGCGTCATCTTCAACCAGGTCAAGGGCGGCTTCACCGTCGATCTCGACGGTGCGGTGGCCTTCCTGCCGCGCTCGCAGGTCGATATTCGTCCGATCCGCGACGTCGCGCCGCTGATGAACAATTCGCAGCCGTTCCAGATTCTCAAGATGGACCGCCGCCGCGGCAACATCGTGGTGTCGCGCCGCACGGTTCTCGAAGAGACCCGCGCCGAGCAGCGCCAGGAACTCGTGCAGAACCTCGAAGAGGGTCAGGTGATCGACGGCGTGGTCAAGAACATCACCGATTACGGTGCGTTCGTCGATCTCGGCGGCATCGATGGCTTGTTGCACGTCACCGATATCGCCTGGCGGCGGGTCAATCACCCGACCGAGGTCTTGACCATCGGCCAGACTGTGAAGGTCAAGATCATCAAGATCAACCACGAGACCCACCGCATTTCGCTCGGCATGAAGCAATTGCTCGATGATCCCTGGCAGGGGATCGAGGCGAAGTATCCGCTCAACGCGCGCTTCACCGGCCGCGTCACCAACATCACCGACTACGGCGCCTTTGTCGAACTCGAGCCGGGCATCGAAGGCCTGATCCACGTCTCGGAAATGTCGTGGACCAAAAAGAACATGCACCCCGGCAAGATCGTTTCGACCTCGCAGGAAGTGGAAGTGCAGGTTCTCGAAGTCGACTCGGTCAAGCGCCGGATTTCGCTCGGTCTCAAGCAGACCATGCGCAACCCCTGGGAAGTGTTTGTCGAGAAATTCCCGGTTGGCTCCACGGTCGAAGGCGAGGTCAAGAACAAGACCGAGTTCGGCCTGTTCCTCGGGCTCGAGGGCGATGTCGACGGCATGGTGCACTTGTCCGACCTCGACTGGAAGCTTCCGGGCGAGCAGGTGATCGACAACTACAAGAAGGGCGACGTGGTGAAAGCCGTGGTGCTCGATGTCGATGTCGAGAAGGAGCGCATCTCGCTTGGCGTCAAGCAGCTCGAAGGCGATCCCTTTGCCGAGCCGGGCGACGTCAAGAAGGGCGCGGTGGTGACCTGCGAAGTGCTCGAGGTCAAGGAAAGCGGCATCGAGGTCAAGATCGCCGGCACCGACTTCACCACCTTCATCAAGCGGTCCGAGCTGGCGCGCGATCGCAACGACCAGCGCGCCGAGCGTTTTGCCGTCGGCGAAAAGGTCGACGCGCGGGTGATCCAGTTCGACAAGAAGGCCCGCAAGGTGCAGGTCTCGATCAAGGCGCTCGAGGTCGCCGAAGAGAAGGAAGCCATCGCGCAATACGGCTCCTCGGATTCGGGCGCGACGCTGGGCGATATCCTGGGCACCGCGCTTAAGCAGCGCACCGACAAGTAAGCCTCTGGCTTTCTCGTCCACATCAATCGGGCCCCGGTTTCGACCGGGGCCCTTTTTTTCGCTGTCGTCCCGGCGAACGCCGGGACCCATACTCTGTGCTGTATCTATTGGGGTGCTGGGGTAGTTGTCCTTCTCCGACAATCAACTTCGGTGGCTAGGGGTCCCCGCGTGCGCGGGGACGACCGAGGAGGGGCCTTGTTTTCTTCATTTTGCATCGCAATTGATGTAATTGGGATACGGCATGTTAGGGCTGTGCAGAGAATACCGTGCGATTCCCTTGAAGACCGCCCGCTGGGAGAATTTCGATGTCGCTTGATTCGGATGTGATCGTCGATCGGCGCAGGATCCGCCGCAAACTGACGTTCTGGCGCGTGGCTGCCGTGCTGGTGGCGATCGCTGCGATCGTCACCGTCGGCGTGGTTGCGACGCCGGGCGGACGCAGCGCGCTCACGACATCCGGTTCGATTGCGCGCGTCCATATCGACGGCCTGATCCGCAGCGACAATGATCGCGTCGAGGCGCTGGAGCGGCTGGAAAAATCGCGCGCCGCAGCCGTCGTCGTTCACATCAACTCGCCCGGCGGCACCACCGCCGGCTCCGAGCAGCTTTACGACGCGCTGATGCGGCTGAAGGCAAAGAAGCCGCTGGTCGTGGTGGTGGAGGGGCTGGCGGCATCGGGCGGCTACATCACGGCGATTGCGGCCGATCACATCGTGGTCCAGCAAAGCTCGCTGGTCGGCTCGATCGGCGTCTTGTTCCAGTATCCGAATTTTACCGAGTTGTTGAAAACAGTCGGCGTCAAGGTCGAGGAAGTGAAGTCCTCGCCGCTGAAAGCGGCGCCCAACGGTTTTGAGCCGACCAGTCCGGAGGCGCGGGCTGCGCTCGACGCGCTGGTAAAGGATTCCTACGCCTGGTTCCGCGGACTCGTCAAAGAGCGGCGCGGCATGGACGATGCGTTGCTCGAAAAAGTCGCGGACGGGCGGGTTTTTACCGGCCGCCAGGCGGTCGATCTCAAGCTGGTCGATCAAGTCGGCGATGAGAAAACCGCCGTTGCGTGGCTGGTGGCGCAGAAAGGCGTCAAGAGCGATCTGCCGGTGCGTGATTACAAGCTGTCGCCAAAGTTCGGCGACCTGACTTTTCTGCGGACGGCGGCTTCGAT
>VAZG01000233.1 GCA_005885285.1 Alphaproteobacteria bacterium | reverse complement strand
TCCAGCTACGACCTGGATAAGCAGGTGACGAGCGATGGCGCGACCTGGCTCGATCGCCAGCTCATCAGCCGCAACCGGATCGCGCGGGCGAGGGTTGGGTTCGGCGAAGAGGTCACGAAAGCGCTCGAGGCGCGCACGGACGAGCTGGTCCGCCGAGGGCACGCCAGTCGAACCCCGGATGGAGTCGTGCGGGCGCGCGCCGACCTGCTCGCCACCCTCCAGCGCAACGAACTTGAGCGCACCGGCGCGGAACTTGCGAAGGAGTACAACCTGCCGTTCTACATGGGCGAGGCTGGCGAGCAGGTTCAGGGCAAGTTCACCGGCACCCTGCAGCTCGCATCGGGCAAGTTCGCGATGATCGAGAACGCCTTTGAGTTCCAGCTCGTCCCCTGGCGGCCAGCCATCGATGACCGCCTCGGCCGCGAAATCACCGGCGTGATCCTGGACGGTGGCGGCATCGAATGGAGGCTCGGTCGCGTGCTGGGACTTGGGTTGTAGTGTGGCCTGCAGCTCGAAGCGACGCTTCTAGCTGAAGTGTCAGCGATCTCCACTCAGGCTGTGTGACCATGCATATCAACAAGGTCCATCATGTCACCACGATCAATCGCCTCGCTGAGGTGCTCGGCGAAGACGAGGAGTAGCTGCGCGACGTCGCCAACGAAATAATGGAAGTCGAGGACGGCGTCATTGGGGTCTATGGCGTTGGCGAGGACGGCATCATGGCTTTCACAGAGTTCGGGATCGAGAACGTGATGGAGCTCACCAAGATCCACAAAGAGAACTTCAAACTCCTCCGTTGAGATCAGAAAAAACGCCGCGCTTGCGGCCTACGTTAGCACCTCTCATCGCGCGGCGTCTCTCTCCGTAAGACGCTCGCATATCAGTGAGCAGGCCGGACCGCCTCTGTCCTGTCAAGGCGGCACGAAATGCGTCCCCGCTTGGCGGCCAACGCAGTTGACAGGTCGTCGGAGGCCCGGCAAGGGCACCATAGCGCCGCGACCAAATCGCTGCCGAGCGCCATCTTCTCACAATCGAAGAAAAATTATCTCGCCGTCATTGATAGCCCAAGCTCCGCGAACGATCGCTAATGCGCGCTGCTGCGCGCGAAGGCCGTCTGGTGTTCGCATTGACGTTGGCGGGCGCGCAGCCAACTCTCGTCCTGTCGAGTTTTGTGCAAGCAGGAGAGGACATGAACCACGGTCGACGAGAAAAGAATGGGGCGGAGCAGTCGCAGTTTGCTCCGTCCACTTCGCAAGCTGGGGAACCGAAAGTGATTCCATTCGCCCAGCGCCTCACCTGCACGATCGACGAAGCATGCGAGGTGACCGGCTTGGGACGCACGAAGCTCTACGAGCTGATAGGAGCTGGACATCTTGCTACGACAACCGTGGGGCGCCGGCGATTGGTGGTGGTGCGTTCACTTCTGTCACTCCTTGAAATGAACTCAAGGTGAAAATAATGGCGACTTAAGTGTGTGCAATTCCATCTCCGACGGATCTTTGTACAGGCGTGTGCTTTGACGTACGACCGAAATCCGTTCAACAACGTTGATGCCGTCGACCATGGACCGTGAATCGTCAGGATCTTGTCGTATCAAGGACGACGCATGAGCACGCGAACTGCTTTGCGTTCAACCTACGCCGGAAATTGTCGGGACGAACATGCTGGACCTCGCAAGCCCGTCGCCCGAGCGCCGGGATAGTACTTTCGAGCCTTCGGCCCACTTTTTTGAGACTCTCTCGTATTCGGATGACGTCATAGGGCTCGCTGGGATCGTTGCCCAGGTTAGGCCGAACCATGCTTACGCGCTCTTATCGGCAAAACATTTGCCGTCCGCATCTCGTCGATACGATCAGCCCAGAACTGCATCAATTCGATGCGCTCCGGCAAACGGTCATCGCGGTCGTAAACCGCGCGGGTCGAGGCATCGAGACGGTCTTGCTGCATTTCAACCAGTTCGGGCTCGAAGCGGCGACGGCCGTTTAGCCGCTCGCGATTGAGCATGGTCGAAGCAGTGGAACGGAACCCGTGAGCGCAATGGATGCCTTTGTAGCCCAATCCATGCAGCGCATAGTTCAAGGTGTTCTCGCTGATCGTGCGGCCGTTGCCCCGCCCGGGAAAAAGATATTCTCCGTCGCCCGTGATCTTGCGCAGTTCGTGTAATACCGCGACAGCTTGGCGCGAAAGCGGGACGATATAGTCGTCTTCGGATTTACCCGCTTCCTCCCGCTCTGTGGCCATCTTCAAGCCCTCGAACGGAACCACCCACATCGGGCCACTCAGATCAAAGTGCGTCCATTTGGCGGAAGCGATGGTACCTGGGCGCACGAAGGTCAGAGCGAGCAACTCGAGCGCGTAGCCGACCAGATTGTCGCCGCGTCCCTCATAAACCTCGAGCTTGCGGAGGAGCTGGCCGAACTTGATGGCATCGGTGATCGCCGGCCGATGCTTTTCCTTGTGTTTGGCGAAGCCCGCCTCGAAAGCGATATCGGCGAAGGGCGACGGGCGATCCTTGGGCCATTCGCCATGCGCCTTTGCAAACTTGATGATGTTGCGAGCGGTCGAGTGCAGCCGGATGCGGGTCGGGTGGTTGACGACTTTCAATATCGGCAACAAGTGGAGCGCGTAATCGAGATCAACGATCGGCACCGTGCCGAACCCGTCCGCAGTTTCTTTGCCCTCCGTCAGATAGCCGACCATCCGCACATCTCGCGCGTATGTCTTGCTGATCTTCTTCAGTAGTTCGGGAAACTTATCCTTGTGCTGGGGCGGAATGCGCGTCTCGAGCCATTCGCTGGCGACTTCGCCAAAGAGGCGAGGCGCAGCCGCTTCTTGAGTTGGGGCCTTCTCGGCTTTGCGCTTCTCCGATGGATTGACGCCCTGCTTAAGCAGCAAACGGACATTGATTGCCTTGTCGCGGGCTTCGGCAAGACTGACGTTTCTGCCTTCCGCTGCCGTATATACGCCTAGCGAGATCGTCTGTTGCTTGCCGTCAAATCGATAATCGAAGCGCCACCACTTCGAGCCTTTCGGCGTGACAACGAGATAGAGACCGTCACCGTCGCTAAGCTTGAACTGCTTCGTCTTCGGCTTCGCCACCTTGATCGCTTTGTCGGACAGCTTCCCCACAACAATGTCCCCGTGCGGCTAAATTCGTCGTGCTGGTAATTGGCTGTCATTGTGCCGGTTCCCGGCAAAATTACCAGCGCCTTTTACCAGCAGATAGCAGCGGTAACCGGCGAATAGCGGCGATCGCCGGAGGCGGCCGGCGGAACGAGAAGTTACGATTTCTCTATGTGTTTCAGAAGCTTCGCGGCTATCAGCGGTTTCTAGCGAGTAGCAGCGAATAAGGCGTCTGGCTCCCCGGGCTGGATTCGAACCAGCGACCATTCGATTAACAGTCGAATGCTCTACCGCTGAGCTACCGAGGAATAGGCGAAACGGATGTTCGCAAGCGGGCAGCGTATAACAAAGGCCCTCGCGCTTGCATAGGACCAATTCGGCGCGCGCCGGCGGCCTCCGGCCGGCGGCGGAAACGCTATATAAGGCAGCGGTTTGCCATTGCCTGTTGATGCTGCACCGGCGGTTCCACCGGAAGAGCCGCGCAACTGGCCGATCACTTGCCTGTGCGCAGTGCGGACGCCAAATCGACTTATTTGCCACGAAGGTTCGGTGGCGCCGGGTTTTTACGGAGGCGATTCGATGCAAGACACCACGCAGGCCAAACTCGTCAGGCCGGTGCCCTCGATCATTCCCGCCGATGTCCCCGCACTGAGCGACGACGAATGCCTGGCGCGTTTGGCGCAAGCCGTCGAGGTGCACGATTCCGCTCAATTGGACGAGGTCGCGCGGTTGATCGGGCGGCTCGTGGTGACCATCGAATAGATCGGGAATTTCTGCGAAGGGCTGAGCGCCCCGCAGGGGAGCGCGAGAGATCGGCTGCGCGAGCCGATCGCTGTGTTGCGTTTTTAATGGCGTTGGATCAATGATGCCGCGATTTCTCCTTCCCGCGGCTATCGGCCGCCCGGCCTTCAGGGTTTCACCAATGTCCGGCTTCTCAATTGCACGCCAGAAAATGGTCGATGGCCAGGTACGTACCAGCGACGTGACCGATCCCAGAATCATCGACGCGATGCTCGCAGTCCCGCGCGAGGCGTTTGTTCCACCGAAACAACAGCCGCTCGCTTATCTCGACCTCGATCTCGCGGTCAGCGATGGTGGTACGGCGAAGCGTTTCCTGATCAAGCCGGCGGTGACGGCGAAACTGCTACAAGCAGCCCAAATCGGGGATGCCGACCAAGTCCTGGTGGTGGGCTGCGCGACCGGATATGTCGCGGCGCTGGTTGCCCGCCTGACGGCGCGGGTAACCGCGACCGAAGGCGATTCGGCGCTGGCCGAACGGGCCAAGGGTATTTTGAGCCAACTCGGGGTCGGCAATGTGGTCGTGAAAGCCGCGGCGGCTGCCGATGGCGACCCGGCCAATGGGCCCTATGATGTGATCGTCCTCAATGGCACGACCGAGGTGGCGCCAAGCGGGCTCTACCGGCAGCTCAAAGAGGGCGGGCGGCTGGTCGGGGTCTTTGCGTTGAGCATGCCGGCGCGGGCCACCATCGTGACGCGCTCCCACGGTGATTTCGGAAATCGGGGGCTTTTCGACGCCACTGCCCCGGTCTTGCCGGGGCTGGAACGCCTTCCAGCCTTCGTTTTTTAACCGTTCGGCCTTAGGATCGCTGTTAAAATACCGTTCTGAATCAGAAGTGTGGCAGGGAAGCTGCACGTGAAGAGTTTCCACCGCCGAGAGCAATCGGGTGGTTCCGTTGCTCTTGTGCGCGTCCTATGTTGCGGCGGGGCACTGACTCAAAGTGAGGCGGGGGCCCGGTTCATATACTCGAGCCGGTGACGAAAACGAATGGAATACCAGGAATGTATGGGGTGAAGACATTCACCGGAGCAGCGGCTGCGGTCCTTCTGATCGCTTGTGCAGGTCCGGCGCCTGTGCTGGCGGATACGATCGAGGCTGCGTTGGTGCGGGCCTATCAGAACAATCCGCAGCTCAACGCACAACGCGCCTCGGTGCGGTCCACCGACGAAAACGTGCCGCAGGCGCTCTCCGGCTATCGCCCCAAGGTCGCGCTCACGGCGTCCGCCGGCTATCAGTATACCGACACCAACCTGACGTCCGGCGGTTCGCCGACCGCGATCGTGCGAACCGAAGTCCACGGCGCCAATGCACCGCGCGCCGCCGGCCTGACGGTTACGCAGACCTTGTACAACGGCAATCAGACCGCCAACAAGACCCGCGCGGCGGAGAGCCAGGTCTCGGGTGCGCGCGAGGGGCTGCGTGTGCTCGATGAAGCGGTGCTATTGTCGGCCGCCACGGTTTACATGGATTATTTGCGCGACTCCGCCATCGTCGAGGTGCAGAAGAGCAACGTCCGCGTCCTCGAACAGACGCTGAAACAGACTCGCGACCGCTTCAATGTCGGCGAAGTGACGCGCACCGACGTCGCGCAAGCCGAAGCTCAGCTTGCCGCCGGCAAGACCCAGGAACTCACCGCCGAAGCCAATCTAGTGACGACGCGCGCAAACTTTCGCCGCATCATCGGCAACGAGCCGGTGGCGCTCGCCCCGGGCTCGCCGGTCGATCGCTTTTTGCCGGCCACATTGCCGTCCGCGATCGAGCTCAGCCTCATTGAAAACCCGAACGTGACGGCGGCGATGTACGGCATCGACGTCAACTTTCTGCAGGTCAAGGTGAACGAAGGCGCGCTGTTGCCGACGGTCACCTTGCAGGCGTCGGTGCAGCAATCCTATGAGCAGCAGATGACGATCTTCCGGACGTTCGGCGCGTCCGCGATCGCGCAGATTTCGGCCCCAATCTATCAGGGCGGCGCCGAGTACTCGCTGATCCGCCAGTCCAAGGAAAACCTGGCGCAGCAGCGTCTCAATCTCGAGCAGGTCCGCGACCAGACCCGCGCCAACACGGTCACAGCATGGGGCCAACTGGTGGCCGGCAAGGCGCAGGTGGCGTCGGCGCAGGCGCAGGTGACCGCGTCCGAGATCGCGCTCAACGGCGTGCGCGAGGAGGCCAAGGCCGGACAGCGCACCACGCTCGACGTGTTGAATGCCCAGCAGGCGCTGGTGAATGCGCGGGTCGCGCTGGTCACGGCGCAGCACGATCGCGTGGTGGCGTCCTATTCGGTGTTGAGCGCGGTCGGAAGGTTGTCGCCGCAGGTGCTCAATCTGTCCACCACCAGCTATGATCCCAGCGTGCACTACCAGCAGGTTCGCGATAGCTGGTACGGCGTTCGCACGCCGGACGGCCGCTGATCGTATCTCATCACAAGCATGCAGTGCCTCTGAGCTCCATTGCTTGCAATCGTTTGCGGCCATGACGTAGCCTGCCGCGGGGCAACCGGGCGATTCGCGCCGTTTCTCGCGTCAATGGGCTGTGCGCTTGGGTGCCTCAAGCTGGGGGAGAACCGTGCGATGATTCGCCCGGCGCTTGATCTGGGGACAAGTCAGGCTTGTGCGATGAAAATGCCAGCCTGTGCAGCCGGGACCGGCGAATCCCCTCGTGCTTGGTGTAAATTAGCACGTTGATGATGTGGAGTCGGAGATGACGCAGCCTGCAAAGGTCCAGGAACCCTCGATGGAGGAGATTCTGGCGTCGATCCGGCGCATCATCGCCGACGACGAGGCAAAGCCGCCGGCAGAAAAGCCCGCGAGCCCCGCCGCGTCGGTAGCGCCGGCGAAAGCGGCAAAGCCTGCGGCGGCGGCGCCGCCGGCGGCCAAGCCGTCGGTGATGAGCAATATCCCGCCGTCGGCCATACCAGCGGCAGTCACTGCTGCGGCGAAGGTGGCCGCGCCACCGCGTCCCGCGCCGCCGCCAACCGCGCCGCCGCCAGTCGCTGCAAGCAACAGCCAGGACGACATCGATGCACTGCTGAACGGTCTCGATGAGGCGACATCGCCGGAAGAGATACGCCCGCCGCAGCCGGACGGCGACGTGCTGGAACTGACCGATGAGATGGCCGTGCCGGCCGCCCCGCAGCCCGCGTTTCGCAAGGTGGAACCACAGGACGATCTCGAATTCACCGAGACTGCGGCGGCGCGCGCCATCCAGCGCCAACCCCTGTTCCAACCGCCGCCCGTTTTTGAAGGTCCGGCAGCTCCGCCGGCGGCCGCAATTCTATCGCGCACGACCGTATCGGCCGTTGAATCCGCGTTTAACACGCTGGCTCATACCGTGCTCAGCAACAATGCACGGACGTTGGAAGATCTGGTCAAGGAAATGCTGCGGCCGATGCTGAAATCCTGGCTCGATGACAATCTGCCCGGGCTGGTCGAGCGTATCGTGAAGGCGGAAATCGAGCGGGTCTCGCGCGGCCGGTAACGGTCCCCGTTTAGCCATCCCGTCCAGCTTTATTGTGCCATTCCGTCGGCCTGTCGTGTTGACTTGGCGGGCGCGTGCGGCTTTGTAGCCATCTCCGAACCCCAATCGTTCGCCATGATCGAGAAAAACTACCAGCCTGCCGATATCGAAGGCCGCATGTCCCGTCTCTGGGAGGAGGCCGGCGCGTTCAAGGCTGGGCGCGCGGAACGGCGCGAGGCGCGGCCCTTCACCATCGTGATCCCGCCGCCGAACGTGACGGGGTCGCTGCATATGGGCCACGCGCTCAACAACACCTTGCAGGACATTCTCTGCCGTTTCGAGCGGATGCGCGGCCGCGACGTGCTGTGGCAGCCCGGCACCGATCACGCCGGGATCGCGACCCAGATGGTGGTCGAGCGCCAGTTGATGGAACGGCAGGAGCCGGGCCGGCGCGCGATGGGGCGCGCCATGTTCCTCGAACGCGTCTGGCAATGGAAGGCCGAAAGCGGCGGCGTGATCTTCAATCAGTTGAAGCGGCTGGGCGCGTCCTGCGATTGGTCGCGCGAGCGTTTTACCATGGACGAGGGCCTGTCGCGCGCGGTCGTAAAAGTTTTCGTCGAACTGCATCGCCAGGGGCTGATCTACAAAGACAAGCGGCTGGTGAACTGGGACCCCAAGCTCCTAACCGCGATCTCCGATCTCGAGGTGCAGCAGATCGAGGTCAGGGGCAGCCTCTGGTATCTGCGCTACCCGATCGAGGGCAAGACCTTCAGCCCGGACGATCCCTCGACTTTCATCGTGGTCGCAACCACGCGCCCCGAGACGATGCTCGGCGATACCGCCGTCGCCGTGCATCCGGATGATGCGCGCTACACGCATCTGATCGGCAAGCACGTGATCCTGCCGCTGGTCGGACGCAGGATTCCGATCGTGGCGGATGAGTATTCCGATCCCGAAAAGGGATCGGGCGCGGTGAAGGTTACGCCAGCACACGACTTCAACGATTTCGAGATCGGCAAGCGGCACGCCCTGCCGCAGATCAGCGTGCTCGATCAGGAAGGTCGTCTCGCGCTTGTCGGCAATGAAGATTATTTACGCGGATTGCCAGAGGGCTCGGCGCAGTTTGCCGAGGAAATGCATGGCGTCGATCGGTTCGCGGCGCGCAAGCGGATCGTCGCGCGGCTGGAAGATTTCGGCTTTCTCGAGAAGATCGAGCCGAACACGCACATGGTGCCGCATGGCGATCGTTCCGGCGTCGTCATCGAGCCATACCTCACCGACCAGTGGTACGTCGACGCCAAGACTCTGGCGCAGCCGGCCATCGCGGCGGTGCGCTCAGGGGCAACGACGTTCGTGCCGAAGAATTGGGAAAAGACCTACTTCGAGTGGATGGAGAACATCCAGCCCTGGTGCATCTCCCGCCAGCTCTGGTGGGGTCACCAGATTCCGGCGTGGTATGGGCCGGATGGCAAGGCCTTCGTGGCCGAGAGCGAAGAC
>VAZG01000232.1 GCA_005885285.1 Alphaproteobacteria bacterium | reverse complement strand
CGACCGCCAACGCGGACACACTCAATAAAGGCGCAAATAGCAGCGCAAATAACAGCGTCCGTGCGGCTGCGCCTCGGCCAACTGAAGCCACCCGCTGAGTACACGCGTTCGGCACCGGATTCCTTCCCATTTTCCTCACGGTCCGACCGTGCTTGATGGCAAAGTGCCTTGGTCTGTGTGAGAGTACAACCACGCAACCGAGCTTTTTCAGTGGCTCAAGGCTCAAGGAATTGAATGGTGCAGTCCCGGCTTAATGTCGTGATCGTGGGAGGCGGAATTGGCGGCTTGTTTGCGGCTAATGCGCTGGCGGCGCAGGGTTTCGCCGTCGCAGTTTATGAGCAGGCGCCAGTGATCGGCGAGATCGGGGCCGGCGTATTCCTGACCCCCAACAGCGTGCGGCATCTGCAGAGGATCGGGCTGCAGCCGGCGGTGGAAAAATGGGGTGCGCGCGTCGGTTCGGGGTCCCAGTACTACCGCCACGATGGTGTGCCGATCGCGCCGGTTCAGGTCACGGACTCCTCGGGCTGGAACGCGACGTTCGGGATGCACCGCGCCGATCTCGTCGAAATGCTCGCCAGTGCCCTGCCCGCCGGCGTGATCCATACCGGCCACCGCTGCAGGGGCTTCGAGCAAAACGGCAGCCTCGCCCGGGTGTCGTTCGCCAATGGTGCTTCGGCTGAAGCCGATATTATCATTGCCGCGGACGGTATTCATTCCGAACTGCGGTCCCATGTCTTTGCGTCGTCCCAGCCGGTGTTTTCAGGATCGGTCGCTTACCGCGGGCTTGTGCCGCATGATCGCGTTCCGGATTGGCCAACCGACCGCTGGCAGATGTGGCTCGGCAAAGGGAGGCACTTCCTCGCCTTCCCCGTGCGCGCCGGAAAGCTGATCAACTATGTCGGATTCGTGCCGACCGACGAGCAGATGAAGGAATCCTGGTCGGCTCCCGGCGATCCCGATGTTCTTCGGCAGGCCTTTGCGGGCTGGGATCCGCGCATCGGGCAGTTGTTGAAGGAAGTTCAGCTGACGTTCCGATGGGCGCTGTATGATCGCGAGCCGCTGCCGGTCTGGATCAGGCAACGGCTCTGCCTCCTCGGCGATGCCGCGCATCCGATGCTTCCGCATCTCGGCCAGGGCGCCAATCAATCAATCGAAGACGGCATGGCGCTCGCGACGATTCTGGCGCGGGCGGATCGGACGACCGCACCTCAGGCCCTGCTGGCATATGAGCGGCTCCGCCGCGAGCGCGTGGCGCAGGTCCAGCGCGGCGCGCGCGAGAACGGGCTGCGCTACGATTCCGCCTATTCCGATCTTGGCGTCAGAGACGCGGAGATCACCGCGCATGCCGCCTTCCGCAAGCGGCTCTATGACCACGACGTCGTACCGGATGCACAAGCGGCAGCGGCAGCGCTGGCGTAAGAGTAGTCTGGTGGAGCTGTGATGGCGGCTCAAGCGCCGGCGGCCGGCAGGCTCGCGGCCGCAATCGCAACCATCTCGGCGAGGCGGCGGCCGATCCGCGAACGGGTCGTGCGCAGCAACAAATTGATCCGTCGCATGTCCTGCTTCCTTTGGCGCCAAGCGAACAAACGCTCGCAACCCTATGGCGCACAGCCGGAAAATGGCGATGCGGGACGACTGTGTCGATCCGTCAGCGAAAATAGCAATGCACGCGTCGCCGGATCGGCCGATGACAGTGGTTTTCTTTCCGCAAATGACAGGGCGATGGTCGAAATCTTCTTCGTGGAATCGACGCTTCCTGCGCGGCTTTAAGCGGGCCGCACTCCGAACGCGCGCTCGAACCGCTTCGCGTAGTCCGGCCAGACCTCGGGGTTGATGATGCGCGGCGGCCGCTTGCCGTCGAAAGCATCGAGGATCTGCTCGGCGGCGATCCGGCCCATGTTTTCCCGCGCCTCTTTGGTCACGCCTGCGGTGTGCGGGCTTGCCAGCACGTTGTCGAATTGCAGCAGCGGATGCTCTGGCGGCGGCGGCTCCTTGGACCAGACATCGAGGCCGGCGCCGGCGATACGCTTTTCCCGCAGCGCCTCGAGCAGCGCAGCTTCGTCGTGGATAAATCCCCGCGCCGTGGTGATGAAGAAGGCGTGCGACTGCATCAGCTTGAATTCGCGCGCGCCGATCATGCCGCGATTGTCCTTGGTCAGCGGACAAGAAATCGAGACGTAGTCGGAGCGGCGTAATAGCTCGTCGAGCTCGACCTTTTCACCGCCACGCGCCGCCATGTCCGAGGCTGACAGGTAGGGATCGTAGGCCAGCACGTTCATGCGCAGCAGGCCGCGGCAGAGCTCGGCGATGCGGCGGCCGACATTACCGAGCCCGACAATGCCGATGGTCTTGCCTTGCGCTTCATTGCCGATCAGGGCGTTGCGATTGACATTGGGCGCGCGGCGCAGCGCGCGGTCGGCCTCGATGATGCGCTTCGACAACGTCAGCAACATGCCGAGCGCGTGCTCGGCGACCGAGTTGGCGTTGCCGCCGGACTGGTTGACGACCAGCACGCCGGCTTCGGTGCAGGCATCGACATCGACCGGGTCGAAGCCCGCGCCATTGCTGGAGACGATCAACAGGTTCGACGCCCGCCGCAGCAGGTCCGCACCGACGTGGAAGTGGCGCGCCAGTTCATCGCGCGCGGCGCCGATCTGATAGGCGTGCGCGGCCGAAACGATCGGCGCTGCGACCGCATCGGGACTTTCGTTCTCCAGCCGGTCGAGCCGCACGTCGGGGCGCGATTTGAGGATTGTTTCATAGATCGGGTGCGCAAGATATTTGACATAGAACACGCGCTTGCTGTTGACGGACATTCAGGGCCTTTCGTTTAAGGGAAACCATAGAGCCTGGCGGGATTGGCAACGAGGATGCGCTGTTGCGCCGCCCGATCGGGCGTCCAACTCTGGAACAATTCGAACAGATGCCCGGCATCAGGCATCTCGCCGTCGGCGCGCGGATGCGGCCAGTCGCCGCCCCATATCAGCCGCTCCGGATTGGCTTTCACCAGCGCTTCGTGAAACGGCCGCGCATCCGGATAGTCCGGCGCCTTTCGGCTCAGACGGTGGGCGCCCGAGAGCTTCGCCCAGCACCAGCCGTCTGCGACGGCGCGCAACAGGGTCTGAAAGCCTGTGCTCGCCGTGCCGGCGCGGGCATCGGTGCGGCCCATGTGATCGATCACGACGGGCAAGCCGAGCGATTTCAATACCGGAATGGTTTCCGGCAAATCCTTGACGTCGATCCAGAGCTGCAGATGCCAGCCGAGCTCGGCCATGACAGGCGCAAGCCGCTCGGCAGCGGTCAGCGGCACCCCGCCGCGATAATGCAACTGGCCATCGCGGAAGAAATGATTAAAGCGCAAGGCCCGCACGCCAAGCCTGTTCCATTCGCGCAAATCCGCCGGCGCGATATCGGCATCCGCCACCGCGACACCGCGCAGCCGATCCGGCCGGCGTTTCAGCGCGTCGAACATCGCGGAATTGTCGCGCCCGTGGGCGCTGCCCTGCACCAGCACGCCGCGCGCAAAGCCTATCTGATCCAACATACCCAGATATTTTTCGAGCGGCGCATCCGGCGGCGTATAGCTGCGGTCCTCCGCATAGGGAAACCGGTCCGCCGACCCGAACACGTGGGCATGCGTGTCGCAGGCATCAGGCGGCGGTGGCACGTTGGGGCGCGTGACGTCGCGCGGCGGCAGACAAGGCGGAGCCGGCGGCATCATTCGGCCTTGATCCCGGCGGCCTGAATGATCGGGCCCCATTTCTCGTAGTCCGCGTGGATCTTGGCGTCGAATGCTTGCGGCGAGCTGCCGATCGGCTGCGCGCCGAGCTTACCGAGCCGCTCCTTGACCTGGTCGGTATTGAGCGCAGCGACGAAATCATGCGAGAGTTTGGCGACAAGATCGGGCGGCATATTGCCAGGTCCGAGCAGCCCCCACCACACCTCGGTGTCGTAACCCGGCACGGCCTCGCCCACGCTCGGTACGTCGGGAAGGAACGGCGCGCGCGCGGCCGTGGTCACCGCGAGCGCGCGCACGGTACCGGCCTGGAGCTGGCCGACCGATTCCGGCCCGTTATTAAACGACATCGGAATTTGCCCGCCGAGCAGATCGTTGATCGCGGGCGCGCCGCCCTTATAGGGGATGGCTTCGATGTCGATCCTGGCGAGGCTTTTTAGGAGTTCGCCGGCGAGATGGGTCGAGGTGCCCGTCCCCGCATGCGCAAAGGACAGGCTGCCCGGCTTCGCCTTTGCCTGCGCGATGACATCGCCGAGCGTCTTGAATGTCGAATCCGCGCGCACCAGCAGGATATTCGGCGACGAAGCCAATAGCGAGATCGGCGTGAAATCCTTGAAGGTGTCGTAGGGATTCTTGTGATACAGAAATGGATTGGTGGCATGTCCGCTGGCGACCACGATCAGCGTGTAGCCGTCGGGTGGCGATGACACCAGCGCTTGGGAAGCGACCACGCCGCCCGCGCCAGGCCGGTTCTCGACCACGACGGTCTGGCCCCATTGGCGGGACACCACATCCCCGAGCGTGCGCGCGAGGATGTCGACGCCACCGCCGGCCGCATAGGGTACGAAAATATGGACGGGCTTTGCGGGGAATGCCGATTGGGCGGACGCGGCACCACCGTCGGCAAGCATCGCTGCGACGACGGCAGCGGTCCAAAACCACGTGCCCATGGCATCCTCCGATCTCCGTTACTTCGTTTATCGCACACCGGAACGGCCACGAGCATCGTCGCGCCGCGCAGATCACGTAACGGCCGCGGCATGTTGACAATCCCGCCGATCGCGTCAAGTTCGACCCTCTCGACGGGACGGCCCATGCGGAACGATCGCCCGCGACGGTAGGGAGAAAGAGATGGCGGCTGCGGAGCAACAAACTTCGCCCCAGGCTTCGCATGAGCAGAGCTGGCACGGCATCGTGCTGCAAGCGCTCAAGCGCAACGAGATCCGGCTGGTGCCCTATGTTCCCGATCGCGTGCTGACCACGCTGATCAAGAATTTGCACGCCGATCCCTTCTTCACGACCTTTCCGACCGCGCGTGAGGAAGAGGCGGTCGGCATCGTGTCCGGCGCCTGGATGGGCGGCTTGCGCGGCGCCGTTCTGATGCAGACCTCCGGTTTTGCGACACTTGCGAACGTGCTGGCCTCGCTCGCCATGCCCTACCAGATCCCGCTGATCCTGTTCGTGTCGGAGCGCGGCACGCTCGGCGAATTCAACTACGGACAATCGCTGGTCTGCCGTACCATGCGGCCGGTACTGGATTCGCTGGCGATGGAACATCACACTGTAACCAGGCTCGACGAATTCGAATTCATCGTCGACCGCTCGATCAAGCAGGCCATTACCACCCAGGCGCCGGTGGCGCTGATCCTGTCGCCGCTTCTGACCGGCGGCAAGGTTTTTGACAAGTGAGCGATCGCATGACCGCAACCAGCACGCCTGTCCGCAATACCAAGGTAATGAACCGGTTCGATCTCACCTCGCGATTGATTGGGAAGCTCAAGAACGAAGAAGCCGTGATCGGCGGCATCGGCAACACCAATTTCGATCTGTGGGCCGCCGGGCATCGTCCGCAGAATTTCTACATGCTCGGCAGCATGGGGCTGGCATTTCCAATCGCGCTCGGCGTCGCGCTGGCGCAACCGAAGCGGCGCGTCTTTGCGCTCGAGGGCGACGGCTCGCTGCTGATGCAACTGGGCTCGCTCTCGACCATCGCGACCTTGGCGCCGAAGAACCTCACCATGGTCGTGATGGACAACGGCATCTACCAGATCACCGGCGCACAGCCGACGCCGGCGGCCACAGTGTCGGATCTCGTGGCGATCGCTATCGGAAGCGGCCTCATCAACAGCGCCTGGGCGGCAGATGAAGAGGACTTTGAGCGCCTGATCGATCAATCCATGTCGGCCTCCGGCCC
>VAZG01000395.1 GCA_005885285.1 Alphaproteobacteria bacterium | reverse complement strand
ATCGGAGCAGCGCGTGACCCTGCGCGCGCAGCTGGCGGAACAGTCGTCCACCTTGCTCGACCATCATCCTCGCATCAAGGAATTGAAGGCGCAACTCGCCGATCTCGACCGTCAGATTCGCGACGAGGCCGGCAAGATCTCGCGCTCGCTCGACAACGATGCGCGGATCGCCGGCGGGCGGGTCGAAGGCTTGAGCGCGAGCCTCGAGCAGCTGAAGAAGCAGGCGTCTTCGAGCAACGGCCAGGACGTCCAGCTGCGGGCGCTGGAGCGCGAAGCCAAGGCGCAGCGGGACCTGCTCGAATCTTATCTTGCCAAATACCGCGAGGCCAATACCCGCGAGAATATCGATACGGCGCCTGCGGACGGCCGCATCATTTCCCGCGCCATCGTTTCCAATACCCCGGCCTATCCGAAGAAACTGCCGATCGTGCTGATCGCTACGCTGGCCACGTTGCTGCTCTCGGGCGGTGCGATCCTCACCGGCGAACTCTTGCGCCTGACCGCGCCGCGCGCAGCCGCCGCGTTGATATCGCCGTCCGCTTCGATCCACGCGTCACCCGCAATTGTATCCAGCGATAGCGAGCCGGTCGCAGGTGAAGCCCCGGAAATCGCGACCGAGTTGGACGAAATCGAACGGCTCGCCGAAGCGTGGCGCGGCGCCGACGAGGGCGCGCGCAAGGTGACCGTGCTCGGCACTGCGTCGACTGAAGCCATCACGTTGGCCACGCTGACGCTTGCCCGGCTGATGGCGCGTGAGGCACGCGTCGTCGTCGTCGATCTCGCGGCTTCAGCGCCGATCTCCGGGACGTCGATCGATCCCCGTGCGCCGGGACTTGCGGAATTGATGCAAGGCGAGGCGTCCTTCTCGCAAATCATCACCAAGGACCGGCTGTCGCGCGTACACCTCGTCAGCGCCGGACGCCCGGGTTCGGACCGCAGGCTGCTGCAATCGCCGCGCCTTGTGCTCGCGATCGATGCGCTGCTAAGAGCTTACGACCATGTGGTGCTCGACGCCGGCACCGCGTCCGATCTGCCTGCCGAGCTGTTGACGGCGAACGCGCGCGCGCTGGTGGTGCCTGATCCGTCGATGGAGCAGGACAGCCGCCTGAGGATGTGTGAACAGCTCAAGGCGGTCGGTTTCTCCGAAGTGGTCATGCTGAGCAAGGCGGTGGAGCCTGCTGACGGAGCAGAGACTGGCTTGAGCGTGGTAGCGGCCTGAATTTCAGCGCAAGGCGCAGCGCAGCTTCTCCGCCAGATCCAACAGCATCTCGTTGCGCTTCACCAGCCGTTTGGTGCGACTGACGCCTGACATCACGAATGCGGCCAGTTTTCCGCGCGAGCTCAACGCAACGAAACTATCGAAGATCGGCTCGTCACCCCTGCAGAACTGGCGCTTATAGTCATCCGACCCGATGCCGAGATCGAGGAGGCGATAGCCGCGCTCCGCATAGTGATCGATGATGTTGCGCATCAGGATCAGGCCGGGGCTGTAACGCGAACGCTCCGACATCGTGTAGGTATTGAACATCGTCGAGAAACGATATCCGTCGGCGACACCGGCGAACAGCGCGATGACTTCCTCGTCGCATTCAAGGGCATGGATATCGATGGCGCGACCGCCGCCGGCCAGTCGTGTCAGGCAGGTGTCACGGATGAAATTCTCGACGCCCGCTTCCGCAAACACGTTGGGCAGCTTTTGCTCCGCCATCCGCAACGGCTTGACGCGGAAGAACCAGTCGAGCAGCCGCGCGATCTCGGCGTCGGTATCGGCAACGTGATAACGATAACCCGGCGAGTCGAGCTTGCGTTCCTTGCTTCTCAGCCGGCGGCGGAACGAATTGCTCATCCTGTCCGTGGGCGGTGCGCCCGGCACCATCGGGAGCAGGGGGCAAACGTTGGCCGAGGATTGTTTCGGCAGGCTGGCAAACGGATTTGAAACATCCCGCCAGCGTAGCGGCTGTCGCGTCAGCGCCAGCACGTCGGCGGCGGATCGCTCGCGAATTCCCGACAGCAGCGCCGCGAGATCGGCAGCGCCGGCCTCGCAGGCGAAATCCTTGTCCCACAACGCCATGTTGAACGTCGTGTGCTTGCCGCCCATGAAGCATGCGACGCGAACGCCGTGCTTGTGCACGAGCGTCAGCGGCAACAGCAGCAGCGGCCGGCCGTCGCAGTCATAGGCGATCACGACGAAGGCGGTTGCGTTCGCGCGCGCGCCGGCCTGCCGTTGCCAATTGGCGATAAAATCGAAGCGTTGATAGGGCGTGAACAGTTGCGTCGGATATTCGAGGCGGCGCCAGATCGGTTCGGCATCGCCCAGATCGGTAACGATATCGACGCGCGCGATACGGCTCGTCCGCGACCGCGCTGGCGCTTCTGCCGTCCGGCTCTCGATCGCGGCAGCCATGGTCATCGCGAAACCCGTCTCCAGGGAACTATTTACATTTTTCGGCTTCAGCCGACCTTTGCAAAGAAGTGTCAACAAAGGGTAATGACTATGCCGGCCTGAAGGTCGGGATTCGCCGGATCAAGAGGCGGGAACTTGCCATCCGACAACATATTGCTGAGGAGTCTGGGGCTCGAGCTCGCCTATTTCAGCGGCCGCAGCTGGACTGAACGCCGCGGCGCGGGCGCCATCCTGCGGTTCGAACGCGTGCGCCCCCGGCGCCCCGGCCGTTTTCAGCCGCTCAAGTCCCGCGAAGTTACCCCGAGATTTCTCGATCGAATACTGAGGGCGTTGAAGCGCTGGAAATATGACATTGTCGATATGGATGAGGTTTGCCGCCGCGCAGTGATCATGAGCAGATCGCGGCGGTTTGTGTGCCTGACGTTCGACGGAGCCTACAAGGATCTGATCACATCGGCCTATCCGGTATTGTCGCGCCATCGCGTTCCCTTCACGGTCTATGTGCCGACGGCGTTTCCCGATGGCGTCGGCGAGGCCTGGTGGCTTGCACTCGAGCAAATTCTCGCGCGCGAAAGCCGCGTCAGCCTCGTCACCGATCGCAGGGAACGGCATTTCACCACCGCAACCACGGCGGAGAAATATCACGTCCACGAATTTCTCGAGAGCTGGATGCGCACGCTGGCGCCGCCCGAGCTCTCGGCCGCGATCATGGATCTGTGCAAACGATACTCGGTCGATCTGAAGAGGCTGTCGCGCGAGGCAGCGATGGACTGGAATGACCTTGCCAAGCTTGCGGCCGATCCCAACGTGACGTTCGGCAGCGCTACGGTGAACTACTCCGCGCTGTCGAGCCTGAAGGATGCTGTAGCGCTGCGCGAAATGACGATGGGCAAGGCGGTCGCGGAGACCGCTTTCCAGCGGCAGATCAGGCATTTTGCCTATCCGTTCGGCGACCCCACTTCCTGGCGGCGGACGCATCTGGTGATGGCGGCCGAAGAGGCGGGGTTTGCCAGCGCGGTCTCCACGATCCCGGGCATCGTGGAAGCGGCGGGGCGCACCAATTTGTACGCGCTGCCGCGCATCAGTTGGGATGGACGGCTGGGTTCGCTGCGCGCCATGCGTGTGCTGCTTTCCGGCGCCACCTTCGCGCCGGTGAAGCCGACACGCAACAGCCCGGCGCTTTAAGCGTCAGGCCGCGCCATCCAGCTCACGATCGGCATCGCCGGCAGCACCCAGCCGATGCCGGCCACAACATAGAAAATCGCCTGCAGCACGCCGGAATTCGCAAGCCACGGCGTTTGCGCGGCCGTCATGCCGAGCAACGACCACACCACCACCAGCAGCAACAGAGCGATGGTTCCAACGAATTTGCGGCTGCGGATGGTCATGGCGGAAATGTGCGGTTTGTTGCGGCCCGCGCAGCTTGCGCGCGGGGAGGGGCGGACTATAAGGGGCGCGAAAATTCATTCAAGCCAGAGAATTCATTCAAGCCTTGGCATGACTTCGATTTCCGCACAACGCACGCCCGAGAAACGCGCCGTCCGCTGGTGGCTGTTTTCGGTCGCGCTCTTGATCGTGATCATGGTGCTGGTCGGCGGCGCCACGCGGCTCACCGAGTCCGGGCTTTCGATCGTCGAATGGAGGCCGGTCACCGGCGCGCTGCCGCCGCTCACCGAGGCGCAATGGACGCAGGCGTTCGATGCCTACAAGACCATCCCGCAATATCACGCGCTCAACGCCGGCATGACCCTCGCCGCATTCAAGACGATCTTCTGGTGGGAATGGAGCCATCGACTGCTCGGGCGCGCGATCGGTGCCGTCTACCTGATCCCGTTCCTCTGGTTCCTGTGGCGCGGCGGCTTGAGCGCGGAGTTGAAGCGGCGGTTGTGGCTGATCTTCGCGCTTGGCGCGCTGCAGGGTGCGGTGGGCTGGTGGATGGTGGCCTCAGGGCTTTCCGAACGCGTGGAAGTCTCGCAATATCGCCTCGCCACGCATCTGGTGCTGGCGCTGCTGATCTTTGCGGCCGTGGTCTGGACCTTGCGCCGGCTGGCCGAGGGGGTGTCGATTGCGGGCCCGGCGCGCCTGAAGATAGCCAGCGTCGCGCTCGTGGTGCTCACCTTCGTGCAGCTTTATCTGGGCGCGCTGGTCGCGGGCCTGCGCGCAGGCCTCGTCTACAATACCTGGCCCGATATCGATGGTTCGCTCGTTCCCGCGGCGGCGCGGCTATGGTTCGAAACGCCGTGGTGGCGCAACCTGTTCGACAATGCCTTGACCGTGCAGTTCGAGCATCGCATGACCGCCTACGCGCTGTTTGTGCTGGCGGCGCTCCACGCGTTCGACGCCGTCCGATCACGGGCGGGGATGGCCGCGATCAGCGGCGCGCTATGGCTGCTCGCGGCCATCACCGTGCAGGCGACGCTCGGCATCCTGACGCTGCTCAATCAGGTGCCGATTGCGTTGGCGTTGGCGCATCAGGCCGCAGCGATCGCCGTGCTGACGCTGGCGATATTGCAAGCCGAGCGGCTGGCGGCGCGGCGGCCGGAATCGGCGCGGCGACAAGTCGCCGCACCGGTCGGTCAGCTCGGTTAGTACAACCGCTCAGCAATAGCCGTAAACGCCGCAGGCGTAGGGCAGGCGCCACCAATAGCCGACGTGGGGCCCACCGTAATAGGGGCCCTGGTAGTCGTAGGAAAACGCGCGCCCATAATAGCCGGGGATCGTCGAGGAGCCCGGCAGTATCGGTGTGCCCGGCAAATTCTGGAGATAGCCACCGGGCCCGTCCGCCGGCGTAATCAGCAAATCCGGATCGCGCCCGACGTAGGCGGGTGGTGGTGGCGCATGGCGCCGGGCATAGGATGGAAGGTCGGCACCGCATGCGGCACTTGCCGATGCGATCGTGCAAAGAGCGAGCGCTGCGACGCGCAACATCGGCATTTTCGAATTATCCAGCCTCTCGGGGACACTTTCCGTCGGACGCGAGGCACAAGGTGCTCACTTCGTCGGCGCCAACATCATCCAGAAGCATGATAAACGATAAGTTAACTCTGAATAATTTAGGCGCTCAGCGCCTGCTCGAGATCCGCGACCAGGTCTTCCTTGTCCTCGATGCCGATCGACAGCCGCACCACGTCGGGTGCTGCGCCCGACTTGACCTTCGCGGCATCATCGAGCTGGCTGTGCGTGGTCGACGCCGGGTGAATCACCAGCGAGCGAGTATCGCCGACATTGGCGAGATGCGAGAACAGCTTCAGATTCGACACCAGATTGACGCCGGCGTCATATCCGCCCCTGAGGCTGAAGGTGAACACCGCACCCGCGCCCTTTGGCGAATATTTGCGCGCCAGGTTGTTGTATTTGTCGCTGGGGAGCCCGGCATAGCTCACCGATGCCACCGCGGAATGACCGGAGAGATATTCCGCGATCGCCTTGGCATTCTCGCAATGCTTTTGCATGCGTAGCGGCAGAGTTTCGATGCCGGTCAGGATCAAGAAGGCATTGAACGGCGACAGCGCCGGGCCGAGATCGCGCAGGCCCAGCACGCGGCAGGCGATCGCAAAAGCGAAATTGCCGAAGGTCTCATGAAGCTTGATGCCGTGATATTCGGGCCGCGGCTCGCTCAGCATCGGATATTTGTTGTCCCTCGACCAGTCGAAGGTGCCGGCATCGACGATGATGCCGCCGATCGAATTGCCGTGACCGGCGAGAAACTTCGTTAGCGAATGCACGACGATATCGGCGCCGTGATCGATCGGGCGGATCAGATAGGGCGTCGCCAGCGTGTTGTCGACGATCAAGGGCACGGCGGCCTTGCGCGCCACCGCCGAGATCGCCTCGATATCGGTGATGCTGCCGCCGGGATTGGCGATCGATTCGATGAAGATCGCCTTGGTGTGCGGCGTGACCGCGCGCTCGAAGCTGCCGATGTCGTCGGGGTCAGCCCACACCACGTTCCAGCCAAAGCTCTTGAACGCATGGGTGAACTGGTTGATCGATCCGCCATAGAGCTTGCGCGCGGCGATGAACTCGTCGCCCGGCCTCAACAATTGCTGCAACACCACGACCTGCGCGGCATGACCGGATGCGACCGCAAGCCCCGCGGTGCCACCTTCGAGCGCGGCGACGCGTTCCTCCAATACCGCGTTGGTCGGATTTCCAATCCTTGTATAAATATTGCCGAACGCCTGCAGGCCGAACAGCGAAGCGGCATGATCGGCATCGTTGAACACGAATGACGTGGTCTGATAGATCGGCGTCACCCGCGCCCCAGTGGTGGGATCGGGCTGCGCACCGGCATGGACGGCGAGGGTGGAAAATCCCGGAAGGCGGTCGGTCATTCTTTTTCCTTTTGCGAGCGTGTCATCCGCGCCGGCAGCAGTCATGCGGCCGCATCGCGCGAGATAGGGGACGGCACGGGTATGTATTCGAGGCGGAGCAGGATTGCCCGAATGAGGGACAATCGCGGTCGCCGCGGGTGCCGTCAAGGCGCCCGAAGGCGTCGGGGTTGTTTGAAAAAGCTATGCTTGCTGCGCCGTCTCGGCAGCACAGTCGTTTCGCAAGTGCGTCAGGAAAGCTCGCTCTTGTTCTTGGCGGCGCGGTCGGATGCCGCAGTCTCGCCGCCGCCGACGCTGGTGCGGTCCAGCGACAGCCGCATGCCCTGCGTCGGTAGCGGTGCGCGCTTGGAGCTGAGCGTACGTGAGTTGACGCCCATCCATGAAATCTCCGACGACAACCGGCCGTATTCGATTTTCGGGCAGCGGTTCATCACGACTTTCAGCCCGGCGGCCTCCGCCTTTGCGGCGGCGGCGTCGTCGCGCGCGCCGAGCTGCATCCAGATCACTTTCGGCAGCAGGCTCAGTCTCAGTGCTTCATCGACCACCGGCATGATGTGGCTGGAATTGCGGAAGATTTCAACCATGTCGATGGGCCGGTCGATATCGAGCAGCGACGCCACGAAGGGCTTCCCGAGCAGGAGCTTTCCGACATGGCCGGGGTTGACCGGGATCATGTCATAGCCGCGCTGCGCCAGATATTTGAACGCGAAATAGCTCGGCCGCACATTGACCGGCGAGGCACCGACCATCGCGATCGACTTCACGCCATTGAGAATGCCGCGGATGTAATTGTCGGGGTAGGCGTCGTGATTCATT
This sequence comes from Alphaproteobacteria bacterium, assembly GCA_005885285.1. Classification (GTDB taxonomy): domain Bacteria; phylum Pseudomonadota; class Alphaproteobacteria; order Rhizobiales; family Xanthobacteraceae; genus Bradyrhizobium. The sequence continues at coordinate 9,590 of VAZG01000395.1, read as the reverse complement.
TTTCAATAGATCCCGCTCCTCATGGTAAGGAGCGCGTCTTCGCGCGTCTCGAACCATGAGACCCCATCCTTCGAGACGCGGCCAAAAACGGCCGCGCCCGAAGGATGAGATTATTTATCCTGCCACTTCGGCTCGCGCTTTTCGATGAAGGCACCGATTCCTTCCTCGGCGTCACGCGCCAGCATGTTCTCGGTCATCACTTCTGACGCATAGCGATAGGCGTCTGCAAGGCTCATCTCAACCTGCCGGTAGAATGCGGTCTTGCCGAGTTTTACGGTGTAGGCGGATTTCAGCGCGACCTTTTGTGCGAGCGCGATCGCGGCGGCGCGTTCGCTGCCCGCGGGAACAACATGGTTGACGAGGCCGATATCGCGCGCGGTGGCGGCCGGGATCGGCTCGCCGGTCAGCAGCATTTCCATCGCCCGCTTGCGCGGCACGTTGCGCGACAGTGCCACCATCGGCGTCGAGCAGAACAGTCCGATGTCGACGCCGGGCGTCGCAAAGCTCGCGGCCTCAGATGCGACCGCAAGGTCGCAGCTTGCCACCAATTGGCAACCGGCGGCGGTCGCAATCCCCTGCACCGCGGCGACCACCGGCTTCGGCAGATGCACGATCGCCTGCATCATGGCGCTGCACGCGTTCATGACTTGCGCAAAGTAGGCGCGCCCGCGGTCGGCATCGCTGCGGCGGGCGGTCAGTTCCTTCATGTCATGGCCGGCGGAGAAGGCCGGGCCGTTGGCCGCAATCACGAGCGCGCGAATATTCTTGTCGTCGGCGATATCGTTTAACGCCGCATGCAGTCCGGCGATCATTGCTTCCGACAGGCTATTGCGGGCGGCCGGCCGATTGAGGGTGAGCACGGCGACGCTGCCGAGCGTCTCGCGCAGGAGGATCGGCGATGGCGGGGTCGCGGCGCGTGCGGTCTGGTTTCTCATCCGAAGTTCCAATAGCTGGCCGGTCACACGGCTAATGTATGCAATCGTCCACTGGGCGCCAATCGTCTCATGCCCACCAAAATGAGGCCCGGGACACGGTTTGCAAGTCCGGGTTTGCAAGTCCGGCTTCGCGCGTCACGGAAAGGGCTCCGGCGCGTAGGCGCGATCCATTACCTCTTTTTCTTTTCGGTCAGCGCCAAGGTCGCACTATCGACAAATCGCTCCATGAGGTGGGGCGCCGATGCACCAAACATGCGGATACGGCCGGTATGGGCCAGAAGCAGCAGCCCCGCCGCATGCGCGAAGATGTCCGCCATTAATAACCTTGCTTCCTCATGGCGGGCACCGAGGGCTTGGGCGGCATCGGCGATCGGATGCATAGCCAATTCAAGGGCCGTATTGAGGACTTCATCGCGTTCCTTACCGAGGCCGTGCGGCTTCATGCCGCCGCGAAACAGATAGAAGCCGAGATCGAGGTCTTTGGGATTGTCGGCGTAATACCGGAAGAATGCCATAGCGGCGGCCCGGAGCTGGTCCGCCGGCGTCTTGGCGCGCGTGATGGCACGAGCGACGGCCTTTGCCAGATCGGCCAGCGATTCCCGAAGAACCTCCGCGTATATCGCTTCCTTGGACTCGAAGTGAAAGTAGAGCGCTGCGGGCGTGTAGCCGGCCGCTGTCGCGATCGCCCGCAATGAAGCGCCCTCCAGCCCCTCAGCCTCGAACACCTTGCGAGCGGCGTCCATGATTAGGCTGCGCTTCAGCTCACTCACCGCCTTCTGCCGGCCGATTCTCTGTTCTTGTTCCATGGGCATTTTATTAGCACACTTGACGGTTTATTTAACAGCGTTAGAATTTATAGCGCGCCCGTTAAAAATACGGATCATCAACAACAGATCGTCAACATCAGGAGGCTCCGATGACAGTGAGGATCGAGAAGGACGGCCCGGTCTGGACCATCATCCACGATCGGCCCGAGGCCCGTAACGCCATGGATCCCAAAAGCGCGGATGCCCTCACCGACGCCTTTCTCGAATTCGATGCCAACGGGGAAGCTGCGGCTGCGGTGTTCTACGGCGCCGGCGGCGCGTTCTGTTCCGGCTGGGACCTCAAATATGTCAGCACGATCAATGTGGACTATCCGCTAGGCGAGCTCGATATTTCAACGGCCCGGCCGCGCGGCAACGGGAGCGAAATTCCACGCGGTCCGCTGGGACCTTCTCGTCTGGAATTGGACAAACCAGTCATCGCGGCGATTGAAGGTCCGGCGGTCGCCGGCGGCATGGAGCTGGGATTGTGGTGCGATTTTCGGGTGATGGCCGAAGAGTCTTATTTTGGCGTTTATTGCCGTCGATGGGGCGTGCCGCTGATCGATGGAGGCACGGTGCGGTTGCCGCGCATTGTCGGGCAGGGCCGCGCACTCGAGATTATCCTGACGGGACGCAAAGTGCCGGCCGAGGAGTGCATGTCGATCGGCTTGTGCGAATACCTGACCCCGAAGGGAGGAGCTCGCGCGAAAGCAGAAGCTCTCGCGCAAGAGATTGCGCGCTTTCCCCAGGTCTGCGTTCGCGCCGACCGACGGTCTGCCATCAAGAGCCATGGCCTTAGCGTCCGCGAGGCTCTGATTCAGGAATGGTACAACGGGCGGGAGGCACTGATCGCGGACGGCGTGGCGGGGGCAGGGCGCTTCAGCGATGGGCTTGGGCGGCACGGTGATTTCGGGAAGATTCGATAGTGCATCGAAATTCCTGGCCAGAAACATCGGTGATTTGACCGGATGGTGGAGTTGACGGCAGGCTAAGTGTCCTCTCGCCGTCAGGGCGTTACTTGGCGGCCTATCCGCTGGATAATTCGATAACGTGCAATGAACGCATCTCGAATGACCATAGCTGAACTCGGCGCTTTCCTGCGCGCCGAACTTCCGCTGATGTTTAGATATGAGTCGTTCACGATCGAGCATGCTGACGGTCGAACGTGCCGGATAAGACAGGGATTTGACGAGACCATGCTGCGTCCCGGCGGAACCATTTCAGGACCGGCACTGATGACGTTGGCTGACGCTGCGATGTACATCGTGCTGCTGTCAGCGATCGGCCCGGTAGGGCTCGCGGTGACAACCAACCTCTGCATCAATTTTCTGAGGAAGGCGCCAGCGAATCGTGATCTGCTTGCGGAAGCCAAGCTGCTTAAGCTCGGAAAGCGTCTCGCAGTTGGCGAAGTGCTGCTGTTTTCCGAAGAATCCCTCGATCCGATCGCCCATGTGACATCGACTTATTCCGTTCCAAATACTTAGCGTTTGGCGTGGTAACATCGCACCATAATTGTAAATCATTGATTTAACGCATATAAATATCTTTGCGATGCATTGACGCGCGCAACGGTCTTATCTAGAAATCCGCGCAGTCGGGCGCCCTTAGCGTCCGGGTGTTTCCCCTTGCACGGATTACCTCAGATGAAAACGTTTTCGGCAAAGCCTGCCGAGGTGACGAAGAAGTGGGTGCTGATCGACGCCAAAGGTCTGGTGGTCGGCCGGCTCGCAACGCTCGTCGCCATGCGGCTGCGCGGCAAGCACTTGCCCACCTACACGCCCCATGTCGACTGCGGCGACAATGTCATCATCATCAATGCGGCACATGCGGTGCTGACCGGCCGCAAGCGCGACCAGAAGGTCTATTACAAGCACACCGGCTTCGTCGGTCACGTCAAGGAGCGTACGGCGAAGCAGATCCTCGAGGGCCGTTTCCCGGAGCGCGTGGTCGAGAAGGCCATCGAGCGCATGATCCCGCGTGGACCGCTCGGCCGCGTGCAACTCGGCAACTTGCGCGTCTATCCCGGGCCTGAGCATCCGCATGAGGCCCAGAGCCCCGAAAAAGTCGACGTCGCCAAGATGAACCGCAAGAACATGAGGGCCGCATAATATGGCCGACACCATGCAATCTCTCGATCAACTGTCGCAGCTCAAGCCGGCGGCGCCCGAAGCGCCGAAATATATCAAGAAGGTCGACAAGCAGGGCCGCGCCTATGCCACCGGCAAGCGCAAGGACGCGGTCGCCCGGGTCTGGATCAAGCCCGGCGCCGGCAAGATCGTGGTCAACACCCGCGAAGTCGAAGTCTACTTTGCGCGCCCGGTGCTGCGAATGATGATCCAGCAGCCTCTGGTCGCTGCTGCCCGCGCCGGCCAGTATGACGTGATCTGCACCGTCGCCGGTGGCGGCCTGTCGGGGCAGGCTGGCGCAGTCCGTCACGGCCTGTCGAAGGCGCTGACGAATTTCGAGCCCGACCTGCGTACCGTCCTGAAGAAGGGCGGTTTCCTGACGCGCGACTCCCGCACCGTCGAGCGCAAGAAGTACGGCCGGGCGAAAGCGCGCAAGTCGTTCCAGTTCTCCAAGCGTTAATTGCTTCGCTAAAATTGCCGCGAACGCGGCATTCGCAAACCAAAGGGCGCATGATCTGCGCCCTTTTTTCTGCGCGCGTCTTACCGAAGAATTAATGAAGTTTTTCCCGAAAACTTGCGCGTGATCGCAAACGGATTTCCAACACGGCGGTCGTACTGTGAAAAATGCGGCACGTTCCTTTTTTGGCCGCACCGGATCAGCTCGCGTCACAATCGCCTGGTGCCCTATGTCGCTCGATACCTCCACGCTTTACTTCATTGCCACAATGATCGCGGCAATGCTGGGAGTCATGCTGCTCGTTTTCGGCAAGAACGAGAATATCCCGGCGTTGAAATGGTGGGGAACCGCGTATCTGCTCGGCGCCGCCTCGGTCGCGCTCTGGTCACTTGCGAGCAACATGCTTGGAGAGGTGGTTTCGCTGGCGCTGAACGCCGTTGGTTTTGTCGCCTGCGGCATGGTCTGGAACGCTTCGCGCGTATTCCATGGCCGCAAGCCCAATCTGCCGGGACTGGTGCTGGGAGCGGTAGCCTGGATCGCCGTCGTCATGACGTTGCCGCCGGCGGCCTCGATGATGCGCATGACGATCGGTGCCGGAATTGTTGCTGTCTATGCGGCGCTGACCGCCACCGAATTGTGGACCGAGCGTCGCCGCGCGTTGCAAAGGCGCTGGCCGACCATGATGGTGCCGGTCATGCACGGTTTCGTGCTGATGCTGCCGATCCTGCTTGGCAACCTGCTACATCCCCACGACGTCAGGTTCGCCGGCAGCATCTGGGTAACCGGATTCTCCGTCGAGCTCGTGCTTTATGCGGTCGGCACTGTATTCGTCATCTTCATGATGGTCTCTGAGCGCGCGGTGATCGCGCACAAGAACGCCGCTTCGATGGATCCACTGACCGGCATGTTCAACCGCCGCGGATTCTCCGAGATATCGTCGCGGCTGATCGAGCGCGAGGCCAATGCCGGCCGGCCGATGACGGCGATGATCTTCGACATCGACCACTTCAAGTCGATCAATGATCGCTTCGGCCATCCCGCCGGCGACGAGATCTTGAAACTGTTCGCCACCGTCGTGGTCAATACGCTGCGGATCTCAGACCTGTCGGGGCGTATAGGCGGCGAGGAATTCGCGGCATTGCTGCCCTGTCCGCTGGAAGAAGGTGTCGTTGCCGCCGAGCGCGTGCGCGAGGCGTTTGCGAATTCCGGAATCGTAGTCGAGGACGGCCCGGTCGATACCACGGTCAGCATCGGCGTCGCCGGCGGGCCTGCCGGCACGGAGCTTGAGGTGCTGCTGGCGGCGGCCGACACCGCGCTCTACCAGGCCAAGCGCAGCGGCCGCAACCGCGTCGAGGCGGCCGAGGAGTTACCGCTGTCGCTGGAAAACTGGCGGCGCAAGACCGCAGGCCTTTCGCTGCCCGCTCGGGCGGAGCCGGCGGTCGCCTAACGGCAATGAGCGGCCGTAACCTCGCCTTTACCATTCGATCCGTATCATGTTTTTCATGGACCCGATCCGCAGACGAAATGCGCAGGCCGCTCTGATGTCGCTCGAAGCGGCTGCCGTCTCGGCACGCGGCGGGTTTGCCTGCATGTTTTCGACTTCCGACGAATACGAGACCGCGCTGATCTCGGAACGGCGCGCGCAGGGCCGCTACGGCCGTCCGGGCAGCCGCTGGCCGATGCTGATGTTGATAGGCTGCGGACTGATGGTCGTCGGCACCGTGCTGCTCCTCAACTGAATTCTCGGACAACGTGGAACGATGAAAGCGCCGAACGGCGCTTTTTCTTTGTCGACGGCTGCGCTAGATACGCGGGACCCTAACCGAAAGGCCGTGACACCATGATCACCGAAATCGCACAAATCGAAATCAAGCCCGGCTCTGAGAAGGATTTTGAAGCCGCCGTCGCCAAGGCGCGCGCTGCCTTCGGCCGCTCCAACGGCTTTCATGGACTTGAGCTGCACCGCTCGATCGAGAAGCCGCAGCGTTATCGTCTGATGGTCAAGTGGCGGACGCTGGAAAGCCATACCGTCGAGTTTCGCGGCTCGGAGAATTTTGCCGAATGGCGCGGTCTGGTCGGGCAATATTTTGCCGCACCGCCCGAGGTCGAGCACACTCAGACGGTGCTGAATTCGGCGGGCTGAACCGCGATGCTTGGTCTTCACCCCGCCGCGGCCTGGGCCGATGGCCCATCGGCCTTGATATAGTCGATCATGACTTTCGCGATCGCCATCAGCGGCAATGCCAGCGCGAGGCCCCAGATTCCGAACACGATGCCTAGCAGGATCTGGAATGCAAACAGCGTGGCCGGCGGGATGTCGAGCGCGTGACGCTGGATGATCGGGGTCAACACGTAGCTTTCGAGCGCGTGCACACCGAGGAACAGGATGAAGGCGCTGAGCGCGGCAACCCATCCGGAGGCGAGGCTTGCGAGCACCACGATCAATCCGGCGAGGATCGCGCCAACGGTCGGAATGAAGGCGAGCAGCCCGGCCTGTATGCCTAAGATAAACGAGCTCTGGATGCCGATCATCTCAAGCCCGATCCAGGTCACCAGGAACACCACGGCCATGGTGAGGATCTGCGCTATCAGCCAGCGCTCCAGCGTCTCGCCGATGCGATCGACAATGACAGTGGCGCGCGTACGATGCTTTGCCGGCATCATGAACAGAAGCCCGCTTCGGTAGACGCTTGGCTGGGCCGCAAATGTCAGCCCGAGAAACAGCACAATGAAGAAGTTTCCGACCGCGCTCACGGTACCCAACAGCAATTTGAGGGTTTGGCTGACGATCGCGCCGCCGCTGGAGGCGATCGCGCCCGCACTTGGCAGATTGCGCGCCGCCGCCGCGCCGGGAGTCGCTGGTGTCGACGAGGAATCGGGCGACGTGGCCGTTTGGCTGCCGATCTCGAAATAGCTCGTGTCGATCCCGTTCTTTTCGAGGAAGGCCTTTACGTTGACGATCTGGGACTTGATGGTATCGCTTAGCACCGCCGCCTGCTGCGCGATCGTGGTACCGCCCAGGAAAACGACGCCCGACAACATCGCCGCCAGCGAGAGGCAGACGATCGTCAACCGCAGCGCATGCGGCAAGTGAACCACGCGGCCAAGGAGATTGGTCATGGCGTTCAACCCGACGCCGAGCAGCATTCCCGCGAAGATCAGGAACAGTGTGGCTGCATAATGCCAGGCGAACAACAACAATGCCACAAACAGCGCGATAACGATGCCGCCGACCGCTATCGCCCATGCCAGATCGCTGCGGGCCGCAAGGCGATCGTCGGTCGAAACAGCCACGGTGATTCCTTCTCACGCCGGTTTGGTAGCACTCTTTCGTCAAATGCGGCCGGGATCAAGCCCGCGAAAGAGCCCGCGCCAGCGCACGCTCGGCACAGCGCCGCGCCAGCGGGTTGATCAGCGGCGAGCTGAAATAGGCCTGGCTCGATTGGAGCGCGCGCTTGAGATCGACGACGCGATAGGGCCACCCGGCTGCGATCAGCGCGCATCTCGAGGCGAGGCTTGCGGCGCTAGAGCATGATGAGATTAGGTTGAAGCTGCTCCGACCACTTCTCCCTCGCTCCGCGCTCTTGTCCGCCGCAGCCCGCCTTCGGGCGAAGGCGGATGCGGGGCGAGGTGATCAGAGCCCACTCGACTCAACTCAGGAATCTCGAGCCCGGCTTCGATTCTGCGCTCCGGCGAGCGGGATGACTTTGATCGTCAGCGCAGAGGCATCTTCAATCGTAGCGTGATCGCGGCCGTACCGCTGCTGTGTCCGAGAGTGCTCGAAACTCGCTCCCCATCGATCCTGTTCATCGTCGTTCGTCAGATGCCTCATGGCTGCGCCCAGCAAGTAAAAGCTTTGGAGAGCTGTAAGGGATCCTGCTGTTATCAACGCAACACCTCCTAATCCGAAACCATAGTGAAGAAGAACAGCCGCCGAGAGGAACGCCACCAACGGCGAGGCGAGCACGATTGCCAGAACGTGGAAGAACACGGCACCGATCGCAAGTCCAACCGAGGCGCTTGCGAGCAAAAGAACTAAAATGATCATCACGATAAATACCTACCAAATACTTGCCAAATACCTGCGATGACAGAGGCACTCCACGTTCGGCCGGCGTGACAGGCGAGCGCACGGGACGATCACCCGAGGGTCGCCTTTTAGCCGCGCCTTGGATGAGAGGCTCGGACAGACACGACGGGGAGTTTGGACAGACGCGCCATCGGTCAAGAATCTGAACCAGCGTTGCCGCGCGCTCACCCTGAGCGCCTGACCGAAAAGGCAGGCAGTATTTTTAAGACTTTCCAACTGTCCAAAGATGTCTCACCTTTCGTCGTGGTCGGGCTTGCCCCGGCCATCCACGTCCTTGCGAAGCCGCCGCCGCACCAACCGGCTGATGCGCGCTGCGCGCTGTCTAGTCACCTCTCCCCGCATCCGCCTTCGCCCGAAGGCGGGCGGGCCTCGGCGGACAAGAGCGGGGCGAGGGGGGGAAGTGGTCGGCTGCGCTTCAACCTAAACTCGTCACCCTCTAGCTAGGCCGAGGTTCTTGCAGAACTGCGAGGCGCCATGCGCGAGTATAACATGTTGATCCCGCCCCAACTCACAGGCATGATCAGCTCGGAACCGTACCCAATATAGAAGATCGTTCTTGCGCGAGACATAAATAATGAAACGGCCCGTGGTCGGCGTGATCGGCAACGCCCATCGCTTCGAAAATCGTTTCGCGACGCAGATGGTCGGTGAACGCAATCTCCGTGCGTTGGCCGAAGTCGCAGGTGCTCTGCCATTGATGTTTGCGGGTTCGCCCGAGATTACCGATGTCGGCGCGCTCCTGGATGCGGTCGATGGCATCGTGCTGACGGGGGCGAGGGCCAATGTCCATCCCACGCGCTTCAACACCGAACCCGATATCAAGCACGAACCCTACGATCTCCATCGCGACGAGGTCGCGCTGGCGGTAGCGGAGGCCTGCGTTGCCCGCGGCGTGCCGCTGTTCGGCATCTGCCGCGGTCTCCAGGAGATGAATGTCGCCTTCGGCGGCTCGCTGCATCCGGAGATTCGCGAACTGCCCGGCCGCATGAACCATCGGATGCCGCGGCTGGCGAATGGCGAAATCCATCCTGATCCAGGCGTTATCTTCGCCGACCGGCACGAAGTCAGCCTCATCCCTGGCGGTGCGTTTGCGAAGATCCTGGGTTGCCAGACGATCCGGGTTAATTCGCTTCATGGCCAGGGCATTCTCGAACCCGGTAAACGTGTCGTCGTCGA
>VAZG01000394.1 GCA_005885285.1 Alphaproteobacteria bacterium | reverse complement strand
TCGTGTTGCCGGAATGCAGGGCGTTGAAGTCGGAGATGCCATCGGCCCCGAGCCTCTAGACTGGGCCTGCGCCCATCCCTATGGACGTGCTCTGACTACTGCCCCGTACTAGCGAGCCAACCGCCGATCTTGCCTTCGTATCTCTCACGCACGACAACGACCGGCGATGCACAACCCTGCGGTACCGAGATCGTGCCCGTAATCTTCGCATCTCCCTGCTTTGTCAGAGCGACGGGATCGGTCTGAGCAGCCACCTTACCACCGCACAGAACTGCGACGGCGACTGCATCGACGCCGTCGGCGGTTCCATTGGCGTCTCCGACCGAGGTATCGTCGAGAACGAGCCCGCCAACTTGAACATTCATAATTCCGTCTGCCATGACCTGGGCCTGACCTGATCGGATTTTCCACTTCTTTCCGCACGAGTTCACATCACCAATAGGCTTCTTTTCGGCCGGGCAAGCCGCGAGCGGCTTGTTGACGATGTCAGCCGCGACGGCGGTGCCTGAAAAGGTCACCAACGCTAGAATGAGCGCGCCCGAAACTACCTCGTTCGCTTGCATGGTTTCCTCCTGGTATTTAAACAGGCTTGGACGATGCGGATACTGCGCGTCCCACGCTTTGGGGGCAAGGATGGACAGCAGAATAATCTTGGCGGGGGCTGTCGTATTTGCCACGCTAGTTGGGGCGTGGATGTTTCGTTACCAACCCGGGCTGCTTCCCGGAACCCATGTAAACCGCTTCACAAACGTCTCTTGCTTCCAAGCGGACGAATGCTGGCTCCACAGCGACGACCGGTTGCCTATCAAATAGATCGCCTCAGTTGGCGGCCTTCGTCCCGGCCTTGCCGACCTTTCCGAACCGTGGCGCCGCCTCGAATACCCTTTCATAGGTGCCGGGCAGGTGGTGCTTGTAATGCCGCCGGATGATTGTTTCGGAGACGCCGCAGTAATCCGACACGTCGCTAATCGCGACACCAGCGCGGAGATACCAAGAGATCGAAGTGTGCCGCAGCGTGTGCGGGCTGACATCCGAAAGCCCGGCCAGATCGCGGATGGTCTCAAAGGTCTTGGTGACGCGGAGAACCGGCTCGCCCTGCCATTCGATCACCGAATGTTTTGAGATACCGCGCCGGTTCCAACGGCGCATATGGGCGAGCAGGCGAGGGGGAAGATCGGCAGTCGGCTGCCTCTTATTCGTAGTGCGGGCGCCAACCGCCTTGCGGTGGAACGCGCCGCGCTCAAGGTCCACATAGCCGCGTCCGATGCTCGGCACCAATGCCGCGCCACAGATCGCACCCGCACGGGTGCCGGTGTAGAGAGCGACCAAAATAAACCGGGCCAGGTGCTTGCTCATATACGGGCCGAGAGTGCCGCCACGGTTGCGCTTGCGGGCACGCCATGCGGTCCAGATCAGGTGCGCGGCTTCCTCGCGTGTCACAGAACGGATCGGGCTCACGCCCATGAAACGCCCATGAAACGCCCACGAAACCCGCGAACCGAGATAGAACGTGGCGAGTCGGGATGGCACGCAAAGCACTGAAAATGCTCATGCGGCGCTTTTCGTGGATCGTTTACACCGAGAGGGTCGGGAGTTCGAATCTCTCGCCGCCTACCAGCCTTCGCTGAGCGAACGGCAAATCATCGTTCAGAAGCCATGAAAGGATCCGCGCAGGGGTGCGAGGTGGCTTCTATAGAGCTTCGTGACAGAAAAGGCGGCTCGTAGAGCCACCTTTTCTTCTGCTCAGTGTCAAAAAAGATTATTGGCACAGGTGTTGTTTGCCGTCTGCGCCGCGGAACGTGGTGCCAGGCGTACAGGCAAGGTTGTTGTGAGCTGCGTAGGTCTTCCAATCGCGCCCGCCATAGCCGTACCCGTAATAGTTGTTGTTATCGAAGGCACGGAACGGGGCAGTCGCTATCGCGCCTGCCGTTGCGACGGCGCCGCCGACGACGGCGCCCGCCGCGCCGACCGGCCCCACAGGCCTGCGATACTGATCTTCCCTGGTCAAAGCAGCGTTGGCGTTGCGAAACCGTTCGCCACGATAGGCCACGTGACGTTGCATGTGGCTCTGGCTTTTGGCGAGGGTCTTAGGCCCCTTGATCTGGCAATTGCTGCCTACGCAGTTGGCCTGTTTGTCTATCGCACCCTTGGCCATGGTGCCCTTGGCCATCGCAGGACCCGCTAGCGCGGAGGTAAGGATGGCGGCGGTGCCGAGGATCGCAAGACTCAGTTTCGTCATGGGACGCTCCCTTTCTTGTGATTTGTGATCGATAGCAAGCGCGTGGACTGACAGATGTTCCGCGTCCTGCTCGCGGATCAAACCGATGTGATCTGATATTCCCGCCGCGAGCCGGACCGCTCCGGGTCGGTTAGCCCCGGTCGGCGAGCGCACCCGACTATTTCCAAGGTTCCCAGGGTCGTAATGGTTCCAAGGCGAGGAGTGGCTCGCGGGCGGCCCGGTTCGCCTTTAAGGTTCCCGGTTCTGTTCGGCTTGACGAGCCGCTTCGTTGACCTTGGCACGGTCGCGCGTCTTGGATCGGGTTATCCTGTTTTCGGTCCCGCTTCGTCGAGCAAATTTAACGGAGCATCGATAGCAGCAACTGCTTTCGCGCAAGGAGTTTTGCTGCGGTTGTCATTGCATTTAATGGTCCCTGTTTTTTCACTCAGCGGCGCAGCCAGCGCTACACTGGAGAACTGACTGATCCGCAGGGCTTCATGGTACGGAGCATGCGTCCGTGCCAGCACAATTCATGTTTCTGGGCGTAGGCAGGTAAGCCCATGAAAATCAAAGCCGCTATGACACATCCAGCTAGGCGGGGCCGTGTGCAGGACTGCCGCCGAGACGATGGCGATGGTTTTACGTAATGAAATCAGCAAACCGGTTTTGAAGGTCGAGTCAGTCGCCGCGCTTCGACCTTAGCACCTTGCGCCTCCGCCGGATGTACCGCGCCTTGGCAAGCGGGAGAAAATCAGCAGTGACGGGAGCCGGCCTAAGTGGGGCGACGAGATCGAGCCAGAGACGGGCTGGCATCAGCCACAAATCAATTATTGCAGGCATCGTGGGTTTCCTCGGTTTGCCGGTCGAGGTGCGCTACTGCGATCTGTGTAAAGCTCGCGAGAACCGCAGGCGCAATCCGGGTGACTACCGGCAAATCGGACCTGGGGATATCTGGGAAAACTTTCAGAAAGGACTGGCTTGCGCGCGATTTAGGCTTGGGAAAAAGATCTGTTGCGGAGAACATGAGGGGCATCGGTATCGTTTGGGGACCGGCATCATGCTTGCGCATCAGGCTGAGATCGAATCACGAGCGGCGCAATGGCCACGGGCGCGAGCTAGGCCGCGGTGCTCGTTGTGCTCCGAGTTAATGGTCGCGCCGGAGGCATCCGTCTTCCATTCAGACGGTGACGTGCGGTACCTTTGGAGCTGCGACTCTTGCGGGCAAGGCTTCGTCACGCGCGCTGCCACTTTGCTCCCCACAGGTTCGGCTCGTTGAGGGGTCATGGCGCGAAAAAAGGCCCCAGAATCCTTGGGCGGAAGCTGATTTTTCAGGGGTTTTGCGACTTTATCAGCAGTGCCGTTTCACTTGCGGCGCAAGAGTGGAATCAGAAAATATGACCCTTGTCGCAGACTGTACAATGAATATTGGCGGTGCTTGTCACGGTGGAACGATATCTCACCAAGACATTTAGCTTTCAGAGGCCACCGCCCGCCGTTTGAAGTACGGCGCCCGTCGCGGATAGCCAAAGGTTCACACCCGCTGCTCGACATGCGCTCGCGCGGGATAGCCAAAGGCGGTGGTCTCCTGTTTTTTTACACTGAAGCCCGATACGTTGAAGAAGCAAGCAAAAACACGGGGAGAGCTGGAGTCCGCGATCAGGACGGAGATGGAGGATATTTGTGAATCGCCTACCGACTTGGCTATCTCTGTCCTACCGCATGAAGACTCTTGGAAGATCGTGATCATGAGGGAAGGTCTGGAGCAGGATGCGGATCGCTGTGAGATGATCTTATCGATTGCCGAGAGGCTGCGAGGTCAGTTTGACTTGAAGGGTTGAGCCAATTCCGACGATCTCGAGTTTGAGTGCTCGCCCTACCTGCAAGGATCGAAAAAAGCCCCCGGTGCCGTAGAAGGCCCCGAGGGCTTTGTCGGATCATCAATGATTGGTACGTCCGCATCCTTTGAATGATCCTCGACTTTGCGATTACCGCACCTGATCTTGGAAAGGATGTGGCGGCCGTGCGTCATCAGGGTGATTAGTCCGCGCGCCGTCACGGGACCCAACTTCCCAGCTCTCTAAGGGCAAGCTTGGAAATCTCCGCCGGGTCTTCAATCCCCAACCGGCCAACCGCAATGATCTTCCCGGCGACAAGCTGCGTGATGGGGTCGTTGCGATCTTTCAAACGCAGCGTCCGTAAGGTCTGTTCGTAAGCCGTCACTAGACGTTCAATTTCCTCCGGCCCGAACGCAGTGTTTTCTAACAGCCTGTATATAGCCATTGCTCAGGACAACGCGCGGCGGCGGGATTGCGCGGTAACTTTTCTCGCGCGCCTCGAAATAATTTCTGAAATTTTGCGAGGAACCTGAGCTGGTGCGGCGCAACGGTAAGACGTCGGCCGTGCGCTCCGCCTTTGTTTGACCGGCGCCGGGCATCTGGATTCCGACGGTCGGTCACCTTGGCCGTCGGCGAGAGCTTCACCGAGCTGTGGTGACCTTTGCCTCTGTGCCAGGAATGCATCACATGTCAAAAAACTTCATCGGCGAACGGCGATCGTCTTAAGGCGACCGCGCAGCGAACGCGCGAATTTCGCTTATTCCATCGATGATATCTGAAACGGCTGAGCCTCGGCTAAGTGGTGATAACAGCAATGCCGGATTCGCTTTTAATTTGCTCCGGCTAGCCGATTCTGATCATGTGACATTTGCAAGAAATTTTCCAAATTTGGGGGCGTGTCATGTTGGTGCGGGGAATTGGGGCATTGGCGATCGTGTTGTCTTTGACGCCAGCCTCGTTTGCAGGGAATCATTCGGGCATCGCTCACCGGTTATCCTGCACTGTCGTTCGCTATTATGTCGCCAGATATTCGGCTTCAGCCGCCGAGACGTGGGCGCGGGGCCATGGTGCCACCGACGCGGAGATCGACGCAGCGCGGCGCTGTCTGAACGACATGCCCGCCCAAACCGCCCAAACCGAGCAGGCCGCGCGCTGGACCTGGCACTGACTGCCGCCACTCGGGAATACTCGACCGCGTCCTGCTTTCGCCGCCCGCTTGACCTAGCGGACGCAAATCGTCTCCCACCGCCTCGCTCGTCCCTTTCATACGCTGGACCGGATTGGAACCGGGCCCAAATTGCTGCGTTTCAGTGGCCGTTGTTCGACATTGAATTTTGTTGACGAGATGCTGCAGCGTTCTGAACCCGGTGTCGAAGGCCTATATTGTCCTCCTGCGCCGAACCCGCCGAGGACGCGGCTGCGGCTGCTCGAACTGCTGGCAACGCTCGCGAGAAATCCTCTCGAATGCTGGAGTGCCGAGTTTTTTCAGGAACCGATCGCGAGGGTCAGGCTGCCTTTTGCCGACGCATTCCTGGTTCACGATCCCGCCGCCATCAAGCATGTGCTCGTCGATAACGCCGCGAACTACCGTAAAGACCCCATCCAGCGGCGCATCCTGGCGACGGGACTGGCGGACGGCCTGTTGAGTGTCGAGGGAGACCGGTGGGAGATGCAACGGCGAACGTTGGCGCCGTTGTTTGCCCGCAGGACCGTCGCCTCGTTTACGAGCGCGATGTTGTCGGCCGCCGATTTGCTGACGGAACGGTGGAGCAAACTCGAACCACCCGCAACGGTGGATGTCGCGGCTGAAATGACGTTGCTGACACTGAACGTGCTGGCGCTGACCCTGTTTTCCGACGGCATCGGCGGCGACCTCGACGGATTTCGCGCCGCCATGAACTCCTATTTCGGAACAATCGGGCGCATCGGTGCGCTGGATCTGTTCGGCGTGCCGGATTTCGTGCCTCGGCCGGGCCGAAGGCGCCTGCAGCAAACGCTGGCCTATTTCGAAAATGTCATCGACGCCGTCATCGAGACCCGGCGGCGGCGGCTCGAGACGTCGCCTGGCGCCGACCAGCCGGCCGATCTGTTGACGCTGCTGTTGCGTGCGCTCGACCCGGCAACGGGACGGCCGATGAACTTTGCCGAAGTGAGATCGAACATTCTGACCTTTCTTTCGGCCGGCCATGAGACGACGGCAAATACACTCGCCTGGTCGGCGTTCCTGCTTTCGCAGTCGCCCGATTGGCGCGCCCGGGTGCGGGAAGAGGCCGATCGCGAATTGAAGGAGGCGCAGCCCGGACTGGCCGAACGGTTGGTCGTCACGAGAGCGGTGATCGAAGAAGCGTTGCGCCTCTATCCTCCCATCGCAGCGTTGAGCAGAATGTCGGAAGGTGCTGACACGCTGGGCGCTTTCCATGTGAGGCCAAGATCGCTGATCGTGGTCGCTCCATATGTGCTGCATCGGCATCGGAAGCTTTGGGAGCGTCCCGACGTCTTCGACCCGGCACGTTTCCTCCCACCTTCGAAGGGCAATATCCCGCGCTTTGCGTATTTGCCCTTCGGAACAGGGCCGCGAACTTGCATAGGTTCTTCATTTGCTTTGCAGGAGGCTACGATTATCCTGGCTACGCTGTTCCATCGGTTTGAGATGCAACTCTTGCCCGATGCCAGCGTGTGGCCGGTACAGAAAATTACCTTGCGCCCGGTGAACGGCTTACCTATGCGGGTGTCACCGAGATGGTCCAGCTAGACATTCCCACCGGCCACGAAGGAAATGCCGATCAGATCGCATTCTGGAACGGAGTTGCCGGTCAGCACTGGACCGACCGGCAACCAATGCAGGACGTGCTGCTGGCGCCGGTTTCGCAGATTTTGATCGATCGCACGGGCGCGAAAGCCGGCGAGCGAATCCTCGATGTCGGCTGTGGCTGCGGTGCGACCACGATCGCGCTGGCGGAGCGGGTCGCGCCATCTGGCTTTGTGTTCGGCATCGACATCTCCGTGCCGATGCTGTCGCGCGCACGGCAAGTCGCGCCGCAGGGCTTGCCGCTCGATTTCGTGCTTGCCGATGCGACCGTCTATCCGTTCGAGCCCGCGAGCTTCGATCTGTTGGCGTCGCGGTTTGGCGTGATGTTTTTCGCTAAGCCTGCCGTCTCCTTCGCCAATCTACATCGCGCGTTGCTGCCGTCGGGGCGGCTCGTATTCGCCTGCTGGCGGGAGCCGCGCGAGAATCCGTGGATGATGGCGCCGCTGCAGGCCGTCTACCAACACGTCCCCAAGCTGCCGCAGTTGGGACCGGAAGATCCCGGTCCCTTCGCATTTGCTTCCGAGGAGCGCGTGCACCGAATCCTGGGCGAGGCCGATTTCAAGCAAATTGCGATGGAGCCTTGCAATCTCGTGCTCGACCTTGCGATTGGACGCGGGCTCGAGGCTGCGGTCGAGACCGCGCTCGAAATCGGGCCCTCCAGCCGCGCGCTGGAGGGTCATCCACAGGACATTCGGGCCGCCGCCAAAAATTCGATCCGCGAAGCATTGACGCCGTTTGTCCGCGGGCAGTCGGTGCGGTTGCCGGCGTCGATCTGGATCGTGACCGCGCGGGCCTCTTGAGGCGCTGCTGGTGTCGTTAAGCCCGCTCTTCCCAGATCGTTGCGAGGTGGACGATGGTCTTAACCGCCTTCTCCATATCCTGCCGACTCACCCATTCCAGCCGTGAATGGAAAGCATGCTCGCCGGCGAAGATGTTGGGGCAGGGCAGGCCCATGAACGACAGCCGCGAACCGTCTGTGCCGCCGCGGATCGAGGTCCTCACCGGCTCCAGGCCGGCGCGGCGGATCGCCTCGACCGCATAGTCGACGATTTCGGGGTGGCGGTCGATCACCCGCTTCATGTTGCGATATTGCTGCTTGATCTCCATCCGGTAGGTGGAGCGCGGGTAGCTCTTCATCACCGCTGTGACGATGCCTTCCAGCAGCGCCTCTTTTTCCTTCAACCCCTCGTCAGTGAAATCGCGCACGATGAAGCTGAGCGTGGCCTGCTCCAGCCCGCCCATGATGCCGACCGGATGCAGGAAGCCTTGCCTGCCCTCGGTGGTCTCGGGCGAGCAGGTGTCCTTTGGCAGGCGATCGACGATGGCCGCGGCGATTTTGATCGCGTGCTCCATCTTGCCCTTGGCAAAACCCGGATGGGTGCTGACGCCCTCGATCGTGATGGTGGCGCCGTCGGCGGAGAAGGTCTCGTCCTCGATATTCCCGGCGGTTTCGCCGTCGATCGTGTAGGCGAAATCGGCGCCGAGCCTTTTCAGGTCGGCCTTGTCGACGCCGCGGCCGATCTCTTCGTCCGGCGTGAACAGGATCTTGATTGTGCCGTGCTTGACTTCCCGGTGGTTGATCAGGAAATGGGCGGCATCCATGATTTCGGCGAGCCCCGCCTTGTTGTCGGCCCCGAGCAGCGTCGTGCCGTCGGTCGTGATGATGTCGTTGCCGATCTGCTCTGCCAGCGCCGGATGCTCTGCCGCGCGGATCACCTGGGTGGGATCAGCCGGCAGCACGATGTCGCCGCCACGATAATCCTTGATGATCTGCGGCTTGACGTTCTTGCCGGTACAATCGGGCGACGTATCCATGTGCGAGCAGAAGCAGATCACCGGCACGTTCTTGTTGGTGTTCGCCGGTATTGTTGCGTAGACGTAGCCGTATTCGTCGAGGTCGGCATCGGCAAGGCCGATGGCCTTTAGCTCGCGCACGAGCAGGCGGCCCAAATCCTTTTGCTTTTCGGTGGATGGGCAGGTTGCCGATGCAGGGTCCGACTGGGTGTCGATGACCGCATAGCGCAGAAAGCGCTCGGTTACGGTGTGCGTGAACGCTGGTAGATTACTCGCCATCAGGACCGCGGCTGCCAAAAAATCTGATCCGACACAGGGACTGCTCTGACCAGGCTCTATAACAGAAAAGCGCCATTCCGGGCCGCGTGAAGCAAGCCGGAATGACGCTAAATCCGAACCGAAAACCTGCCCCTAATCAGACGGCTTCCTTCAGCTCCTTGGCTGCACGGAAGGCGACCTTCTTGCTGGCCTTGATGTGGATCGCTTCGCCGGTGGCGGGGTTGCGGCCCATGCGGGCGGCCCGCTTGCGTACCTGCAGGATGCCAAGACCGACGATGCGGATGCGCTCGCCCTTCTTGAGGTGCTTGGTGATCCGGCTGACCATGTCGTTCAGAATCGATTCGGCCTGTTTCTTCGATAGCTCCTGGTCCTCGGCAATTGCCGCCGCAAGATGCTTGAGCGTGATAGTGGTTGGGGTCGTTGCTTTCTTCGCCATACTTGGCCCTCCTCTTGGTTGATTATGGCTTAGGAACCTAAG
Source organism: Alphaproteobacteria bacterium (assembly GCA_005885285.1). Lineage (GTDB taxonomy): Bacteria > Pseudomonadota > Alphaproteobacteria > Rhizobiales > Xanthobacteraceae > Bradyrhizobium. The sequence goes on along the minus strand of VAZG01000394.1, from coordinate 10,762 downwards.
ACATACCAGGCCTTAAACGATTCGGGGGCCAGCTGACTACGTTGTTTTGCCCATAAACAGCCTATTATTTGCATCGGCATTAAAAAAAGGCCCGTCTGACAAGGGGATTCGCAACAACCTTGACTAAGAGAGGGCGCGCCTTTATGCCCTCAATCCTATGCGGATCAGTCAGATCACGGCATCCGCGGGAGTAGCTCAGTTGGTTAGAGCGCCGCCCTGTCACGGCGGAGGCCGCGGGTTCGAGTCCCGTCTCTCGCGCCATTGAATCAACGGCTTAGCGTCATCCCACCCCCATTGCTGGACAACAAAAAGGCCGCCCGAAGGCGGCCGTTTTTATGAAATCGCTGGTGGTCGAACTAGCGAACCGCCGATGTACCCGAGCTCGTGATCGCCACGGGTTTGCCGGCTTTGATGACCTGGGCGGTCTGACTGTAGTCCACATTGGTGCGGGCGACGATGCCGAAAGCTGCCACCGCGATGCCGGCTACCAGCGCCACCGCCACGATCTTGAGGTGCGTCGCTCGGTCTGCCGAATGGATCGAGTGGTTCATCTGAAGCCTCCCGGCGTCTCGAGACGCCTTTCGTTGCATGGAGGCTTACGCCCGCTCTGTTTCAGCGCGGTTTCGTCGGTTCCCCAAAATGGTTTCGTCCGGCCTCCGACCCGGCTTCACCGGCTGGCTTGCGCCGGCCAGGCGCGGCCCGTTCATCAACATGATGGCCTGATGCCCTGAGGTGAAGTCCGGTCCCGGTCTGGCGCGTGCTGAGCGATCAACTCGATGCCGTCGCGGCGGGGGCCCGGACCGCCGGCGCGTCTTTGCCGGCGCGTCAGGGCCAGCCTGCTCGGCGCAAACTGATGCATGGAATGCATCGTTCGAGGCGTCGGCGAATGCCGGGTGAGCGCGGGCTTTTCGGGCTTTCCCAAGCAGCGGATGCCGTCAAAATACCTTGTCTTGCGCGCTTTGGTGCGCTGCGCTAAGCCTCAGAACAATTCCAAATCAACGAATCTGCGGCGCCTAGAAAGCCGCAGCAAAAGGCCTTCGCCGATGACCGGCATCCTGCAGAATTATCTTCCATTGGTGGTATTTATTGCGGTCGCCGGCGTGATTGGCCTGGCGCTGCTGATCGCGCCGTTCCTGGTCGCGTTCCAGCAGCCGGATCCGGAAAAGCTCTCGGCTTATGAATGCGGATTCAACGCCTTCGACGACGCCCGCATGAAGTTCGACGTCCGCTTCTATCTGGTAGCTATCCTCTTCATCATCTTCGATCTCGAAGTGGCGTTCCTGTTCCCGTGGGCGGTGGCGTTCGGCAAACTGGGGGCGACCGGATTCTGGTCGATGGTGGTGTTCCTCGCTGTCCTGACTGTCGGCTTTGCCTATGAATGGAAGAAAGGCGCGCTCGAATGGGATTGAGCTATACCGCGGCAACCAAGACATCGGGGCCGATGTTCGCGCCAACCGCGACCGGTATTCTCGACCCAGCGACCGGCAAGCCCGTTGGCGCTAACGACCCGTACTTCCTCGAGGTCAGTCACGAGCTCTCCGACAAGGGCTTTTTCGTCGCCGCCGCCGACGATTTGATCACCTGGGCGCGGACCGGCTCGCTGATGTGGATGACCTTCGGCCTGGCGTGCTGCGCGGTCGAGATGATGCAGGTGTCGATGCCGCGCTACGACGTCGAGCGCTTCGGCTTCGCCCCGCGCGCTTCGCCGCGCCAGTCCGACGTCATGATCGTCGCAGGCACCTTGACCAACAAGATGGCGCCGGCATTGCGCAAGGTCTACGACCAGATGCCCGAGCCGCGCTACGTGATTTCGATGGGTTCGTGCGCCAACGGCGGCGGCTACTATCACTATTCCTATTCGGTCGTGCGCGGCTGCGATCGCATCGTGCCGATCGACATCTATGTGCCCGGCTGCCCGCCGACGGCGGAAGCGCTGCTCTACGGCATCATGCTGCTGCAGAAGAAGATCCGGCGCACCGGTACCATCGAACGCTAAGGTTTTACGTCATGGACGACGGCAAGCTCGACGCCCTGGGGCAGACGATTGTGAGCGCGCTTGAGGGCGCGGCCACCGGCCACTCGGTCGCCTTCAATCAGCTCACGGTGACCATCGAACCCACCAGGATTATCGATGTCGTCAAGTTTTTGCGCGACGATCCCAATTGCCGCTTCGTCAACCTGACCGACATCACGGCGGTCGACTATCCCGGGCGCGAGAAGCGCTTTGACGTGGTCTATCATCTGTTGTCGCCGACGCTGAACATGCGCATTCGCCTGCGCGCCGAAGCCGACGAGACCACGCAGGTACCGTCGATCATCGACGTGTTTCCGGGCGCCGACTGGTTCGAACGCGAGACCTACGACCTCTATGGCGTGATCTTCACCGGCCATCCCGACATGCGGCGGCTGTTGACCGATTACGGCTTTGAAGGGCACCCGTTGCGCAAGGATTTCCCGCTGACCGGCTTTGTCGAAGTCCGCTACGACGACCAGGAGAAGCGCGTGCTCTACGAGCCCGTCCGTCTCAACCAGGAATTCCGCAAATTCGATTTTCTGTCTCCATGGGAGGGAGCCGACTATCCGGTTCTGCCGGGAGACGAGAAGAAAAGTAGCGAGTAGCGAGTAGTGAAACAGGAGGGTACGAGATAGAGATCAGTTCATACCGTGACCTGAAGGTCTGGCAGGAAGCTATGACGGTCGCTGAACGAGCCTACCGTTTAACGACCCGCTTTCCGAAGGACGAGGTTTATGGGATGACGAGTCAGATTCGTCGAGCGGCCGTGTCTGTTGCGGCAAATATCGCCGAAGGCCACGGTCGCGAACACAGCGGATCGTTTGTACAATTTCTTCGGATGGCGCAGGGCTCTTTGAAGGAATTGGAAACCCATCTATTGCTGGCACTGCGAACAGAACTGGCTCTAGCAAAGGAAACCGAGCCAGTCCTGAAGCAATGCGACGAACTTGGCAGAATGTTGCGGTCACTAATCCGCTCGATACAGCGCAGACAAAATGATGGTTGAGCACGCTTCCTATTCGCTATTCGCTATTCGCTATTCGCCTAGGGTTGATTGGCAATCTCAATGAACGAAGCCTCACTCCGCAACTTCACCATCAATTTCGGGCCGCAGCATCCGGCGGCCCACGGCGTGCTGCGTCTGGTGCTGGAGCTCGACGGTGAAGTGGTCGCCCGCGTCGATCCGCATATCGGCCTCTTGCATCGCGGCACCGAAAAGCTGATCGAGCAGAAGACCTATTTGCAGGCGATCCCATATTTTGATCGGCTCGACTACGTCGCGCCGATGAACCAAGAGCACGCGTTTTGCCTGGCGGCGGAAAAGCTGCTCGGCATCGAGGTGCCGCGCCGCGGCCAGTTGATCCGCGTGCTCTATTGCGAGATCGGGCGCATCCTGTCGCATCTGCTCAACGTCACCACGCAGGCGATGGACGTCGGCGCGCTGACCCCGCCATTGTGGGGATTCGAAGAGCGCGAAAAGCTCATGGTGTTTTACGAGCGCGCCTCTGGCTCACGCATGCATGCCGCCTATTTCCGCATCGGCGGCGTGCATCAGGATCTGCCGCCGAAACTGATCGACGATATCGAGGCGTGGTGCGAGCCGTTTCTGGGTGTCGTTGCCGATCTGGAACGGCTGCTCACCGGCAACCGCATCTTCAAGCAGCGCAATGTCGACATCGGCGTGGTGACGCTCCGACAGGCCTGGGAATGGGGATTTTCAGGAGTGATGGTGCGCGGCTCGGGTGCTGCGTGGGACTTGCGCAAGGCGCAGCCCTACGAATGCTATGCCGAGATGGATTTCGACATTCCGATCGGCAAGAACGGCGATTGCTACGACCGCTACTGCATCCGCATGGAGGAGATGCGCCAGTCCGTGCGCATCATGAAACAGTGCATCGAGAAACTGCGCGCGCCCGACGCCCAGGGGCCGGTTGCGACCTTGGACAACAAGATTTTCCCGCCGCGCCGGGCTGAGATGAAGCGCTCGATGGAGGCGCTGATCCATCACTTCAAGCTCTATACCGAGGGCTTCCACGTGCCGGCCGGCGAGGTCTATGCCGCGGTCGAGGCGCCCAAGGGCGAGTTCGGTGTCTATCTCGTCGCCGACGGCAGCAACAAGCCCTACAAGTGCAAGATCCGCGCGCCCGGTTTTGCGCATCTGCAGGCGATGGACTTCATCTGCAGGGGCCATCTGTTGGCCGACGTCTCCGCGATCCTGGGCTCGCTCGATATCGTGTTCGGAGAGGTCGACCGGTGATGGCGCCAGCGCCGATCCAGTTTGACCGCGCGTCGGGCGCTTTTGAAGGAGCCAACCTGTGGGAGCGGACGGCTGCGCTGGCGCTGGTGACGGGTTCGAAGATCTCGTCGCACTTCTCGCATCGCGGTTACAACGGCTGCGCCAATTTGTTGCGCAAGGCGCTGCCCCAGCGCAATATTGCCATCAAGCTCAATTCCGACGCGACGTTCGAGTTCCCTTATGGCGACGGCTACTGGAGCAAGCTGCTCAACCGCTCCTATCATTATGAGGACGAGCTCGAGATATTGTTCCACCATTCCGCCGACGTCGACTATACCTTGCTCGATTGCGGCGCCAATTACGGTTACTGGTCGGTCCTGGTTTCAAGCGCGCCCTTCGGTTCGCACAAGGCGGTTGCGATCGAGCCATCGACGCAGAACTTTGCCAAGCTTGCCAACAACGCCAAGATCAACGGCAACCGCTTTGAGCCGATGAAATGCGCGATTGGAGCCGTGCGCGGCACCGCGCGGCTGTCGGGCACCAAGCATGAGGCGTTCAGCATCACCGGCCATCCCGCAGATGGCGGCGAGCAGGTGCCGGTCATCGCGCTGGACAATCTGATCGACGACGGCAAGGTACCGGCTGAGGGAAAATTTTTGATCAAGCTCGACGTCGAAGGCGTCGAGATCGAGGCCATCAAGGGCGGCACGCGACTGTTGCAGAGCGATAGCGTGATCATATGTGAAGAACATGGCAACGACCCCGATCACACCGTATCGCGCTATATACTTGAACAGACGCCGCTGCAGCTGATCGTCTACGATCCCCGCAGCAATCGGCTGGAAACCGTGCGCGAACTGTCGATCCTCGATCGCATCAAGGTTTCCACCCACGTCGGCTATAACGTATTCGGCACCGCGAGCGCGTTCTGGCAGGATCGGATCAGTACCCTGAATGCGAGCGCTGCTCGCCGCATGCAATGAGAGACTGAGCGAATGTCCGTCCGTCGCCTGGCACCAAAGGAATTGCAGCCCGCGAGCTTCACGTTCTCGGACAAGGACCTGGCCTTTGCCAGGGAGCAGATCGCCAAATACCCACCGGGACGTCAGGCCTCGGCCGTGATCGCGATCCTGTGGCGGGCGCAGGACCAAAACGGCGGCTGGGTGTCGGAAGCGGCGATCCGGGCGGTGGCCGATTTGCTCGACATGCCCTACATCCGCGTGCTGGAAGTGGCGACCTTCTACACGATGTTCCAGCTGCAGCCGGTGGGCAAGAAGGCCCATGTCCAGGTCTGCGGCACCACGCCGTGCCGGTTGCGCGGCGCCGCCGACATCATCGAAGTTTGCCAGAGCCGCATCCACCACGATCCCTTCCATCTCTCCAAGGACGGCAATTTCAGTTGGGAGGAGGTCGAGTGTCTCGGTGCGTGCGTGAACGCACCGATGGTGCTGATCTGGAAAGATACTTACGAAGACCTGACCAAGGAAGGTTTCGGCAAGGTGCTGGACGGATTTGCCTCGGGCAATCCGCCCAAGCCGGGACCGCAGAACGGCCGCCAGTTTTCCGCTCCCATCACCGGGCCGACCACGTTGAAGGAAACCACATGAAGCGTCGGGTTACATGGAGCGTGGCGGGACCCGGGAGTGTCGGTGCGATGAAGAACTGGCGCCATATCGCCATGCACAGCGTGGCGGCTTCAGCATTCATTTTTCTCTTGCAGCGTTACGCCCTGAACGCATCGCTCGAAACAAGCCTCATGTGGATGCTGGCCTTTGGCGCTTGCGCCGCCGTCCTCGCCACCATGCAATCCCGCCGCTGATCGAAAGAAGCTTGAAAGTCATGCTCGACGACAAGGATCGCATCTTCAAGAACCTCTACGGCCTTCAGGATTGGGGCCTCGAAGGCGCGCGACGGCGTGGCGCCTGGGACGGCACCAAGGCGATCATCGACAAGGGCCGCGACTGGATCATCAGCGAGATGAAGGCCTCCGGCTTGCGCGGCCGGGGCGGGGCGGGCTTTCCGACGGGTTTGAAATGGTCGTTCATGCCGAAAGAATCGACCGACGGAAGGCCGAACTATCTCGTGGTCAATGCCGATGAATCCGAGCCCGGCACCTGCAAGGACCGCGAGATCATGCGGCACGATCCGCATCTCCTGGTCGAGGGCTGCCTGCTCGCGAGCTTCGCGATGGGCGCGCACGCCTGCTACATCTATGTCCGTGGCGAATTCATCCGGGAACGCGAGCATCTGGAAGCCGCCGTCGCTCAGGCCTATGAGGCGAAGCTGATCGGCAAGGACAACGTCAACGGCTGGCCGTTCGACCTCTATGTGACGCATGGCGCAGGTGCCTATATCTGCGGTGAAGAGACGGCGCTGCTGGAAAGCCTCGAGGGCAAGAAGGGCATGCCGCGGCTGAAGCCGCCGTTTCCGGCCAATGTCGGCCTGTTTGGCTGTCCGACCACCGTCAACAATGTTGAGTCGATCGCGGTTGCGCCTGACATCCTGAGGCGCGGAGCGGCGTGGTTTGCGGCGATCGGCCGGCCCAACAATGTCGGCACAAAGCTGTTCTGCATTTCCGGCCATGTCGAGCGTCCCTGTAATGTCGAAGAAGCCATGGGGATTTCCTTCCGCGAGCTGATCGAGCGCCATTGCGGCGGCATCCGCGGCGGCTGGGACAATCTGAAAGCCGTCATTCCCGGCGGCTCTTCGGTTCGCATGGTGCCGGCGGAACAGATCATCGATACGCCGATGGATTTCGACAGCCTCGGCAAGCTGCGTTCCGGCCTCGGAACCGCCGCCGTCATCGTCATGGACAAATCGACCGACCTGATCCAGGCGATCGCGCGCATCGCCTATTTCTACAAGCACGAGAGCTGTGGCCAGTGCACGCCCTGCCGTGAGGGAACGGGATGGATGTGGCGGGTGTTGACCCGCATGGCCGAAGGCCGCGCCCACAAGCGCGAGATCGACATGCTCCTGGAAGTCACCAAGCAAGTCGAAGGCCACACCATCTGCGCGCTCGGCGACGCCGCGGCTTGGCCGATCCAGGGCCTGATCGCACATTTCCGTCACGAGATCGAAGCGCGGATCGACCAATATTCGCACAAGGCCGACATCGACGACGTCGGCGTCCTCGATCCCGTCGAGATGGCGGCGGCGGAGTAGGGGCTGCCGCATTGAGAAAGACCTGAGACAGCAATGACCAAGCTCATCATCGACGGCAAGCAGATCGACGTCCCGGCGGAGTACACGCTGCTGCAGGCGTGCGAGGCCGCCGGCGCGGAGATTCCGCGCTTTTGCTATCACGAGCGCCTGTCGATCGCCGGCAATTGCCGGATGTGCCTGGTTGAGGTGAAGGGCGGGCCGAAGCCGGTCGCAAGCTGCGCCTGGGGCGTGCGCGATTGCCGCCCCGGTCCCAAGGGCGAGCCGCCGGAGATTTCGACGCGCTCGCCGATGGTGAAGAAGGCGCGCGAAGGCGTCATGGAGTTTCTGCTCATCAACCATCCGCTGGACTGCCCGATCTGCGATCAGGGCGGGGAGTGCGACCTGCAGGACCAGGCGATGGGGTACGGCGTAGATACCAGCCGCTTCGCCGAGAACAAGCGCGCGGTCGAGGACAAATATCTGGGCGCGCTGGTCAAGACGTCGATGAACCGCTGCATCCAGTGCACGCGCTGCGTCCGCTTCGCCGCCGAAGTCTGCGGCGCTCCCGAACTGGGCGCGACGGGGCGCGGCGAGGACATGGAAATCACGACCTATCTCGAGACCGCGCTGACCTCGGAGCTGCAGGGCAACCTGGTCGATATCTGCCCCGTGGGCGCACTGACCTCAAAACCCTACGGATCCTGCCGCGCGTCAACGAGGCGGTGAACGAGGAATGGATTTCCGACAAGACCCGCCACGTCGTCGACGGCCTACACACGCAGCGGCTCGACCGGCCCTATATCCGCGAGGACGGCCAGCTCTGTGCAGCGTCGTGGCCGGAAGCGTTTGCGGCGATTGCAGCGAGAACCGCCCGCAGCGACGGTAAGCGGATTGGGGCGATCGCCGGCGACCTCGCCGCGGTGGAAGAAATGTTCGCGCTGAAGGATCTGCTGGCGAAGTACGGCTCGTCCAACCTCGCCGTCCAGGGCGGTGATGCTTTCGACCCCAAGGTCGGCCGCGCCTCCTATATCTTCAACCCGACCATTGCCGGCATTGATCAGGCCGACGCGCTTCTGATCATCGGCTCGAACCCGCGGCGTGAGGCGGCTGTCCTCAACGCGCGCATCCGCAAGCGCTGGCTCACCGGCCAGCTCAAAATCGGCCTGGTCGGCGCCAAGGCCGATGTGACCTACAGCTACGAACATATCGGCGCCGGCACGGATTCCCTTACCGATCTCGCCGCGGGCAAGCATTCCTTCGCCGATGTGCTGAAGGGCGCCAAGAAACCGATCGTTCTGGTCGGCGCCAGCGCGATCGCGCGGCACGATGGCGGCGCCGTCCTTTCGCTAGCGGCAAAACTCGCCGGCAATTTCGGCGCAGTCAAGGATGGTTGGAACGGCTTTGCGGTGCTGCACGAAACAGCCTCCCGCGTCGGCGCGCTCGATATCGGCTTTGCCGGCGGAGCAGGCGGGCTGAGCGCGGCGCAGATGACGGCGTTCGGCACGCTCGACGTGCTGTTCCTGCTCGGCGCCGACGAGATCAAGGTGCCGGACGGCACCTTCGTGGTCTATATCGGCACGCACGGCGACAGGGGCGCCCATCGCGCCGACGTGATCCTGCCGGGCGCGGCCTATACCGAAAAATCCGGCATCTACGTCAACACCGAGGGCAGGGTGCAGATCGCGGGCCGCGCGGCGTTTCCGCCGGGCGAGGCGCGCGAGGACTGGGCGATCATCCGCGCATTGTCGGATGTGTTGGGCAAGCGGCTGCCTTATGACTCGCTGCTGGCGCTGCGGCAGGCGATCTTCAAGGCGGCCCCGCACCTGATGCGCGTCGACCAGATCGAGCCCGGCCGCGCTGGTGATATCAAGGCGCTGGCAGGGAAAGGCGGCAGCCTCGAGAAGGCGCCGTTCAAGGCGGCAATCGAGGATTTCTACCTCACCAATCCGATTGCACGCGCTTCGGCGGTGATGGCGGAATGTTCGCGCCTGGCCTCCGGGCGGATGCTGACGGCAGCGGAATGAGCGTGAGCTGATGGAATTTTTTGAAAGCGCATTCTGGACCGGGTTCCTCTGGCCGCTGATCGTCATGGTCGCCGAGAGTGTATTGCTGCTTGTCGTGCTGCTGATCGCGATCGCCTACATCCTGCTGGCCGACCGCAAGATCTGGGCAGCGGTGCAGATCCGGCGCGGTCCCAACGTGGTCGGCCCGTGGGGACTGTTCCAGTCCTTTGCGGACCTGTTAAAGTTCGTGCTGAAGGAGCCGATCATTCCGGCCGGCGCCAACAAGGGCGTCTTCCTGCTGGCGCCGCTGGTGTCCTGCGTGCTGGCGCTCGCGGCGTGGGCCGTGATCCCGATGAATCTCGGCTGGGTGATCTCCGATATCAATGTCGGCGTGCTCTATATCTTCGCGATCTCATCGCTGTCGATCTACGGCATCATCATGGCTGGCTGGTCGTCGAACTCGAAATATCCCTTCCTGGCGGCGCTTCGCTCGGCTGCCCAGATGGTGAGCTATGAAGTCTCGATCGGCTTCGTCATCATCACGGTGCTATTGTGCGCCGGCTCGCTCAATCTCTCGGCCGTCGTCGAAGCGCAGAACACCCGCGGATTTGGCGGCCTGATCGGCCTGCCGCAGCTCACCTTCCTGAACTGGTATGTTTGGCCGCTGTTTCCGATGTTCGTGGTGTTCTACGTCTCCGCGCTGGCGGAAACCAACCGCCCGCCGTTCGATCTGGTGGAAGCCGAATCCGAGCTGGTTGCCGGCTTCATGGTCGAATACGGCTCGACGCCGTATCTGTTGTTCATGCTCGGCGAATATGTCGCGATCACCACGATGTGCGCGATGGCAACGATCCTGTTCTTGGGCGGCTGGCTGCCGCCGGTGGCGTTGCCGCCATTCACCTGGGTGCCCGGCGTGATCTGGTTCGCGCTGAAACTATTCTTCATGTTCTTCCTGTTTGCGATGGCGAAGGCGATCGTGCCGCGCTACCGCTACGATCAATTGATGCGGCTTGGCTGGAAAGTGTTCCTGCCGCTGTCGCTGGCGATGGTGGTTGTTGTCGCCGGCGTGCTGCATTTCGCGAACATCGCGCCGCAATGAGGTCGCCATGAGCATCAACGTCAAGGCTACCGCTCGTTCGCTGCTGCTGTCTGAGTTCGTGTCGGCGTTCTTCCTCGCGATGCGCTACTTCTTCCAGCCGAAGCCGACCATCAATTATCCGTTCGAGAAGAACCCGATCTCGCCGCGCTTCCGCGGCGAGCATGCGCTGCGCCGTTACCCCAATGGCGAGGAACGCTGCATCGCCTGCAAGCTGTGCGAGGCGATCTGTCCGGCGCAGGCGATCACGATCGAGGCCGGGCCACGCC
>VAZG01000231.1 GCA_005885285.1 Alphaproteobacteria bacterium | reverse complement strand
GGGGATCGCAATCACCTCCGCGATCAGATAGGCGGTCTGGATCCAGCTCATTGTATCAGGAGAAATCGCAAGCGCTCGCTGGATGGTCGGCAGCGATGTCGCGACCACCTGGATGTCGAGGATGGCCATGAACATGCCTACGCACATCAGGAGGAAGCCCGCCCAGGTGGCGATGGCTGGCCTTTCCCCAAGTTCGCGCGCCTTCCTCATGAAGCGGCGCGTGGAAGCGGCCCGCTAATCGCGGACAGCGCACGCACCTCGGTGCGAATCCGCACGGCCAAGACAGCGGCGTTCAGGCCTGAGAAGATTAGCGCCAGCAGTGCTAGATGCAGCGCCAGCGGAAGCAGCGCGATCTCCGCAACGACGACAGCATAATTGGGATGCGAAAAATATTTGTAAGGCCCGGAGGCGACCAGCGGCTCGTCCGGCACGACGATGACGCGCGTGGTCCATCGCGCTCCCAGCGTTGCCAGAATCCAAAGGCGCAAGCCCTGCAACGCGATGAAGAGTACAAGCGCTGCAAGATCGACGTCCTGATCGCGGCCCCAAATCCACAACGCGCCAAGCCACGCCGCGTGCACGGCAACGACCAGCGGATAGTGATTGGCGCCGACCTCGATCGCGCCCCGCGCCAATAAGTTTTTGGTGTTGTAGCGCGACAGCGCAAGCTCGCCCAGGCGCTGCAGCGTCACCAGCGCCAGGATGATGGATGCGAGGCTCACGCCGCGTGCCGCAGCGCGACGCAGCTTGCGGTGAAGCCGGGTCCAAGCGAGGTCAGCAGCGAGCGCTTCGGCAGGCCCTGCGCACGCAGGCGTTCGAGCACGAACAGCACGGTTGGCGCCGACATGTTGCCGTAATCAGCGATGACCTCGCGCTCGTGGTCGAGCGTGCCCTGATCGAGCGAAAGCGCCCGCTCCAGCGCCGCGATCACCTTGGCGCCGCCGGGATGGCAGATAAAGCGGTCGACATCGTCAATCGAAAGGTCCATCCGGGAGAGGATCTCGGCGACTGCGGCTCCCATATGGTCGCGGACAAAATCGGGAATTGTGCGCTGAAAAATGACGCCGAATCCTTCGGGGTCGACGCTCCATCCCATGATGTCGAGCGTATCGGGCCAGAGCTTTTCACCGGTGGCCTCGATCCGGGTCGCGCCGCCGTCGCCGGCACGCAACACGACAGCGGCCGCACCATCGCCGAACAGGCTGGCGGCGACAATGTTGGCTTTGGTCAATTCGTCATGACGGACGGCCAGTGTGCAGAGCTCGAGCGCCACCAGCAAGACGTTGCTGCCGAGCCGCGACTGCGCCAGCCGCGATGCAATCGATAGCCCTGACACGCCGCCGGCGCATCCCAACCCAAAGATCGGCACGCGCGATATGTCGGGTCGGAAGCCGAGCTTGCCGGCAACACGCGCGTCCAGCGTCGGCGTCGCGATGCCGGTCGATGAGACCGTTACGACGGTATCGATCTCGCACGCCGCAAGATCGGCCTGTGCGAGGGCTTTGCGCGCGACGTCAACGAACAGGGATTCGGCGCCTTCCAGAAAGGCCATCGTCCGCTCCGGCCAGCCGCGCTGCTCGAGATACCATTCCATCGGCTTGACGCCGTAGCGGTGGCGGATGCCGGTGTTGGCAAACAAGCTCGCAAGCGTTTCGAACTGCGGATAGCGCTCGGCCATGACCGCCCGCGCGGCTTTGAGGATTTCGCCCTGGTGAAACAGATGGGGTGGAACCGAGGTCGCAAGCGAGACCAGCGCGGCCGTGTGGTCGTCCATGTGTCGTCCCCCTGCCTCAGCTACCCCAGCATAAGAACCGCGCAATAAAGCCAATATTTCGCTGCTGCGGTGGTCGGCCCGCCCACGACGGTCACTATAAGTTGAATGCAGCGGTCGAGCGGCATCCGTGTGGCCCCCGCAAGGAGAGATTCAAACCGTCTTCTCCGGCCAGCGGCAGAGATCATTGATCAGGCAGACCTCGCAGCGCGGCTTGCGCGCAAGACACGTGTAGCGGCCGTGCAGGATCAACCAGTGATGCGCGTGCCCCATGAACTCCGGCGGCACCACCTTCTCGAGGCCGAGCTCAACTTCGAGCGGCGTATGGCCGGGCGCGAGGGCGGTGCGGTTGCCGACCCGAAAAACATGGGTGTCGACCGCCATGGTGTGCTCGCCGAACGCCATATTGAGCACGACGTTCGCAGTCTTGCGGCCGGCGCCGGGCAGGGATTCGATTCCCGCACGGGTGCGCGGCACCTCGCCGCCAAACTCCGCGATCAACTTCTCCGAGAGCGCGATGATGTTTTTCGCCTTGTTGCGATAGAGCCCGATTGTCCTGATGTAATCGCGCAGCTTCTCTTCGCCGAGTGCGAGCATCTTTTGCGGGGTATCGGCGACTTCGAACAACGCGCGCGTGGCCTTGTTGACGCCGGCATCGGTTGCCTGTGCCGACAGCACCACCGCGACCAGAAGGGTAAAGGGGTTGAGGTGTTCGAGCTCGCCCTTGGGCTCGGGATTGGCTTTGCGGAAACGCTCGAACGCCTCGCGGACTTCCGCGGGCGTCCAAGATCTTGAAGATTTGGGTCTCGAGGATTTGCGTTTCGAAGGTTCGGATTTCGACGATTTTGGCTGCTTCGCCAAACGCTTGGGCAATGATTTCGTCTTGGCTTTCGCCATTTTCTTGCGTGCCGTTTGAACGCGGGTTCTGCCCGCGCGTTGTGAGCGAATGATTTTGGCCATGATCCGGGTATACTGACACCTCATGACCGCAGGCAACGAGTTTGATCCAGAAGTCGCTGAGCCGACATTGTTTTCGGCGCTGCTGACGCCGCATCGCTCGCTGAACCGCGCCGGTTTTCTGGTGCTGATGGCGTTTTTGAGCCTGATCAGTTTTGCCGCGGGTGTCGCCTTCCTGCTGATGGGGGCTTGGCCGGTGTTGGGTTTTTTCGGGCTCGACGTGCTCGCGATCTATTGGGCGTTCAAGATCAATTTTCGGCGGGCGCGAGCTTGCGAGGAAATCCTGGTGACGCCGAGCGAATTGCGCGTGCGCCGCGTCAGCCATCGCGGCCATGTCACCGAATGGGTGCTTAATCCGTTGTGGGTGCAGATCGACCAGAAGGTCCACGAAGAATTCGGCATTGAGAAGCTTTATCTGGTCTCCCGGGGTCGCCACCTCGCCATCGCAAGCTTCTTGGGCCCTGACGAAAAGGCAAGTTTTATCAAAGCCTTAAATGCGGCATTACAGGCCGCGCGGCGTGGCGTAACCTATAATCCGATTAGTTGAATGCTGTCGGAAATCGGGTGGTTTGAACCCCGCATGCGCCCTACATCAAAGCCCATGATGACACTCGCTATAAATGACCAGCGCCTGGCCAAGCCGGGCCCCCAGAACGCAGCGCTGCGGGATTACGATTCCGTGCGCCGCGCGATCGCCTTCATCTCGGAGCACTGGCGCGCGCAGCCCACCATCGAATCTGTCGCGGACGCTGCGGGCGTGACGCCGGATGAATTGCACCATCTCTTCCGCCGCTGGGCCTCCCTGACGCCAAAGGCCTTCATGCAGGCGCTGACGCTCGATCACGCCAAGGGGCTGCTGCGCGATTCCGCGAGCGTGCTCGATGCCGCGCTGGACTCCGGGCTGTCAGGTCCGGGTCGGCTGCACGATCTGTTCGTGACCCACGAGGCGATGTCGCCAGGCGAATGGAAGAACGGCGGCGCCGGTATGACGCTGGCTTACGGTTTTCACCCGTCCCCGTTCGGCACCGCGATCGTGATCGCGAGCGGCCGCGGGCTGGCCGGTCTTGCCTTCGCCGATCCGGGCGAAGAACAGGTCGCGCTCGCCGACATGAAGCGGCGCTGGCCTAACGCGACCTATGTCGAGGACCGCGACGGGACGGCTTCGCTGGCGCAGCGCATCTTCGACACGCGCCTTTGGCGGCCCGATCAGCCGCTGCGCGTGGTCTTGATCGGCACCGATTTCGAGGTGCGGGTGTGGGAGACGTTGTTGAAGATCCCGATGGGCCGCGCCGTCTGCTATTCCGACATCGCCAACAAGATCAGACGCCCGAAGGCGTCGCGCGCGGTCGGTGCCGCGATCGGAAAGAATCCGGTGTCGTTCGTGGTGCCCTGCCATCGCGCGCTCGGCAAAAGCGGCGAGCTGACCGGCTATCACTGGGGCGTCACCCGCAAGCAGGCGATGCTGGGCTGGGAAGCCGGGCAAGTCGGGCTGCATTAACATCGTCGCTAACGTCGTAGCCCGGCGCGTCAGCCCGCGAGATCGAGCTTCGATGCGACGGTGGCGTCGGCATTGAGCCGGTAGATCACCGGCGCGCCGGTTGCGAGTTCGCGCTTGATGATGTTTTCCGGCGATAGCTTCTCCAGCACCATGATCAGCGCGCGCAGCGAATTGCCGTGGGCGGCGACCAGCGTGCGCTCGCCACGCAGCACGCAGGGCAGGATTTCCTGAACGTAATAGGGCAGCGTGCGCGCCAGCGTGTCCTTTAAGCTCTCGCCGCCGGGCGGCGGCACGTCGTAAGAGCGGCGCCAGATCAGCACCTGGTCTTCGCCCCATTTCTTGCGGGCATCGTCCTTGTTCAGCCCCGAGAGCTCGCCATAGTCGCGCTCATTGAGCGCGAGGTCTTTTTTGGTGGGAAGGCCGCTCTGGCCGATTTCGGCCAGCGTCAGATCAAGCGTGTGCTGGGCACGCGTGAGCACCGAAGTAAAAGCGATGTCGAACTTCAGCCCCTGGGCCTTCAGCTTGCGGCCGGCTTCCTTGGCCTCCGTAATTCCCTGCTCGGTCAGATCGGGATCCTTCCAGCCGGTGAAGAGATTCTTCAAATTCCATTCGCTCTGGCCATGGCGCACGAGCACGAGAAGACGGTCGCTCATTCCCTAATTCCGTTCAGTTATTCAGATTTCACCAAGGCCCAGCACATCGGCCATCGAATAGAGGCCGGGCTTCTTGCCGTGTGCCCAGAGCGCCGCCTTGAGCGCGCCATGCGCGAACAGGATTCGATCCTCGGCGTGATGGGCGAGCGTGATGCGCTCGTGCGGACCGGCAAAGATCACGCTGTGATCGCCGGCGGCGGTGCCGCCGCGCAAAGAGGCAAACCCGATATCGCCGGTCCGTCGTGCTCCGGTGATGCCATCGCGGCCGCGCGCCGAATGCGCATCGAGTGCAATTTTGCGGCCGGCAGCGGCGGCCTCGCCCAGCAATAACGCCGTGCCCGAGGGCGCATCGATCTTGGACTTGTGATGCATTTCCAAAATTTCTATATCGAAACCCTGGTCGAGCGACTGCGCAACGCGCTTGACCAGCGCCGCCAGCAGATTGATGCCGAGGCTCATATTGCCGGACTTCACCACGATGGCGCGCTGGGTGACGCTCTTGATAACGGCGTCGTCGGAGACCGACAGGCCGGTGGTACCGATGACATGGACGAGGCCGCGTTGGGCGGCGATCGCGACATTGGCGATGGTAGCAGCCGGCACCGTGAAATCGAGGATACCGTCGGCATCGGCCGACAGCGTCCACAGATCGGCGGAAAGCTTGATGCCATTATCGGGCAGGCCGGCAAGCACGCCGGCATCCTTGCCGAGCAACGCGGAGCCCGGTGCTTCCAGCGCGCCGGTCAATACCGCGCCCGTCGTCTCCGAGATGACGCGCGTCAGCGCACGGCCCATCCGGCCGCCGGCCCCTGCAACGATCAAGCGCATATCCGCCATTGCTCACCTTCTCCACGCGGTATACCGGGCGCAGGCAGTTCCGGCAACGCCTCGTCATGCCCGTCCGAAGGACGGCGTCGCTTCCGCCTCGCCTATGTCTCTGGTTTCTACGGCTGCGGCCCGTCGTAGCCCTCGATGATCACGAGATCGCACTCGGAATACGGGCTGCGCATTGCGACCAGGCGCACATATTCGGGCGAGTTGTAGCAGGCGAGCGCGGTTTCGTAGTCCTTGAATTCCAGCACCACGTTGCGGGCGCGTGCGGTGCCTTCCTTGGGCACATGCTTGCCGCCGCGGACCAGGAACCTGGCGCCGTATTTCGCAAATACCGCGCCGTTCTGGGCGATGTATTCTTTGTAGCCGTCCATGTTGTGAACATCGACCCGCGCGATCCAGTAGCCTTTCGCCATGTCGTTCTTCCTTCTTGCTT
>VAZG01000230.1 GCA_005885285.1 Alphaproteobacteria bacterium | reverse complement strand
TAGAGCTCGCCGCGCCCGCCATCGCGGGTGGTGCCGTCCCGCTCGAGGTAGCGCAGGTGGGCGCCGGCAGCGCCTGAGCCGAGCTTGTGGCGGACGATACGCGCCTTGATCACGACCCTACGCTGCCTGGGTCCTCGACCCTCCGCGGCCTGGCGCTTGAGCGCGTCGGCGACTTTCTGGCCGCGTCCGATCCGACAGCACCTGCCCTTGCGGGGCGCACCGCTACGCCGCCCTGCGCCGCGCAACTGCGCTGGGGTCAGCGGCCCGCCATTGGCCTTGGCTGCCGCGCGCAGGACCTGGCTGATAAAACTCCGGGCGCGCGGCCGCGCGCCGCGTCCGCGATCGCGGATACGGCCGGGTCGAATGCGAACGTTGGAGGTATCATCGCTCATGCCTCAACGGTGAGCCCGCGCCCGTCTGATCTCAAGCAACAACGGGAGAGAGGTGCACAATAGCGTAGAAAAACAGGCGCTTAGGATGGTCAGCGCCGTCTCTGCTTGCCGGCCTCTCCTAAAAACAATGTGCAGACAATATCTTACGAGCAAACGCCAGTTTGCTTTAATCTTGCCTTCCTAATCGGGCGGGCAAAGTCAACTCATTCCTAAGCTTTTCTTCGACTCTTCGACATTCAGCCATTGCAGACTCCCTGCATCAAACAACGCGACCGCGACGTGCATTCACCAGGCGAGTCCATGCGTTCTTCGCGTTCAGTGCCAGGGCTGTCGCATGCTCTTCATCAGGTTGGTAAACAGGGCTGTCCAAGCAGTCAGGCGCTCTCATCGGCGAAGGGCGGCAGCAGGCAAGAGATAGCTGACATTCCCCGTTTCGCGGCACCGCCAGGGGGACGCTCACCGCGCGCGCGGATCTCTAATCTTTGCTCCTCCTCAACATGCTGGATGCAACACCAGCGCTCATCCTTCGCGATCCCGCAGCAATTACTGTGCAGGCTTCCATCGCAGTCGCTGCACCGAAGCCGACATGGAAGTCGGTTTCGCTGACCCACATCCAGTGCAGAATGCTGGCGAGCTTGCGTGCCACCGCAGTGATCGCGCACAGCATGCTCGACCGCTTCGCGATCCGCAGGCCCCAGGCCCGCAAGGCCGACCGTTTCCGGACCCGCAGCAGAAGGCTTGCGGCCGCCTCGCATAGCGCCTCCCGAACCGCAACGTCGCCCTGCTTGCTGATGCGGCCTTCATAGTCGATCGACGTTCCAGACTGATGTCGCCTCGGCGTCAGGCCAAAATGCGCCCCAACCGTTCGAGATTGTGCAAAGCGTCGAGGATCATCTACTCCCACTTTGAAGGAAAGGGCGGCAACGGGTCCGACACCAGGCACCGTCATCAAACGGCAGCAAACCGCGTCGTGCTGGACCACCTGAAGAAGCACGCGGTGCAATCTTTCGTAGCCCTCGAAGATCGACCGCCGCACATCCAGCATGGCCTCAATCATCACAGAAAATATTGGATCGCCGTGCTCGAGGAGCTCCCGGACGCGTGCTTCGTGGCCCCCGCGACCTACGGCTCCTATCAGCAAACCACACGCTCGCAGCGTGCCACGAATGTGGTTCTCGATGTCGATCAGCTTGCGCTTGAGCAGCTTCCTGTTAGCCAAAAGTGAGCGCATTTTCGGGACATCGATATTCTTGACACGAACCGCGCGGTACCAGCCCAATCTCATCATCTGCGCAATGCCGCGGGCATCGTTCCGGTCGGTTTTGTTGCGCATCGTTGAGAGCGAAACGCGCATATGGCGCGCTTCCACGACAATGATCGGAACTCCCGCCGGCTGCAGTTCGCGATACAGCCAAATGCCAAGCGATGATGCCTCGACTCCCACTCTATCGAGGCGATCCGCGTAGCCTTCTACAGCGGAGCGGATCGCCGCTGGCTCGGTGCTCACTTTGACTTCGCGAACCGTGAGACCTTCGCTGTCGATAACGCAGACGTTTGTTTCCTCAAGACCGACATCTAATCCAACAAAATATTTCATCGGAGCTCTCCTGTGTGGCAACGACCAGCTAAGTCGTTGCAACAGGCTCCAGCTTCGGCCACGGACGTCTTATCCCCGTGCACCGCTTTCTCGAAGCCCGATTTCAAGAGCCTTCGTCCCAGAACCCCCACTCGCCCGCATCAGAAATCAAGGCAAGAAATAACCCAATAAAAGACGAACATTCTGACCAAGACGCACATAATTCTTAAGCGCAAATTTGCATGTTAGCCGCATTCATACGGCGTGCAACGCAAACAAGATGAGCCGATGGACGAACAGAAGTGCCGCAACAACAAATCATTCATTTTGAATTCGCTACGCAATAGTGGTGCCTAGGTTTTCGAAGTGGAATAACGGTTCGAAGCCACCAAGTCTGTTTGACTGACAAAGACCGTGTTAATGCCGAGCGAGAAAAGGCCTCCGCTTCGACATCCACAAAGATTTCGCCGGAGCAAACCAACAGCTGAGTAAAAATCGGCCGCTTCAGCGTGTTCGCCTCACCGTCGAATGCATTTCGCAATTCGACTTGAACGTCACCGGGCAAAGCTAAGCAATGCGCCGACCCGCTCCGAGGTCGCCGGATGGCTGCGAAGCAGACGCACTGGATCACCCTCGCATGCGGCTACGGGCAGGGCCGGAAAACCGACGTGGTGACGTTCCAGCTTATCGAGCGCCGCGATCAGTGCTTGCAAGTTTCCAGTCAATTCGAGCGCCGTCGCATCCGCATCCAACTCGCGGGTGCGAGACAGAGCCAAACGAAGCAACTCGGCGATCGAGGGAGCGGCGCGCAGCAATGCAACGAGCGTCGGATTGGCCGCCTTGCCGCTATGTTGCGCATGAAGAGACACGAGGCCTGTCAGCGACGTCCATTCAATCGCTCGGTGCAGCGCAGCCGCCCAGCTCATTGTCCAGGTATCATTGTTCCGGATGTGGGCGATCTCATGGGCTAAAATACCAGCGATCTCGCCGCGAGCCATGCCGCGTAGCAGCCCCTCGGTCAATATGATCGCGGCGCCTTCCGGACCGCCCAGCGCATAGGCATTCATGACCCTTGGAGCTGCGAGGCAATAAAGATCAGGCAATCGAGACAGGCCGGCTCGGCCGCACACCTCCGCTAAGATATTGAACAATTCCGGCAGTTCGGCAGGACGCAGCAGGCGGGCGCCGAACCACCAATACATGGATTCGCGCGAGAATGCCGGGGCGCTTGCGCGTGGCGCGCCTCCAGTCAGAGCCCCGTGAACCCCCTCGGTCCCGCCGACGATCCAGCCGCATACCGCAAGCAACAGCGTCATCCCGGCGATTACCAACGCGGACGATTGATGGTTTGCAGATTGTTGATGAACGGATCGCCGAAGACACGACCGATCTTGAGAATGTTCCGCCGTCAGCGTTTGAGTTGCTTGGCTCATGCTTGCTTGGCTCGCACTGTCCAGCGCATTCATGGATCGGGCTCCGAGTGCCAGCCTAGTCTGATAAAGCCGAACGGCTCTATCCTACGGAGGTTGATTCGATTAGCGTGTTGGTTGTGGCGCTCGATACCTTGGTTTAAAGCGCGGGATTGCCGCGGATGCGCTGATGGCTGGGCGGCCGCGATAAGGATCGACAAACCCAACTTCGGCTTTGTGTCATTCGCGTCGTTCTGATTGCCGCCGCTACACAAAATTGTCGTGACCTTTCCAGTTCAAATCGTGGGAATCATGGGCCCATAGTAGGCGCCCCACTGGCCCCACATATCGCGGTCAACATACCCGCGGACTCCACCACGCGAACCGCTGGCGCGGTTAGCGTAACCGCCATTACCGTCGCCGGGAACGCCGCCGAAGCCGCCCCCGAAGTGATCGCCGCGAAAACGGTCACCTCCGCCACCACCACCATAACCGCGGCTGCGGGCAAATGCGCCGGCGGACAGCACCGAGCTTCCGAGAGCAAGGACAATTGCAAGAACAACTATGCGCGACATTTGACGACCTCTTTGAGATGCTCCCTGCATCGGCCTCGATTCAAGGCCTGTTGTCGATCGGTTTCCTGCACAGGGAATTCCGGTCGACGTTCAAGATCTATGAACGTGTACTTGTAATCGCTTGTCCGATATTGCCGGTGTTTGTTTCGCGGATATCGAAAACGCCTCTTAAGTCGGCACGTCTGTTTCGCGCGCAAAAGCGGTCCTCGTTATCGACCTGAGGCGGCGTGCGTTCGGGTTTCTGACGTCGGGAGTGGATCGCCGACAAACATGCTGCGTCCTCACAGTAGTTCGTCGCACCAGGCTCGGCTGCCGCGGATTGCTGGGCCTGTTGCAATCTTGCCGATTCCGTGGCGTGGATTGCAACGCACCTGCCAATTCCTCGCCCGAACATTGGCGCAAAGGCCGCATCGTTACCGATGCGGCCTTCTCTATTCGCAGACCAGTTGGACTGCTTTATCTCCGCCTTGGTGCTGCTTCACTCGCATGCGAGGCATACGCGCCGCTCTTGCTCAGCCGCATCAGGATCCTGTTATCCAGGCCCGCCGCCGGCGTCGGCCGGCCGCCGTTCAGGACATCATTGTTGGGATAGTAAAACGCGAACAGACCGGGCTCCTGGATAGCCGCCTGCGCGAATACCGGCGTTGCGAACATGAGCGACAGAATGCCTGCCGCGCTGAAGATTTTGAGTTTGGTCATGGCTTGTCTTCTTCCGTGAATCGATGGGCAGCGAGATTTGGGAATTCTCGCCTTTGCCCCTGAATGCTCAGAGGCGTCACCACGGAGGTAAGCCAAAGCTCTGCTGGTCCCACTAAATTGGGCTTGAGGAAGCTCAATTGATTTTTTGTCGATAGCCTTCATTGGCGATTCGCAATCTCATGCGGCCCATGAGAGCAAATTGAGGCGGCCATGACCCATTGCCGGCCGCCTCAATATGTTCTTGTGCATTCCTCGCGGCAACCCGAACATCATCATACGCGTCGGCTGCTGCGGATAACCACTTGATTGAAGTAATCAAGTCTAGCGGCTGAAAGCAGCAGCTAAACCGCTTCCGTTGTCATCACCGGTGGCGCGTCACATGGTGACGTTGCGAATGACTCTCCACGAACGCATCGCCGTTCCGCCAGTCGTTTCGATAGTAGCCACCATCGGTGTAGGGATTGCCGGGCCCGAGGTTTTGGCAATTGGCGTTCGGGTAGAACTGCGCGCAATAGCCGGGGTCTTCGATAACGGCTTGCGCCAGCGCGGGAGTCGCGGAAGCTGCTGCGACAAGAATGGCGGCGCTGATCAATGCGAATTTCATTTCGGTCTCCTGATAAATCTGCTGGATGGTATGGAGAGAAATGGGCACGCGTTTCGGTTCTGCCAACGGCCTTCTCCGGTTGACCATTCTAAATTTCAATTTAGTGGCACGAGAACTGGACAGACCTAGATCGGCTTTAGTTACGCAAACACGCTCGTCGACCATGGAGCTTCGTCATGTCCAAGATCTCGGCAAAGATTGCCGTCGGATTATTCATTTTTCTGACAGCGCCTGCCGCATCATTT
>VAZG01000229.1 GCA_005885285.1 Alphaproteobacteria bacterium | reverse complement strand
TACGGGCGTGAAGATCTTCTCCTGGATCGCCACGATGTGGGGCGGCTCGATCGAGTTCAAGACGCCGATGCTGTGGGCGGTTGGCTTCATCTTCCTGTTCACGGTCGGCGGGGTTACCGGGGTCGTGCTGGCGAACGCCGGCGTCGACCGGGTGCTGCAGGATACCTATTATGTGGTCGCGCACTTCCACTATGTGCTGTCGCTGGGCGCGGTGTTCGCGATCTTCGCCGGCTGGTACTACTGGTTCCCGAAAATGACGGGCTACATGTATTCGGAGGCGATCGGCAAGGCGCACTTCTGGTTCACCTTCC
>VAZG01000228.1 GCA_005885285.1 Alphaproteobacteria bacterium | reverse complement strand
CTGGTGTTCTTCCCGCAGCACTTCCTCGGGCTCTCCGGCATGCCGCGCCGCTACGTCGACTACCCGGATGCGTTCGCCGGATGGAATCTGGTGTCGTCGATCGGCTCCTATATCTCCGGCTTCGGCGTGCTGATCTTCATCTATGGCCTGGTCGATGCGTTCGTGCGCAAGCAGCAGGCCGCGAACAATCCGTGGGGCGCGGGTGCCACCACGCTGGAATGGACGCTGCCGTCGCCGCCGCCGTTCCACCAGTTCGAGGTGCTGCCGCGCGTGCAGTGATAAAATCCGCGGCGCCTTGCCGGCGCCGCGTCGTCTAAAAGAAAGAGCCGTCTTGTCGGTTGTCGATCACAACGCCATTGAGCTCGCGCCACGGATTTCCGAGGCCGACGTCGCGGACTATTTCGCGCTGTTGAAGCCGCGGGTGATGTCGCTGGTGGTCTTCACCGCGCTGGTGGGTCTCGTGATCGCGCCCGGCCATGTTCATCCGGTGCTGGCGATCACCGCGCTCATTTGCATCGCGGTCGGCGCCGGTGCTTCCGGAGCGCTTAACATGGCGCTCGAGGGCGACATCGACGCCAAGATGTCGCGCACCGCCAACCGGCCGATCCCGCGTGGCCGCATCACCCGCTCCGAGGCGATGGCGTTCGGCATGACGCTGGCGTTCTTTTCGGTGCTGACGCTCGGCACCCTGGTCAACTGGATCGCAGGCGCGCTGCTCGCCTTCACCATCTTCTTCTATATCGTGATCTATACGATGTGGCTGAAGCGCTGGACCGCGCAGAACATCGTCATCGGCGGCGCCGCCGGCTCGCTGCCGCCGGTGGTGGCGTGGGCCGCGGCCACCGGCTCGCTGTCGGTCGAGCCGCTGCTGTTGTTCCTGATCATCTTCTTCTGGACCCCGCCGCACTTCTGGGCGCTGGCGCTGTTTCGCTCCGACGATTACGCCCGCGCCGGGGTGCCGATGCTGCCCGTGGTGGCCGGGCCCGATGCGACGCGGCTGCAGATCCTGCTTTACACCATTGTGCTGGTCGCGGTCGCGGCCGCGCCGTGGCCGCTCGGCTATTTCGACGCCATCTACGGCATCACCTCGCTCATTCTCGGCGCCGGCATGCTGGCGCTCGCGATCAATGTCTATCGTCGCCGTGAGCGCGCGGAATCCCTGCGCGCCACGCGCAAGCTGTTCGCGTTCTCGATCCTGTATTTGTTTGCGCTGTTCGCGACCTTGGCTCTCGAGGTCGCCTTCCGCGCCATCGCACCAACGATCTGGTAGGGAGCGCATGGGACGCGAATGGCCGATAACCGACCGGAGCCAGATGGAATCGTCCTCACTGAGGCACAGAAAAGGAGCCGCCGCCGGCGCTCGATTGCGATTGCGCTGGCGCTCGGCGTCCTCGTCGTTTTGTTTTTCGCAGTCACCCTCGTCAAGGGCCCGGCCGTGTTGAACCGGCCGCTATGATCGTAGGACACCAAACCCTGTGAAGGATATGGAGCCGACCGACAAACCGACACCCGCCGCGCCGCGCCTTGGGCGCGATGCGATGGTGGCTGCGATCTGCGGCGCGGTGGTCGCCCTGATGGTGGGGGCGTCCTACGCCGCCGTGCCGTTCTACAACTGGTTCTGCCACGCCACCGGCTTCAATGGTACCACGCAGGTCGCGATCTCGGCGCCCTCGAGCGCGCCGCTCGCGCGCAAGATTGCGGTGCGCTTTGATTCCAATGTCGCGGGAGGGCTGCCGTGGAAGTTCGAGCCGGAGCAGACCGAGATCGAGATCAATATCGGTCAGGTCGTCACTGTCTATTACAACGTGACCAACCAGTCGGCGCGGACCACCACGGGGCAGGCGGCCTATAACGTGGCGCCGCTGACGGTCGGCGCGTATTTCCAGAAGATCAACTGCTTCTGCTTCACCGAGCAGACCATGGGCCCCGGCGAAAAGCGCGAGATGCCCGTGGTATTCTATGTCGATCCGGCTCTGGTCAAAGACAGCGACAATGACGGGCTGAACACCATCACGCTGTCCTATACCTTCTATCCGGTTCGCGAGCCGGCAGCCCGGCCCGTGGCCGCGAGCGAAGCGGGCAAACCCAAGGACAATCTGAAGGGCAACCTCTAAAGCGGGATCAATCCCGCAATTTGATTTTTGAGACGAATACGTGCCGAATGGACCGGCACCGCGAACGGAGAGACCGAAAATGGCTACGGCCCAAGTCAAGCATCACGACTATCACCTCGTCGATCCCAGTCCGTGGCCGATCGTCGGCTCCGTCTCGGCTTTCGTCATGGCGGTCGGTGCGATCCTCTGGATGCACCATATGATCTCCGCCGCCCCGATCATCTTCGGCATCGGCACCATCGGCGTGCTCTACACCATGGCGAACTGGTGGAGCGACGTGATCCGCGAGGCGCAGTACAAGGGTGACCACACCCGCGTGGTGCAGATCAGCCATCGCTACGGGATGATCCTGTTCATCGCCTCCGAGGTGATGTTCTTCGTCGCCTGGTTCTGGGCCTTCTTCAATTCGGCGCTGTTTCCCGCCGATCCGGTGCACGCCACCCGCGAGGCGCTGTTCGGCGGCGTCTGGCCGCCCAAGGGCATCGAGACCTTCGATCCCTGGCATCTGCCGCTCCTGAACACGTTGCTGCTGTTGACCTCCGGCACCACTGTGACCTGGGCGCACCACGCGCTTTTGGAAAACGATCGTCAGGGATTGAAATACGGCCTGCTGCTGACGATTGCGCTTGGCGTGTCCTTTACCTGCGTGCAGGCCTATGAATACAGCCACGCGGCGTTCTCTTTCGCCGGCAACATCTACGGCGCGACCTTCTTCATGGCGACCGGCTTTCATGGCTTCCATGTGCTGGTCGGCTCGATCTTCCTGATCGTGTGCCTGGTCCGCGCCTATGCCGGGCATTTCTCGCCGACCCAGCATCTCGGCTTCGAGTTCGCCGCCTGGTACTGGCACTTCGTCGACGTGGTGTGGCTGTTCCTGTTCATCTGCATCTATGTCTGGGGCCACGGCGCCGAAACCATGGCCCACGGCGCGCATTGATCAGGCGCACAACGTGGTAGAAGGGGCGGCCGCGGGGCCGCCCTTTTTTGTTTACCTTCTCCCCTCGCGGGAGAGGGAAGGATAGAAGATGCCGGACCAGAAATTACCTAGACTGACCGAGAGCGCAATCCGCGGCCTCGCCTGCAAATGTCCGCGCTGTGGTCGGGGCAAACTCTATGCGGGCTTCCTCGACCTGCGGCCGAACTGCGAAGCCTGCGGGCTCGACTATGCCTTCATCGATAGCGGCGATGGGCCTGCGGTCTTCATCATCATGATCGCGGGCGCCATCGTCGTCGCGGCGGCCTTGATCGTCGAGGTGAAGTATCAGCCACCGTTCTGGCTGCACGCGGTGCTGTGGCTGCCGCTGATTCTGGCGACCACGCTATTGCCGTTGCGTTCGATGAAGTCGCTCTTGATCGCGCTGCAATACCACCACAAGGCCGCGGAAGGCCGGCTGATCGATCGCGCGCCGAAATGAGCGGGACGATCGGGCACCGGCGCGGCTTCGGCATGTTCACGCTTGCGATGGTGGCGCTGTTCGTCGGCCTCGGGGTATGGCAGTTGCAGCGCCGCATCGAGAAACACGCGCTGATCGCGGCGCTGACCGAGCGGCTCGCGACAGCTCCCGCGCCGCTGCCGTCGCCCTCGGAGTGGCGCGCGCTTGAGCCGGCCAAAGACGAATTCCGCCGCGTTCGCTTTACCGCGACTTACGCGCTGCTCCCGGATGCGATGGTCTATAGCGCGGGCTCCGCCGTGCGCGCGGATATTTCCGGTCCCGGCACCTGGGCTTTCCTGCCCGCGGCGCTGCCGGGCGGCGAGATCATCGTGATCAATATAGGCTTTGTGCCAAACACGATGCAGGACCGCGGCGTCGAGGATCGCGCGGTGGCGCGGCTCGTCACCGGTGCGCCGGTGACGTTAACCGGCTACATGCGCTTCCCGGAAACCGCAGGCATGCTGACGCCATCGGAAAATCTCGCCAAACGGCTGTGGTTCGCGCGGGATCATCTCGCCATGGCGCACGCCCTCGGCTGGGGATCCGTTGCGCCGTTCTACGTCGACCTGGAGACGCCGGCGCCGGAAAACGGCATCCCGAAGGCCGGCCCACTCGACGTCCATCTCAAGGACGATCACATGCAATATGCCATCACCTGGTTTACGCTGGCCGGCGCGGTCCTGATCGCGTTCGGGGTGTGGTGGCGTTCACAGAGGCGTTTGCAGGCAGCATCACCCGGAGGTCAATGACGATGAGTGAGACGCTTACAGCATCGCTGGCGCAGCTGCCGGTCACGCTTGCCGACGTCAGGGCGGCGGCAGGCGTGCTGGCGGGCTTCGTCAGGCGGACCAGTTTCGAGCGCAGCCGCACGCTGTCCGACATCACCGGCGCCGGCGTGTGGCTCAAATTCGAAAACCTGCAGTTCACCGCGACCTTCAAGGAGCGCGGCGCGCTCAATCGCCTGTCGGCTTTGCCGGTCGATGAACGGAGGCGAGGGGTGATCGCCTGTTCGGCCGGCAACCACGCGCAGGGCGTGGCCTATCACGCCGCGAGCCTCGAAATACCGGCAACCATCGTGGTCCCCCTGGGAACGCCGACCGTAAAGATCGAGAACACGCGCCGGCACGGCGCGACCGTGATCGAAGGCGGAACAAGCGTCGAGGAAGCAGCTCAACTCGCCATGGACTATGGCCGGAAGCAGCGTCTGACTTTCATCCATCCTTACGATGATCCCTTGATCATCGCCGGCCAGGGCACCGTCGCGCTTGAGATGCTCGCCGCGGTGCCCGACCTCGATGTCCTGCTGGTGCCGATCGGGGGAGGCGGCCTGATCTCCGGCATGGCGGTGGCCGCCAAGACGCTGAAACCCTCACTCGAGATCATCGGCGTTCAGGCCGCGCTTTATCCTTCGATGTACAACCTGATCAAGGAGACGCAGCTTCCGATGCGCGGCGACACGCTCGCCGAGGGCATCGCGGTCAAGGCGCCCGGCCGCATCACCAGCGAGATCGTGCGCGCGCTGGTCGATGACATCGTGCTCGTGAGCGAACCGCAGATCGAGCACGCGCTGAGCCTGCTCATCACCATCGAGAAGACGGTGATCGAAGGCGCGGGCGCCGCGGGCCTCGCGGCGATGCTCGCCGACGAACAACGCTTCGCCGGCCGTGCGGTCGGCCTCGTGCTGACTGGCGGCAATATCGACACGCGACTTTTGTCGGGCGTGCTGACCCGTCAGCTCGCGCGGGAAGGGCGCTTGTCACAATTACGGTTCGACATCGCGGATCGGCCGGGTCAGCTCGCCACCGTGCTGGCCGTGCTGAGCAAGTGCGGCGCCAATATCGTTGAGGTGTCGCATCAGCGCATCTTCACGGATCTGCCGGCCAAGGCGGTGCTGCTCGAAGTCGTCATCGAAACGCGCGACCGGTCGCATCTCGCGTCAACGATTGCCGCATTGAGGACGGCCAACATCGCTGTCGAGGTCGGCGCACACTAGCCCCGACTCGCGGCCGAACCGGTATGTCCGGCATCGGACATTGGTCGCGTCATTGAACCGTTTCGGTCAAGATGCTGACAATTTTCTTGCTCTTTGTCTGCGCGGCGGCAGGGGATTTCGCAAACTGAACGGAGTCTCCCTCGATGTGGAAAACTGTTGGTCCTGTAGCATTGCTGTTGCTTTTTTCCGTCCAAGCCGAAGCCCGTCCCCACCAT
>VAZG01000393.1 GCA_005885285.1 Alphaproteobacteria bacterium | reverse complement strand
GCGCTCGTGGCGCTGCCGCTATGGGCGCTCCTGGTGCTGCTGTCGATATTCTCGCTGGGGCTCGGCACGACCTTTCCCGTGACCGTGGTGTCGATCCAGAACGCGGTGGCGCGCTGGCAAGTCGGCACGGTCACTGGCGCGATGAATTTCTTCCGCGCGCTGATGTCGTCTTTTGCGGTGGCGGCGTTCAGCGCGATCCTGTTGATGGCGCTCGGCGCGGATATTTCGCTCGGCGGCGAACATCGGGGGCCAGTGAATTCGATTGGCGGCGCCGATATGATTACGGCGTTCAGCTATGTGTTTGGCGCAGCCGCAGTGCTGCTCGCCTGCGCGACGCTGTGCATGATTCTGATGGAAGAAAAGCCGCTGGCAGGTCCGGCCACACGTGTGGAGATGGCCGAGTAGGGCAGGCCGTTCCCGCGGGCGCCGATTATGCGCTGACTATCTCTGGGTCGCGATTTGATCTAACAGCGGGCCAGCAAATCAGACGTCGAACCGACAAGGAGCCCCCATGAGCAAACCCTCCATCGAGCAGACGCGGATGGGCAGCGAGGGCATCGCCTTCTGCATCGCGCGGACCCTGATTGAACGCGATCCCTCGTTAAAGGCGCCGATGCGCGCCAACCTGCGCAAGATGTGGGAACTATTGGAGGAGCGCGAGGACCATGGCGCCGCCGATATGGTGGACATCATGATCAAGGCGCTCAATGACCCCGCGTTCTTCAAGCCATGAACTTGCTTCAAGCCGCGACCTTGCCGGTCAGGCCGCCTGTTCCAGACGGGTATCGATTTCTTCGCGCAGCAGCGTGAAGTCGATCGGCTTGGTCAGAAGCCCGCTGGCGCCGCTTTCCAGCGCCTTGCGCTTGGTATCGGCATCGCCGTAGGCGGTGATCATGATGACGGGAACGTCCGGCCGCATCTCCTTGACCTTGGGCAGCATCTCGAGCCCGGTCATGCCGGGCATGTTGATATCCGACAGGATCAGGATCAGGGATTGCTCGATGGTGGAGGCGATCCGCGAGAGCGCGTCCGCCGCGGAAATCGCAAAATCCATCACGAAGCGTTGCGCGCGCAAATCGCGGCGGAACTGCTGGCGAAACAGCGCCTCGACATCGGGCTCATCATCCACCACTAGAACCAAAACGCTCACGTCTAACCTCTGGATTTGTTTGAAAAATTGTTTGTTCGCGGCAAAATGACCGTAAACTCCGTAAACTGCCCGGGTTCGGTCACCACCTCGATCGTACCACCATGTTGTTTCACGATGATGTCGTGGCTCATCGAAAGCCCCAATCCGGTGCCTTCGCCGGCCGGCTTGGTCGTGAAGAACGGGTTGAACATCTTTTCCTTCACGTGCACAGGGATGCCGGTGCCATTGTCGCGAATTCGGATTTCGACATGTTCGCCGCGATCCTTGGTGCAGGCAATGACGGTCGGTTCAAATCCGGTGCCGCTCTCGGCCTTGCGTTTGGTCACGGCATAAAAGCCGTTTGAGATCAAATTCAGGAAGACGCGGGTGATTTCCTGGGGGAACACCTCGATCAGCCCCGCGTTCGGGTCGAAATGACGTTCGAGTGTGACGTTGAATTGCGGCTTTTCGGCGCGCGCGCCGTGATAGGCGAGGTTGAGGCTCTCATCAATCAGCGCATTGATATCTGCGGGCCGATGATCGCCGGAGCCTTCGCGTGAATGCAAAAGCATGTTCTTGACGATGGAGTCGGCGCGCTTGCCGTGCTGAACGACCTTTTGCAGATTGTCCTTCAAGAGCCCAGTCAATTCATCGACTTCTTCGCGGACCTTATCGGCGAGCGAGGCCTGCTTCAAGACGTCGTTGAGCTCATCCGTCAGTTCCGCTGACAGGGCAGAGAAATTATTGACGAAATTGAGCGGGTTCTTGATCTCATGGGCGATGCCGGCGGTGAGCTGGCCGAGTGAGGCGAGCTTCTCGGTCTGCACCAAGCGATCCTGCGCGGTGCGCAGTTCCTGCAGCGATCGCGATAATTCCCTGGTGCGTTCCTGCACCTGCTCAAAAAGCCGGACGTTGCCAATGGCGATCACGGCCTGATCGGCGAAGGTCTGCAGGAGTGCGATCTGCTTTTCGCTGAACGGCTGCACTTCGGTGCGGCGAAGCGCGATCGATCCAATGCTCTCGTTCTCGCGGAGCAGGGGCACGCTCAGAACAGTGCGAACATTGGTCCGGCGCGCGTATTCCTGGCCCTCCGGGAACTCTTCTCCTTCGGTTGAGAGAAGATCACGCACATGGACTGGTGTGCGATCGACGACTGCACGTCCGGAAGGCCATTGACGGTTGATTGGCGTTCGCTCCCAAACGACGGGAATCGATCCATGCTGGGCCTGAAACCGGAGATCATCACCATCCTTCAATGTCACAAGGGCATCGTCTGCTTCGCAAAGCTGGCACGCGCTCTCGACAATCGCCTTAAGAACCGGCCCGACATCGGTCGGCGAGGATGCGATCACGCTGAGGATGTTGCTGCTGCCGGTCTGGTAAGTCAGCGCCTCCGTGAGGTCGCGGGTTTTCGCTTGCACCTCGTCGAACAGCCGGACGTTTTCGATCGCGATCACCGCTTGGTCGGCGAAGGTCTTGACCAATTCGATCTGCCTGTCGGTGAACGGCCGCACGGCGCGACGCAGCAGCGCGAGCGCGCCAACCGGCTTGCCTTCGCGCAAGAGAGGTACTCCGAGAATTGTCCGGGGATCGCCGCTCAGTCTCTGGCCTTCCGAGAACGAATAGTCGGGATCAGAATGGACGTCGGGAACGTGAGTCACTTTGCCCTCAAGCAAAGTCCGTCCGATAATGGTCGCGCGTTCCGCCTTGACCGGGATGTCCTTTACATAATTCATGAACTGCGGGCTAAAGCCGTATGAGCCGGCGCGAAAATACTCATCACCTTTCTGGCGCGTGATCGCCGCCATGTCCGCCTCGCACAGGCGGGCTGCCGATTCAACGAGCGTGTCGAGCACGGTCTGCAGGTCGAACGCCGAGCGGCTGATGACTTTCAGGACGTCGGCGGTGGCGGTTTGCTGTTGCAGCGACTCCGTAAGATCTCGCGTTTTCGCCTGGACTTCCTCGAACAGCCTTACGTTCTCGATCGCGATCACGGCCTGGTCGGCAAAGGTCCGCAGCAACTGGACGTGACGGTCGGCGAAGTTTCCGGGCAGCACGCGCGTGACGCCAATGATGCCGATCGACGCGCCCTCATTCATCAGCGGCGCGAACAACATGCTGCGGAAGCCGCGCGCCCGCGAGATGTTCAAAATGGCATCGGGCAGCGTTTCAGTGTCGGGAATTTGCGTGACCTCGCCGGCTTGCGCCACTCGAAACGGCGGGAAATCGGCGACGGGAAGCGGGAAGGTCGACTTCAATACTTCATCCGCCTCGGGAGTGGTCGGCGTGAACGCCTTGAGATAAGCGATGCCGTCTATGAAACGGAACACCGTGCTGGAGAAGCCGCCGATCAGCCGGTTGGAGTTCGTCGCGATCGCCTCGAACACCGGCTGTACGTCCGACGGCGAACTGGCGATTACCTTCAGGATATCAGCGGTCGCGGTCTGCCGCTCCAGCGCTTCTCTGGTCTCGTTGAACAGCCGCACATTCTCGATGGCGATCACCGCCTGGTCGGCGAACGTCTGCAGCAACTGGACGTGATGCGGGACAAAGGCGCCGGGTTCGGCGCGGGTGACGCTGATCATCCCGACAGGCGTGCCCCGATTCATCAGGGGGGTAAACAACACACTGCGAAAACCGCGCAGGCGGCCCAGATCCCTATTCGCGGCGGGCACGTTTTCAGCCTCGGTATCGGCGAACTGCACAGTCTGACCATCGCGAACCAGCGCAAACGTCGGAAATTCCGCGAGCGATCTCGGAAAAGATTTCTTTAACGCTGCGTCTGCCGCGGGGTCCGTCGGCGTATAGGCCACCAGATGAAGCTCATCGCCCGTGAAGCGCAGCACAGTCGTTGAAAATCCACCGAGCAGGCGCTTGGCGCTTTTGGCAATCGCTGCGAACACCGGCTGCACATCGGACGGCGAGCTCGCGATCACCTTTAAAATGTCTGATGTCGCGGTCTGGCGCTCCAGCGCCTCGCGGGTCTCGTTGAACAACCGCGCGTTTTCGATCGCAATCGCAGCCTGATCAGCAAAGCTTTGCAGCAGGGTAAGCTCCTCGGCCGTGAAAGGTTTGGGCCGGTCGCGATGCACGACGAGGGCGCCGATCGCCTTTCCGTCACGCCGAAGCGGCGTGCCGGCCATCGCCCGGGCGCCCGCGGCGCGTGCGTGCGGTAGAGTGGGCCAGTCCGCGATCGCAGGGTCGATATTGTCCATATCGGGAATGTGGATCTGCCGATTTTCGCGAAAGACCGTGCTAGGCAGATTGCGCGCGCCGATCCGGAGCTGCGCCGCCGAAAGCTCTGAGCCGACGCGTTGCGAGACGGCGCCGACGCGGATCATCCGGGCCCATTCGTCACCCCCCGCGATGTTGAGCGTGACGCCTGAAGCGCCGAATAGTCGCGCCGTGATCTCGACGATCTGCTGCAACGACCGCTCGGCATCGCCGGAAGTGCTGGCGATGGCGCGCAGGATTTCGGCGCTGGCCGCCTGCTGCTCGCGGGCAGCGCGCAACTCGGCCTGCAGCCGGGCGTTCTCCTGCCTGAGATCGTCCACCACGTCCTTCGGAAGCGCGGTCATTCAACACCCTACCTGCTCAGAACCCCATTATTTCATTAGGGAACCGGCTCGGCCAGCGCTTCCGCACCTGTTTCCGCCCCAGCACTAACCCGTTAATGCCTTCAAGTCCCGGGCCTGGAGACCTCCGTCTCCTTGCTGGTGATGAATTCCAGCAAGACGGGAATGCCTTCCTGGGTCTTGGCAATGCCGCGCTTGATGGCAGGCACGATGTCTTCAGGCTTCGTCACCCGCTCGCCATAGCCGCCAAAGGCCCGCGCCATCGCGGCGTAGTCGCCGGAAATGTCGGTCGAGCGATATTTCTCGGTCGAGATCGGCATCACCTTCAATTCGATCGCCATGGAAAAATTGTTCAGGAGGATCGACATGATCGGGATCCGCTCGCGCACCGCAGTCTCGAAATCCATGCCGGTGAAGCCGATCGCCGCATCGCCCCAGACATTGATGCAAAGCTTGTCCGGCTTTGCGAGCTTGGCGCCCATCGCCAGCCCGAGGCCATAACCGAGCTGGGTGGTCTTGCCCCAGCCGATATAGGACAACGGCTCGACCGGCTTCCAGAACGGCGAGAGCTGGTCGCGCGGGCTGCCGGCATCATGGGTGATGATGGTATTCTTGACGTCGACGGTGTGCTGCAGATCCCAGAGCACGCGATAGGGATTTAATGGCGCATCGTTGCTTTTCAGCTTCGGCATCCATTTGGCCAACCATTCTTCGTGCAAGGCGGCGATCTCGGCGGCAACCGCAGAGGCGTTGCGATCGGAGGCGACGGTCTTGCCGATTTCTTCCAACAGCGCATCGAGCACCAGGCCGGCATCGCCGACCAGACCGATGCTGGCCTCGACATCCTTGTTGAGGTGCGCGGGGTCCAGCGTCGAATGGATGATGGTCTTGCCCTTGGGCATGGCGATGCCGAACGAGGTTTCCGTGAACGAGCAGCCGATGCCGAAGATCAAATCGGCTTCGCTCAAAAATTTCGGCACCGCGCGGGGTACCGCGAGACCGCCCGAGCCGAGCGACAGCGGATGCGTCTCCGGAAACGACGATTTGCCGCCAAGGCTCGTCGTGACGGGGATGGCGAGCCGTTCGGCGAGACGCCTCAACTGCGGCCAGGCTTTCGCATAGTGGACGCCTTGGCCGGCATAGATCACCGGGCGCTTGGCGCCGACGAGCAGCGCCGCGGCCTCCTTCACATGCACGGGATCGGCGCCGTAACGGGTGCGCAGCACCGGCGTGTAATTCAAAGGCTCCGGCACCTCCTCGTTCCACATGTCGGCCGGAATTTCCACGATCACCGGTCCGCCACGGCCGTTTTTCAATTTTGTAAATGCACGGCGAAAAATGTTGCCGACCTCAGTGGCGAGATTGATTGGCTCGGACGATTTTGCAAAGGCCTTCATCGCCTGACTGGAATTGAAGTTCGGCTCGATGTTGGAAATCCTGCGCGCATAGCCCATCGGGAGCACCAGTACCGGCACGGATTCGCCAAAACACTGGGCGACGCCGCCCATGGCGTTTTCGGCGCCGGGACCGTGCTGCATGCAGAATGCGCCGATGCTCCGCCCCGAGGTGACGCGGGAGATCGCATCCGCCATGTGCAAGCCGACGCGCTCCTGCCGCACCATGATCGGGCGGATGTTGGCGTTGGCGGCGTGTTCGATGAGATGATTGACCGGGTAGCCGCAGAGGATCTCGATCCCCTCACGCTTCATGATTTCTGCAATGGCTGTGCCGAGCTTCATGCCGATCCCTCCCAAAGCAGCCGGTATCGAGTCCGGCCTGTTTGGAAGCTAGTTGGAACAGAGATCGGCCAGTCGGTAAAGCGCGTACGTCGCATTTTCAGGGAAGCTCTGATATCCCGTTTTGCATTTCGAGCGCAGCCACGATTTTGAGGTGAGGGCAGGCCGGGCGGGATCAGCGCTTTCGCGCATCCCCGTTCAGCGCCCGCATCACCCCGATCCGTGCAAACATCAGCCAGCCGCCGCCGGCCTCCGCAGCGTTGATCAAGTTTTCGACCGCGATCTGCCAGCGCTCTTCCTGCTGTTCGTCCTGCGGTAGTTTCATGATGTAGTCGGCGGCGTGCTGCAGCGTCGTCAGTCTGCGGCCGCCGCGCAAGCGTATCGGCTCATCGAACGGCGTCGACCACGGCATCACGCGGCCTTGGAGCCACTACCCCGCTTTCTTGGAACGGGCAGGGGCACGCACCGGCTTCTCGGCCTTTTTCGGCTCTTGCACTCTGGGTTCTTCCTTGGCGCGCTTGCCGCTGCCCGAGATCGGCAGCAGCATTTCACGCTGGCCCGAGGCGGCCTTGCCCGCCTTCTTGCCCTTCGCCTTTGCGGGAGGCGCGGCC
Source organism: Alphaproteobacteria bacterium (assembly GCA_005885285.1). Lineage (GTDB taxonomy): Bacteria > Pseudomonadota > Alphaproteobacteria > Rhizobiales > Xanthobacteraceae > Bradyrhizobium. Next base: position 10,394 of record VAZG01000393.1, on the reverse strand, counting down.
TGCTTCTCGCTGGCGAGGCTGCGCTTTAATGCATCCATCAGATTGATCACGTTGCCGGCCGATTTCGGTGCGGCCTTCGCCGGCAGGCGAACGCCGCTGCGTTTCTTGTTGATGAGGTCGATCAGCGCGGATTCATAGTGATCCTCGAACGCCTCTGGCTCGAACGATCCGGACTTTTGCTCGACGATATGCTTGGCGAGATCCAGCATGTCCTTGGTGACCTTTACATCCTGGACGCCGTCGAAATATTCCTTTTCGCTGCGCACCTCATAGGGGTAGCGCAGCAGCGTCCCCATCAGCCCCTTGCCGAGCGGCTCGAGCGCGACGATGTGCTCGCGGTTGGTCAGAACCACGCGTCCGATCGCGACCTTGTTCATGCTGCGGATGGTCTCACGGATCACGGCAAAGGCGTCATGGCCGACCTTGCCGTCGGGAACGAGGTAATACGGGCGGATCAAATAGCGATTGTCGATATCGGCCTTTGGCACGAACTCGTCGATCTCGATCGTGTGCGTCGATTCCAGCGCGATGGCGTCGAGTTCGTCCTTGGTGACCTCGATATAGGTGTCGGTGTCGACCTTGTAGCCCTTGATGATATCTTCGTTGGCGACTTCCTCGCCAGTGTCGGCATCGACCTTGGTGTATTTGATGCGATGGCCGGTCTTGCGGTTGATCTGGTTGAACGAGACCTTTTCGCTATCCGACGTTGCAGGATAGAGCGCGACCGGGCAGGTCACGAGCGAAAGTCGCAAAAAACCCTTCCAGTTGGCGCGGGGGGCCATGGCAATACTCCAATACGCTACAGACGACCGTGGATCATAGCATGGGGAACCCCGTTTTGAACCCGCGGCCACTGCGGAATCTCTTAACGGCGTTAACCGGCCGCGGGTCCCAATAGGGGTTTCGGCGCCCCCAGGGTCGCGGGTCGCAAGGCCCGGAACATCAAACCGGATCGGGCGTTGCCCTTGATGGCTTATGGCGCGGAAGCGCGGTGATCGGTGCTGGGCGCGCCAAGCCTTTGAGGGGACCATGGCAACCACCAAAGAGCGACGTCGGATCGTCGAGACCCCGACCGAAGCGCGCCAGGGCGAGCCCGGGCCCTCGGTATTTGCGTTGCTCACCGTCTCGACCGGGCTCGCGATCCTGATCCTTGCCATGATCCGGTTCGTGTTCTTCCGTACCTGAAAGGTGCTACAGCTGCCACCGGGCTTTCCGAGGCAGCGCGGCAAAGTTCCCCCCAGGATCGAAAGCCGGGCAGCTTGGGTGCTACCGCGCCCGCGAACCCGGCCATCTGCCAACACGACTAAAAATCGCGAAGGGCCCATTGTGAAGAAAAAGTAACATTGCGATGTTTGCTCTGTTCATGGACGGTTCACGCCTGCCGGGTTCATCATGATGGCAGAATTCGTGCATATCACTTTCGGAGATCAACGTGCGCCTGCTCGTTGTTGAGGACGACCCGGATCTCAACCGTCAGCTTACCACTGCACTGTCAGACGCCGGTTATGTGGTCGATCGCGCCTTCGATGGCGAGGAGGGGCATTTCCTCGGCGACAGCGAGCCTTATGACGCCGTCGTGCTCGACATCGGCCTGCCGAAGATGGATGGCATCTCGGTGCTGGAATCCTGGCGCCGCAACGGACGCGGCATGCCGGTCCTGATCCTCACCGCGCGCGACCGCTGGAGCGACAAGGTTCAGGGCTTCGATGCCGGCGCCGACGACTATGTCGCAAAGCCGTTTCATCTGGAAGAAATTCTGGCGCGGATACGCGCACTTCTGCGCCGCTCCGCCGGCCACGCCCAGAGCGAACTCACGTGTGGCCCGGTGTCGCTCGATACCCGTACCGGCCGGGTCTGCGTATCCGGCAATCCAATCAAGATGACCTCGCATGAATACCGGTTGCTGGCCTATCTGATGCATCACACCGGACGAGTGGTCTCGCGCACCGAACTGGTCGAACATCTCTACGACCAGGACTTCGACCGCGACTCCAATACTATCGAAGTGTTTGTTGGCCGCATCCGCAAGAAGCTGGAAGTCGATATCATCCAGACCGTGCGTGGATTAGGCTACCTGCTGACGCCGCCGACGCCCGGCACTTGATCGAGCTCCCGATCAGGCCCAAGGGCCAGGTGAAGGCCCATGCTCCCCCTCAAAGTATGATCCCGTCCGAAAAGGCGCATTCGGCGGTCGGGCCGTGGCCGAAGCGGAAACTTTTCGGTATCTTGCGCTGATGCGCGCCAGCTCGCTCGCCACCCGCCTGTTCTTCTCAGCGACCGCGTGGGTGGTGGTGATCCTCGTTATCACCGGTTTCGTATTGTCTTCGGTCTACAAGAATGCGACCGAGCGCGCCTTCGACCGCCGTCTCAATCTCTATCTGCGCACCCTGGTTGCCGAAGTGGCGACCCCCGACGAGCCGCCGGACCGGCAATTCCAGTCGCTCGGCGAACCCCTGTTCGAACTGCCGCTGTCGGGCTGGTACTGGCAGATTAGCCGCACGGATTCCGAAAAGCCCGAGGTCCGCGCCTCGCGCTCGTTGTGGGACAAGAAGCTGCCGAAGCTCGAAGAGCAGGGCGCCGAACTGACCGCGGCGGGCATCCGGGTGGGTTATATCGAGGGCCCGGAGGGCCAGAGCCTGCGCATGGTGGAGCGCCCGGTCGATCTCGGCGCCGACGGCAAGTTCCTGGTCAGCGTGGCGGGCGATGCCACCGAGATTTTCGATGAGACGCGCAGCTTCGATTATTACCTCGGCGGCACCTTCGCAGCGCTCGGGATCGTGCTGCTCCTGACCACGATTTTCCAGGTCCGCTTTGGCCTCGCACCATTAAAGCGCATCTCGGAATCCATTGCCGATATCCGATCCGGCCGCGCCGAGCGGTTGGAGGGCGAATTTCCGGTCGAGATCGCGCCATTGGCACGCGAGACCAACGCGCTGATCGACGCCAACCGCGAGATCGTCGAGCGCGCGCGCACCCATGTCGGCAACCTCGCGCACGCCATCAAGACGCCGCTATCGGTCATCGTCAACGAAGCATCGGCCCATGGCGCGGATCCGTTCGCGAGCAAGGTACTGGAGCAGACCGGTCTGATGCGTGAACAGGTCGCCCATCACCTGGAACGCGCGCGCATCGCGGCACGTCCAACCATTATCGGCACGGTGACCGAGGTCGCATCCGTCATCGAGGCGTTGCAGCGCACCATGGAGAAGATCCATCGCGGCCGCGGCGTGATCATCGAGGTCAAAGCCGACGCTTCCGCGAAATTTCGTGGCGAGCGGCAGGACCTGGAAGAGATGGCCGGCAATCTCGTCGACAATGCCTGCAAGTGGGCCTCCTCGCGCGTATTCATCGAGGTGCTGGTGGAGCGGCCGGCTGCGTCCGGCGTAGCACCGATGCTGCGGATCATGGTCGACGACGATGGGCGGGGGCTCTCGGCGGCCGAGCGGGCGAAGGTGTCCCGCCGCGGTCAGCGGCTGGACGAGTCCAAGCCGGGCTCGGGATTGGGGCTATCGATTGTGATCGATCTTGCCGCCCTCTACGGCGGCAATCTTTCGCTCGGCGACGCGCCGATCGGCGGTTTGCGGGCGGAACTGCTGCTGCCGGGGGTCTGATCGCGCCATTCCTAAACGACTTCTTAACGCCGGGGCATCTATGACTTCTTAACGCCGGCGCATCTATGATGACCGGCAGACGCGTTTTTTTCTGCGGTTCGCGCGACAGAACGTGCATAGCGGGCGCATGAGCCAGACATCGACCGAGCGGCTGAGGGAATATCTCGCGCAGCTTCCGCCTCAATCGCAGGCGCTGCTGATGCGGGAGTTCGAGCGTGCCGTCGAGCGCGGCGAAGACGTGACTGTCGCCAACTTCGTGCTCGCACAATTGCGCAAGGTCGTGCGCGGCGCTGAAGAGGATGTGCATCCGCGTACCGACGATCCGGTGCGGCTACTGTTCCGTCCGCTTGAGCCGTTTCTGGTCGACGGCAACGCCGCTGCGCGGCCGGGCCAAATCCGCCGCGCATCGCTCTTGCCGGTGTGGCAATGGTTGCTGCGCGACGGCGCGCCCGACCAGGCACGTGCCTTCGAGGCGGCTCTGATCAAGATACGCGAAACCGGCGCCAGCCACGAAGTTGAGCCCGCGGTCCGCAAGCTGCAGCTCGCCACGGCAGATGCGGTCTTGAGGATAGCGACCCCCGTGGCCGGAGGCGACGTGCAGCGCACGCTGGCCCGCATCGGTCCGCCCGAGGTCGTGGAAGACCTGCTTTCGATCGGTTCGCTGCTGCAGGCCCGCGAGGCCCTGGATGGGCTTGGCAGTCGACTTGCCAGCGTCCTGCGCGTGTTCGGTGACGCCCAGATCGGCACCGTCATCGCCGCGCTCAATGTTCCTTCGCTGCAGACCGCGCATTTGCTTCCGTTTGCGCTGTCGCTGGTCATGCAGAAGCTTGCCGCCCCGTGGCAAATCATCCGCCTTGCCATCAAGATGGCTGCGTCCGATGACGAGATTCGTGTGGCGGCGACGCCCTATGGGATCGCCGTCTCCATCGCCTTGCACGATCTGTCCGTGATGGCCGCTAGCCTGCGGCTGGACATCAAGCGCGGCCGTTTCGAAGACGTCGCCGAACATCTGAAGACGCTTCATGATGGCGTGCGCGGCCTGCGCACGGAACTCGACCTGCGCAACGATTCCGCCTGGGGCCGGCAGCTCGCCGCGGTCAGGGCCGATATCTCCAACGCCGTGCAATCGGAAATCGACAGCGTGCCCGGACGGGTTCGTCGCATCCTGCGCCAGCGTCCCGACAAGGACATTTCCTCAACTGCCCGGGTCGACAGTTCCGAGGTCGAGGAGACCGCGGCGTTAATCGACTTCGTCGCGGTATGCCGCACCTATGCCAGCGAGCTTGCGATCAACGAGGTCACGCTGCGGACCTATTCCGATCTGCAGCATTATGTCGAGCAGTCCACAGAGGCGCTGGTGCAATCGCTCCGCAGTGCTGACCCCAGGACGCGCGGCTACCGCCAGATGCAGGTTTCGGCCGCCATCCGCTTCTGCGAGGTCCTGTTCGGCCACGACTATGCGTCGTTGATGACCCGGGCGGCCGAAAACGCGCTGACCGGCGAACGCAAGTCATCGCGTACTGGCTAAAAATAGCATTGAATTCTAACTACAATTTGCGGTTGACCGCAGCGAGGCGGGAACATACGTTCCGCGCGCCGATCCCCCCGTTTCCCATTGATCTATCCGCTGCGCATGAATGCTGCCATCAATTTTGTCGAGCTCGAGAACCGCGTAATTGCCGCGACATATCGGAACTTGATGATCAAGGCGAAGGTCGTTCTGGTCGACAAGTTGAGCGGCGAACAATTGCCCGATCCGGTCACTACGATTTGTGCTCCGGCTCTGAACGGCTGGCTCCGCATTCGCTTGCCCGACGCCGTCGCGTCAGGGACCTTCTATCTCCGGGCGCTGAACGGGCATGGCCGGCAGGTGGCGCAAAGCGTCGAATTTCGGGTCGCTTAAACCTATCAATCTCTTGGACTTTCTCCATTGCCGCTGGTGCCGGCAAATTGAGATTTGTCAATTGCCGGGCTCGGCGGTGGTGGTGTAAAGCGGCGCATCGGCGCCTGCGCGCCGCCGGAAGCCGCTCGATGACATTGTGGTTTGTGTTCGCGCTGATGACGGCCGCGGCGATCTTCGCCGTGCTCTGGCCGCTGGGCCGGGGTCACCAGCCACCAAGCGACGGCAACGAGGCGAACGTCTACAAGGATCAGCTCACCGAGATCGATCGCGACGTCGCGGCTGGCCTGATCGGCGCTCCGGAGGCGGAGGCCGCGCGTGTAGAGATCAGCCGGCGTCTTTTGGCCGCCGCAGACAGCGAGCGCACACCGGCTACCCGATCGAGCCTGAGATGGCGTCGTGTGGCGGCCGTTCTCGCGTTGGTCGGCGTGCCGATCCTTGCGGTTGTGACATACCTGCCGCTCGGTTCACCGCGACTTGGCGATTTTCCGCTTGCGATGCGCGCCCACACCCCCGACGGCACCCAGCCGCTCGACAATCTGGTGGCGCAGGTCGAGCAGCATCTGGAAAAAAATCCGACCGACGGGCGCGGCTGGAACGTGCTGGCGCCGGTGCTGGCGCGGCTCGGCCGTTACGACGACGCGGTGCGCGCTTATCGCAATTCGATCACCTATGGCGGCGAGAACGCCGAGCGGCGCGCCGATCTCGGCGAAGCGATCGCGGGTGCCGCGGGTGGCATCGTGACATCAGAGGCCAAGACCGAATTCGAACGCGCCATCGCGTTGAACGCGGACCAGGCGAAGGCGAGCTATTTCCTCGGGCTTGCCGCCGAGCAGGATGGCCGCACCGCCGATGCCGGCTCGATCTGGCGCGCGATGCTCGCAAAGGCGCCCGCGGATGCGCCGTGGCGGCCGCCGGTGCAGGCGGCATTGGCGCGCCTCGACGCTACAGCGGCGCCGGCGCTGCCGGATAGCACAATAGCCGCGGCAAAGGATATGAGCGAGGGCGACCGTAGCGCGATGATCCGCGGCATGGTCGATCGCCTCGCTACGCGATTGAAACAAAATGGTGATGACGTCGAAGGATGGCTGCGGCTGGTGCGGGCCTATATAGTGATGGGCGATCGCGACAAGGCGAAGAGCGCGCTCGCTGATGCCCGCCAAGCCGTTGCAAACGACGCCGAACGGTTGCGCCGGCTCAACGAAGGCCTGAAGAATCTCGGGCTGGACGGGTAAACACCATGACGCGTAAGCAAAGGCGATTGACGATCATCGGCGGCTCGCTTGCGGTACTGGCGCTCGCGGCAGGACTGGTGCTCAACGCCATGCGCGATTCCATCGTGTTCTTCTCGACGCCCACCATGGTCGCTGAGAAGCATGTCCTGCCGGGCAGGCGGTTCAGGCTCGGCGGTCTGGTGCAGCCAGGTACGCTCAAGCGTGGCGACAACCTCGCCGTTACCTTCGAGGTCGCCGATGGCGGCGCCAAACTGCCGGTGGCGTATACGGGCCTTTTGCCGGACCTTTTCCGCGAAGGGCAGGGCGTGGTGGCCGAGGGCGCGCTCGATGCGACCGGCGTATTTCGCGCCGATACCGTGCTTGCCAAACACGACGAGACCTACATGCCCAAGGATGTAGCGGACGCGCTGAAAAAGCAGGGGCATTGGAAGGACGATTACGGCGCGGGGGCGAATGGTAGCGCCTCACGAACGGCGCAAGGTGTCGTGCAAGGGGTCAAGCAGTGATCGCGGAGACCGGTCATTACGCGTTGGTGCTCGCATTGGCGCTGGCGCTGATCCAATCGACGGTGCCAATTCTGGGTGCGCGGCTGCGCGACGGCGCGCTGATGAATGTCGCGCGCTCGACCGCGCTGGCGCAACTGTTGTTCGTGGCATTGTCATTTGCGGCGCTGGTCATGCTGCACGTCACGTCGGACTTTTCCGTCGTCAACGTGTTCGAAAATTCGCATTCTCTGAAACCGCTGATCTACAAGATCACCGGCGTGTGGGGCAATCATGAAGGCTCGATGCTGCTCTGGGTATCGATCCTGGCGCTGTTCGGCGGCCTGGTCGCGGGATTCGGCAACAATTTGCCGATCTCGCTGCGGGCGCATGTGCTGGCGGTGCAGGCCTGGATCGCGAGCGCGTTCTATCTTTTTATCCTGATCACCTCAAACCCCTTCCTGCGCATCGCCGATCCGCCGATCGAGGGCCGCGACCTCAATCCGGTGCTGCAGGACATCGGCCTCGCGGTGCATCCACCGATGCTCTATCTCGGCTATGTCGGGTTTTCGATTTCGTTTTCATTTGCGATCGCGGCGCTGATCGAAGGCCGCATCGATGCGGCATGGGCGCGCTGGGTGCGGCCGTGGACACTGGTCGCCTGGATATTCCTCACGCTCGGCATCGCGATGGGCTCGTACTGGGCCTATTACGAACTCGGCTGGGGCGGGTGGTGGTTCTGGGATCCGGTCGAGAACGCTTCGCTGATGCCCTGGCCCGCGGGCACTGCGCTGCTGCATTCGGCGCTTGTGATGGAGAAGCGCAATGCATTGAAAGTCTGGACCATCCTGCTTTCCATCTTGACGTTCTCGTTGTCGCTGCTCGGCACCTTCCTGGTGCGCTCCGGCGTGTTGACCTCGGTGCATGCCTTTGCCACCGATCCGACCCGCGGCGTGTTCATCCTTTTGATCCTCTGCATCTTTATCGGCGGCGGGTTGACGCTGTACGCGTGGCGCGCTTCGGCGCTGAAGCAGGGCGGGCTGTTCGCGCCAATCTCGCGCGAAGGCGCGCTGGTGCTCAACAATCTGTTCCTGACCACGGCCTGCGCGACCGTGTTCATCGGCACGCTGTATCCGCTGGCGCTGGAAGTTGTGACCGGCGACAAGATTTCCGTTGGCGCGCCGTTCTTCAATCTCACCTTTGCGCCGCTATTCGTTCCCCTGATGATCGCGGTGCCGTTCGGGCCGATGCTGGCCTGGAAGCGCGGTGATCTCGTTGCCGCGGCGCAGCGCCTGCTCGCGGCCGGCGTCGCGGCACTGGTTGCGATCGCTATGCTGTGGGCGTGGACAGGCGGCGGCAGCACGCTGGCGCCGCTTGCCATCGGACTGGCAGTCTTCGTCATCGCGGGCGCGCTGAGCGACCTAGCCGAACGCACCGGGGCGTTCCGCACGCCGTTTGCCATCGCTGCGCGGCGCGCGCGCGGATTGCCGCGCTCGACCTGGGGCTCGGCGTTCGCGCATGCGGGCGTGGGCGTCGCGCTGATCGGGATCGTTTGCGAGACCACGTGGAACAGCGAACATATCGCGACCATGCGGCCCGATGATGTGGCAAAGGTCGCAGGCTACGATTTGAAGCTCGACGGTTTGACACAAGCCCAGGGGCCGAACTTTCGCGAAATGGTGGCACAGTTCACGGTCACTCTTGACGGCAGGCGCCTTGCCGTGATGACGCCTTCGAAGCGAAATTTCACGACCCGCGGATCGTCGACGACCGAGGCGGCGCTGCTGACGCGCGGCGCCAGCCAGCTCTATATTTCGCTCGGCGAGCTTACCGGCGACGGCGCCATCGCGGTGCGGATCTATCACAAACCGCTGGTACTGTTGATCTGGTTGGGCCCTATCCTCATGGCGTTCGGCGGCCTGTTGTCGTTGTCCGACCGGCGCTTGCGCGTCGGCGCGCCGAAGCCGGCCAAGGCGATGCGCGGACTACAGGCGGCGGAGTAGGGGAACGAGGCGAAGTGCGGAAGCTGATCGCGATTTCATTTGTCGTGTGGATGGCGGCTTTTGCCGCGCCGAGTGCCCGCGCCGTGCAGCCGGACGAGATCATGGCCGACCCCGTGAAGGAGGCCCGCGCGCGGGACTTGTCGCGCGAACTGCGCTGCATGGTGTGCCAGAACCAGTCGATCGACGATTCCGAGGCGCCGCTGGCGCGCGATTTGCGGCTGTTGGTGCGCGAGCGGATCGCGGCCGGCGACAGCGATTCCCAGGTGATCGATTTCCTGGTGGTGCGGTACGGTGAGTTCGTATTGTTGAAGCCGCGTTTCGAGCGCCAGACCTTGTTGCTGTGGTTATTGACGCCGCTGGCGCTTGCCGGCGGCGGATTGGCGCTCTGGATGCACGGCAGGCGCCGCGCCAAATCGGGCGCCGGGGATGATCGATCCGAGCCGGGGTTGAGCGCGGAAGAGGAGGCGAGGCTGCAACGCCTGATTGCGGTGGAACCGCCACCTGAGAACCCGGCCTAGGTGCGCGGCGGGCGCTTGCGAATAAGCCGTTGTCAACCCTGCGATAAACTGCCGCATTGGTTCAGCCCTTCATTACAAAAGTTTAACTCCGCCGCCAGCGCGCTGTAAGGCGAAGAACCCCATGTTTTGGGCACATGAGGTGCACGCGCCAGCACCCCCCGCGCACCGTCCATTCAGGCTCTGGAGAATTCTTTATGACCGAACGTCCGATCGATCTTTCGTCTCTGCCATCCTACCGGCGGCCCCACCATTCGCTTTTTTCTGCGCGCAAGCTTGCGCTGATGGCGTCCGTCGTCGCGGGTCTTGGCGTCGCCATCTATGGCTTCAGCCCTCCTTCCGGTCCCGTTGATATCTTCTCGAGCCCGGCGCACGCGCAGGTCAACAACGAGGTCCGCAAGGTCGATAAACCTGTCGGCTTCGCCGATATTGTCGAGCGCGTGAAGCCGTCGGTGATTTCGGTCAAGGTCAATATCACGCAGAAGCTTGCCAAGGACGACAGCGGCGACGATGATTCTCCGTTCCAGCCGGGTTCGCCGATGGAGCGCTTTTTCCGCCGCTTCGGTGGACCAGATGCCCTGCCTCGCATGCCGCGCGGCCAGGGCGTGGTGACCGGTCAGGGCTCCGGCTTCTTTATTTCCGCCGACG
>VAZG01000227.1 GCA_005885285.1 Alphaproteobacteria bacterium | reverse complement strand
GCCCGCCGAGACCGTCGATCGCTATGGGCCGCGGACTCGGGAAGATGCGATTTCGATGGCGTTCAAGGAGAATCCCGCCGTAACGGCGGCGGGCTTCGACGTCGATGTCGCCTCGACCTCGATCCACGTCGCCGAAAGCAGCCTGATGCCCACCGTCACCGTACAGGGCAGCGCCAGCCGCGCCAGGGACACCGATACGTCGCTTACCACCACCGCAACCGATCAGGCGTCGATCATCGGTCAGATCACCCAGCCAATTTACGACGGCGGCACCGCGGCCTCCCAAACCCGGCAGGCCAAGGAAATGGCCGCACAAAGCCGCATGGTGCTCGATCAGGTCCGCAACCAGGCGCGCACCGCAGCGGTCAGCGCGTGGGTCGCCAATGAAGGCGCCAAGGTCGCGGTGACCGCATCGGAATCCGAAGTGCGCGCCGCCGGCATCGCATTGGAGGGCGTCCGCAAGGAGGCATTGGGCGGCCAGCGCACCACCGTCGACGTGCTGAACTCGCAGCAGGATCTGATCTCGGCGAAAGCGCGACTGATCGGCGCGCAGCGCGATCGGGTGATCGCCTCCTATACCCTGCTCAGCGCGGTCGGTAGGCTCGACGTCAAGACGCTCTCCCTCAACACGCCGGACTATCTGCCCGAAGTGCACTACCATCAGGTGCGTGACGCCTGGCACGGCCTGCGCACGCCATCGGGGCAATGAGCGCGGGCGGAGCAATGAAGAACCGCCGCATTCACATCATGGGCGCTTCGGGCTCCGGCGCCACCACGCTGATGCACGAAGTCTTTGTGCCGCGCGCTGACTGGGTGTTGAGTGGATCGCTCGGGGGGCTGGGGCGACTCTTTGATTCCGAATTTCGATCTCGTGATCTTCCTCGTGACCCCGCGCGAGGTACGCCTGCAGCGCCTGCGTGCCCGCGAGACCGCGCACTTCTGCGCCGACGCGGTGGGACCCGGCGGCTGGCGCCACGCGGAAACGGAAGAGTTCATCGAGTGGGCTTCGCATTACGAAGCCGGCGATCGCGAGGGTCCCAGTCTCGCCAGACATCAGGCATGGCTCGCGGGGCTGCCCCGCCCCGTCCTGCGTCTCGATGGATCGCGGCCGTTGTCTGAGTTGGTCGGAGAGATCCGCCGTGCTACCGGATTCGGTCACACCGCCGGGGCATAAGGCGACCGACGTCACGCCGCTGCTCCAGGTCGACGACGGCGGACTGCTCAACCAGTTGCCGGTATGGGCACCCGACGAGGCGACTCGCAAGAAGATTGGTCGACAATGCGGCACGCCTCTACGGTTTCTGATTTCCGCCGCACGAGGCCGCTGCCGTTGGCTGCACCGTTTCATCACGATAGGTGTGCAGCCAGTTGGCGGCCTTGCGCAGTCCGCCGAATGGGAACAGGTGAAATCCGCTGATCGCTGTGGTCGCAGCCGTTGGCGCCGACTGCAGGCCGCGCATGACCTCGTCCGGCCCAGCGTCTGTCAGGAGCCGGCCGTAGCGGCCGATCTGGCCGCGCAGCGAGCGCATCGAATTGCCGATCCCGCAGCGGAGCGCAAATTTCATCAGCGTGGCCGGGCTCGCAGGACCGGCCACCCCAACGATCACCGGCAAGCCGATGCCGCGTGCATCGAGTTCACCGAGCCACTTGAGGATCGGCGCGCTTTCAAAACAGAACTGGGTCAGGATATCGACCCGGATGTTCGTCTGGCGGGCCCAGTCCTGCCAAGCGTCGAGCGCCTTGAAGGTCGCAGCCGGGCTCAGATAGGGATGGCCTTCAGGGTGACCGGCAACGCTTAAGCGTGCGAAGCCATGCGCCTCGATCAATCCGCTTGCCACCACATCGCGGCTCGATTTGAACGGCCCCTTGGCGGCCACGACATCGCCTGCAATCAGGAGCAGCCGCGTGACGCCGGCCTCCCCGCGCGAGCGCGCCAGAAAATCGTCGAGCACCTCGCGTGAGGCGATCTCGCGCGCGGCGATATGCGGCACCGGATTGAAGCCGGCGTGGCGCAGCGCGGCGGCGGTCTCGATATTGTGGCGATAATTGTCGCCGGGCAAGAAGGTGATCGTGACATCCGTGCCTCCAGCGAAATGGTCCCGCAACTCCTGCAATTGGTGGCCGCGCGAGGACACTTCGACGGAGGCCGACGCCAGCAGCGCGGCGAGATGGCCGGATGATGCATGGTCGGGCACGGTCACGGGCTGCTCCGAAAACTCAGGCCGGCGCACGGCGGCGCGAAATCACATAGGTCTCGTCGTTGAACCAGAGTCCGCCATGCCTCTTCAGCACCCGGTCGGTTGCCTCCAGATAGCGGCCGTCGCGCACGACTTCCGACAGCCTGACATCCTCGATCTGCGCCACATAGATCGCGGCATTCCAGGCGGCGAACAGCGTCGAGGTGCCGATCGGACCGGAGACCTCGTCCGGCAGCGTGTGCATGTGATAGCGGAAGATCGAACGGGCATCCGAGGAGGCATTGAAATTGTAATGCCGCGCGGCGGCGCCAAGCTCATGCTTGACCTGCCGCAGGATCGCATAACGATCGGTCTTGAAGGGATCGTCGCCGGGCCAGACCTGGTCGATGATCTCGATGCCGGGATCGTGGCCGTGCGAATGGATGCCGATCAGCCGGCCGCCGGGCCGCAATGCCCGCGCCAGCGGCGTCACCACTTTCGACGCCTTGAATTCGACGCTGGCGCGGGCCCGATAGGGCTGCGAGGCGAGTACCAGATCGTAATCGGCCATCACGCGTCCGGGCCTTGGCATGATCGGGTCGAGCAGGAAGGAGTGGTCCTCGCGCCGCAACGTCAAGACGATCGGCCGCGTATAGACCGGGTTGCCGGTGGTCGGGCTGATCCCGGCCCGCCAGTTCTCGGCCAAGAACCCTTCGAGCTCGCCGATCTGCTCGGCAAAACCGTGCGCGGTATTGCCCGAGAGCGCCACATCCTTCCAGATCAGGCCTTGCGCTGATGTCACCGAGCGCGGCGTCAGCCATGGCGCCTCGGCATAATAGAGGTTGGTGACGACAAGCACGGTGGCCGGATGCTCGAATAGCCGGTCTGCCATTTTCTCGAGCATCATGCGGACGTCTTCGAAAGATATCTCCTTGGCGACCACGTAGAGCGGCATGGTCGGAAACCGCGCGTGCAGCGAGCGCATCACCCGCGACAGCACGGTGCCATCGCCGACGCCGGCATCGAACAGCCGAAGCGCAGGCGGCGCAGGCTGCAGGTTGCCCAGCTCGAGCGAAACCCGGTTGGCGATCTCGGTCTTCTCGCTGCAGGTCGAGACGAACAGGAGATATTTTTGCCGGTTGTCGAAGAAGCGGAAACCAGCCGGCGCGATATCGGTCGCGACCGCCGCGCCATTGACGGCCTTGGCCGCGAACGGCTTGTCTTGCGGCGACGGCTGCGCGGCGCGGTGCTCCGACAGATAGGCGCGGACCTTGTCGAGCGTGCCGGTCGTGATCTTGGCGCCGTCGCGCAGCCGCGACACCAGCTTGCCGTCGTTGACGACGAGGCGGCCGAAGGTGGATTCGGCCGTATGGGTCGCGCGGCAATAGTCCCGGATCTCGCCCAGGATCTGGTCGGAGGTTCCGGCAGCGCCCTCGCTTTGGCGTTCCTCGATCCGCATGGTTGCTCTCCCCGCGGTTTCATCCGTTGGCTTGAGATCAAGGGGCACTCGTTGGGAGGCGTCAACCACAAATCGAGTGGGCAGAATACATGGGCATATGCCCACAAACCGAATTAAGCCCGGGCAGGTTTTCCCTCGAAAACACACTCATTTCACCGCGCCCGGCGCGAGAATAGCGAGATCAGCACCGGCAGGGTCACCAGGATGACGACGGGCGCCAGCATCATGCCAGTGACGACGACGACCGCGAGCGGCTTCTGCACCTGCGACCCGATGCCAGCCGACAGCGCCGCCGGCAATAGCCCAACGCCCGCGACCACGCAGGTCATCAGCACGGGGCGCAGTTGCAACTCGCCGGTGCGGATCACCGCGCTGATCCGGTCAAGGCCTTCATCGGTCAGCTGATTGAACTGCGACAGGATGATGATGCCGTCCATCACCGCGATGCCAAACAGCGCGATGAAGCCGATCGCGGCCGACACGCTGAACGGGATACCTGAAATCAGGAGCCCCAGCACGCCGCCAAAGATCGCCATCGGGATCACGCTCATCGCCAGCAGCGTGTCGATCATCGAGCCGAAATTGAACCACAACAGGATCGCGATCAGCGCAAGCGAGATCGGCACCACGACCGACAGCCGCTTGATGGCGTCCTGCAAATTGCCGTACTCACCGACCCATTCGAGCCGCGAGCCCGCGGGGAGCTGGACTTGCGCAGCGATCTTGTCCTGCGCTTCGCGGATCGCGCCGCCGAGATCGCGTTCACGCACCGAGAACTTGATCGGCAGATAGCGCTCCTGCTGTTCGCGGTAGATATAGGCCGCGCCCGACACCAGGTTGATCGAGGCCACCTCGCTTAGGGGTATCTGCGTGACCGTGCCGTTCGGCCCTGGCGCTCCGATCCTCAGGTTCTGGATCGCCTCGGCGCTCTTGCGATATTCCGGCGCCAGGCGAACGATGATCGGGAAATGGCGATCACTGCCCGGCTCATAGAGATCGCCTGCGCTATCGCCGCCGATCGCCACCTTGATGGTGGCGTTGATGTCGCCCGGCGCGAGCCCATACCGGGCGGCCTTGGCGCGGTCGATATCGATCTGGATGGTGGGCTGGCCGAGCGAGGTGAACACCGCAAGGTCAGTGACGCCCTGAACGGTCGCAAGCACCGATTTGATCTTGTTGGCGGTATCGGTCAGCGCCTGGAGATCGTTGCCGTACAGCTTGATCGAGTTCTCGCCCTTCACGCCGGAGACCGCTTCGGACACGTTGTCCTGCAGGTACTGCGAGAAATTGAACTCGACACCGGGAAACTGGTCGTCCAGTTGCTTGAGCAATTGCGCGGTGAGTTCGTCCTTGTCGTGGGTGCCCGGCCACTCGCTGACGGGCTTTAACGGCGCAAAGAACTCGGCATTGAAAAAGCCTGCGGCATCGGTGCCATCATCGGGGCGGCCGTGTTGCGACACCACGGCTTCCACCTCGGGCCGGCTGCGGATCAATTTCCGCATCTCGTTGACATAGGCGTTGCCCTCCTGCAGCGAGATGGTCGGCGGCAGGGTGGCGCGAATCCAGAGATTGCCCTCTTCGAGCTTGGGCAGGAATTCCAGGCCTAGCAGACGGCCGAAGACGAGGGTCATCGCCACAAGGGCAATAGCGCCGGCCATGATGATATTTCGGTTGCCGACCGCCCAGTTCAACACGGGCACATAGAGGCGGTGCAGGAACGCCATGATCCGCGTTTCGGTTTCCTGCACGTGCGAGGGCAGGATGATCGCGCTTAAGGCGGGCGTCACGGTGAAGGTCGCAAGCAGGCCGCCCGCCAGCGCGTAGGCATAGGTCCGCGCCATCGGCCCGAAGATGTTGCCCTCGACGCCGCTCAAGGTGAACAGCGGCAGGAACGCTGCAACGATAATGGTGGCGGCAAAGAAGATCGACCGCGACACGTCGGCAGCCGCGCTCAGGATGGCATGGCTCTTCATGCCCATTGCGGTCTCGGTCGAAATATAGCTCTGCTCGACCTCTGACAGCGGTGTGGTTTGCGTCAACCGCCGGAAAATCGCTTCCACCATGATCACGGTGGCGTCCACGACCAGCCCAAAATCGATCGCGCCGACCGACAGCAGATTGGCGGATTCGCCGCGCAGCACCAGGATGATGACGGCGAAGAACAGCGCGAAGGGAATCGTGGCACCGACTATCAACGCGCTTCTGAGATCACCGAGGAAGATCCACTGCACCAGCACGATCAGGAGGATGCCGACCACCATGTTGTGCAGCACCGTCAAGGTGGTGAGATCGATCAGATCCTTGCGGTCATAGATCCGCTCGATGTGCACACCGGGCGGCAGGACGTTGGATTTGTTGATGGATGCGACCAGTTGCTCGACGCGCAGAATCGTCGGCGAGCTCTGCTCGCCCCGGCGCATCAGCACGATGCCCTGCACGATGTCGTTGTCGTCATCGAGACCCGCAATTCCGAGCCGCGGTTTCTCGCCGACGGTCACGGTCGCGACATCCTTGACCAGCACCGGGTTGCCGTTGCTCTGCGACACCATGGTATTGGCGAGATCGTCCATGGAACGGATCAGGCCGACGCCGCGCACCACGGCGGACTGGGTACCGATATCGACGGTGTTGCCGCCGACATTGATATTGGAATTACTGACAGCCTGCAGCATTTGCGGCAATGTCAGGCCGTTGGCGATCAGCTTGTTGAAGTCCACCTGCAGTTCGTAGGTCTTGGTCTTGCCGCCCCATCCGGTGACATCGATCACGCCGGGCACCGCGCGAAACCGGCGCTGCAGCACCCAGTCCTGCAGCGTCTTCAGATCGCGCACACTGTAGTTCGGTGGGCCGACCAGTCGATAGCGGTAGATTTCGCCGATAGCGCTTAGCGGCGAGATCGAGGGCTGCACACTGCCGGGTAGCGGCGGCATCTGGCCCAACCGGTTCAGCACCTGCTGTAGCGCTTCGTCATAAGTGTAAGCGAACGAGAATTGCACCTTGACGTCTGACAATCCGTACAGGGAGATGGTGCGGATGGTAGTGACGTTCTTGATGCCGGTGACCTGGGTCTCGATCGGAATGGTGATGTAACGCTCGATCTCTTCCGCCGACAATCCCGGGCTTTGCGTCACGACGTCCACCATCGGCGGCGTCGGGTCCGGATAGGCCTCGATGTTGAGCTGGTTGAATGCAATGAGGCCGCCGATCAACACGGCGACGAAGACGCCCACCATCAAGTAGCGGCGCTCGACTGCGATGGCGACAAGGCGATCCATTCAGGTCAATTTCAACGTGCTGAAGGCGAGAGGCACCGCTAGCTGCCCGATGCCGCGCGGTCAATGAAGAGACTACCCTTTGTCACAATCCGCTCGCCGGGTTTCAGATTGCTCACGACCTCGACAAGATCGCCATTGACGAGCCCGGTCTTGATTTGCCGGAGTTCGACCGATCGATCGTCATGGGAGACCCAGACCCGGACCTGGTCGGCTTCGTAGATCAAGGCCTGCTTCGGCACCGCGGCCGCGGGGTGATCGCCCTTGGAATAGATCGTGACGGTG
>VAZG01000392.1 GCA_005885285.1 Alphaproteobacteria bacterium | reverse complement strand
CGGATGCGGCGGCGCGGCCATCAAGCGCAGGATGTAAATGATGCCGGCGGCAAATACCGCGAAATAGACGATGACGAAGGCCACCAATGAGGAGCCGACCGCGGGCGCGGCCAAGGGCGAGGCGGATTCGGCCGTCCGCAACAGGCCGTATACGGTGAAGGGCTGGCGCCCGGTCTCGGTGGTGATCCAGCCCGCCAGCACCGCAATAAAGCCGGCCGGTCCCATGGCGACCGCGAACCCATGCAGCAGCCGCTGCTCGTAGAGCGTGCCGCGGACGCGCATCAACAGGCTGAGAAGCCCGAGCCCCAACATCAAAAATCCCATGCCGACCATGATCCGGAACGACCAGAACGTGATCGGCACCGGCGGCCAGTCTTTACGCGGCACGGTGTCGAGGCCCGCGAGCGGCGCATCGAGCGAATGCTTGAGAATGAGCGAGCCGAGTTTGGGGACTTCGACGGCGTAATCGACCTTGCCGGCGCTTTGGTTCGGCCAGCCGAACAAGATCAGCGGCGCGCCGTCACTGTGGCTCTCATAATGGCCTTCCATTGCCATGATCTTTACCGGCTGATGCTCCAGCGTGTTGAGGCCGTGCTGATCGCCGGCGATGATCTGGATCGGCGCCACCAAAGTGGCCATCCACATCGCCATCGAGAACATCACGCGGGGGCCTGCGAGATTCTGGTTGCGCAACAGGTGAAACGCGCCGACCGCGCCGACCACCAGCGCCGTCGTCAGATAGGCGGCCAGCACCATATGCACGAGCCGGTAGGGGAATGACGGATTGAAGATCACCTTCAGCCAGTCGGCGGCGACGAACTGGCCGTCGGCGTTGAGCGCATATCCGGCCGGCGTCTGCATCCAGGAATTAGCCGAGAGGATCCAAAACGCCGAGATCAACGTGCCGATCGCGACCATCAAGGTCGCGACGAAGTGCAGTCTGTGCCCGACGCGTTCGAGGCCGAACAGCATCACGCCCAAAAAGCCCGCCTCCAGGAAGAACGCGGTCAGCACCTCGTAGGCCATCAGCGGGCCGATCACGGGGCCGGTCTTGTCGGAAAATGCCGACCAGTTGGTGCCGAACTGGTAGGACATCACGATGCCCGACACCACGCCCATGCCGAACACGACCGCAAAGATCTTTAGCCAGTAATTGAACAGGTTGATGAAGACCTCGCGCCCGGTCCACAGCCAGAGCGCCTCCAACACGGCGAGGTAACTCGCAAGGCCGATCGTGAAGGCCGGAAACACGATATGGAACGACATCGTGAAGGCGAACTGTGCCCGGGCCAACGCTACGGCATCCCAGCCTTCGAACATACGCCACCCGTCGCCGAAATATCCCGCGTGCAGCTTACCACACGGGACATGACGATGGTATCGCGTTCAGCCAGCCTGAGCATCCGTTTCGGTTGATCGGAGCCAAGATTCAATTTTCTGTTTTGACGCGCTTTCTTCGAAAACGCTTTGGTCAGCTATTGGCGCTAAGCAGGCGGGCGATGGTACGATCGATCTGCTCGTATTGGCCCTCGCCGTCGTGATGCAGCACGACCCTGCCGCTCTGATCGATGACGTACTGCGCCGGCCAATACTGGTTGCGATAGGCGTCCCAGGTCCGCGAGTCGTTGTCCTGCGCGACCGGATAGGTGATGCCATGCCGCTTCAGCGCGGCCTGCACATTGGCCGCCGAGCGCTCGAACGGAAATTCCGGCGTGTGCACGCCGACCACGACCAGGCCGCGGTCTTTGTATTTCGCGTAGAGCTCGGTGACGTGCGGCAGCGTGTTGACGCAATTGACGCAGCCATAGGTCCAGAAATCGACCAGCACCACCTTGCCCCGCAAATCCGCCATCCTGAGCGGGGCGGAATTGAACCAGGTGCTGATGCCGGTGAAGTCAGGCGCGGCGTCCTGGGCGGCGGCGACCGCGAATGGAGCGGCGGCGCCGTGCGCGATTTCGCCACCGATGCCGGGTGCCGCCGTGCTCGTCCAACCGATGGCGATCGTGGCGGCGAGTACGGCGAATGAACGGATGGTCATTGAAGTCTCCATTTTGAGGGATGATTACAGGCCAATCTGGCCGGTCGGGTAGAATCCTGTCAGCCATGCCACGATGAGCGTGTCGTATTGGAAGTAAGAGAGAAGCGCGAATGCGATCACGACGACGCCGAACGCCTGCTGCAACCTCGGCGAATATCGCGCGATGCTGCGAACGCTGGTGGTCGCAGCCTGTCCGCCATAAGCGATCGCGAGCATCGGCAGTGCCGCACCGATGGCATAGACCACGAGCAGCGCGCTCGCCCATGCGATATCCCTGGAGGTTGCGACAAGGGTCAGGATCGAGCCCAGCACCGGGCCCGCACAAGGCGTCCAGACCAGCCCCAGCGTGGTCCCGAGCACAAAACCACCGAGGTTGCCCCGGCCTTGCGGGACGAGGGCGGCGGAGCCGCCATCGATGAGGCTGCTGACGCGAATGGACAGCCACTCAAACGGCGTCGGCCAGATCATCAATAGTCCGAAGCCGAGCAGCATGACTGCCGCGCCCGTGCGAAGCACATTCGGATCGAAGTCGAAAATACGGGTGATCGCGCTCAAGGCCAGCGCAACCACGGAGAACGACAGCACGAAGCCAAGCGCGATCATCGCCGGCCGAAGCTTGCCGGTGTGGCCCACCGACGCGCCGAGCAGGATCGGCAGCACCGGAAGGGTGCAGGGCGCGGCGATCGTGACGATGCCCGCAAGCAAAGCGAGAGCAAGATTGAGCATCAAACAGCTTTCCACGAACGTTCGAATCATCCTTCGAGGCGCGGCAGCTGCGCGTTACGCGCGTCACGTGTTCGTGAGACGGAGGCAAGCGATTGCAAACGCAAAACGACCCGGAAGGGGGGCATCCCGACCGGGTCATTGGAGGTAACTTGGGAGGTTTGGAAACTCGATGGCTATTGTTGTAGCGGGTGAGTTTTTCCGCCTGATTTCGCCGATTGTTTCAATTGTTTCGTCGGCAGTAATTCTTTGCCTCGAAAACAGAGTGGGATTCTGTCTCGTCCATCCGGTTAAGCCTTTGAATCTGCTTTATTTTACGCAGCGAGGCTGTCGATGCCGGCGCCCTTAAGCAAATCGGCCAATTGCTTGCGGGCGTAGAACATGCGGGTCTTCACGGTGCTCTGCGGGATGCCGATGATTTCGCCGACCTCTTCGACCGATTTCTCGTGGTAGTAGACGAGATTGATGATCTCGCGATGGGCCGGCGAAAGCTTTGCGACGCAGGCGCGCAGGATCGCGCGCGTGTTGCTGCGGTCGAGCGAGGCTTCGGGCGTGTCGGCCTCGTCGGCGATCTGGCGCACGTCTTCCTGGTCGATGTCTTCGTGGCGCCGCTGGCGCAGTGCGGTCAGCGCCTTGAAACGGGCGATCGACAACAGCCAGGTTGAAACCTGGGAACGGCCTTCGAACTGCCTCGCGGTGCGCCACACATCGAGAAACACCTGGCTGACGAGATCTTCGGCCATGGTGCCGTCACGCACGATACGAAGGATGAAACGGTAAACCCGCACATGGTGTCGGGAGTAGAGGATGTGCATGGCGGTGCGGCCGCCATCGGCAATGCTCTCCAGCAACATTTCGTCCGAGGTCGCCTGAGCGGCGATAATGCCTTGGTGGGCGGCGGCGTTGATGGCGATCACGTTGTGCATGACAGGCTCCCCGATGCCGCTTGTGCGGCGTCTCGTTGGGCAAATTGTTAATCAGCCAACGTTTCCGGACTTCTGCACGAATAGGGAAAAATGGTTTCATGCCGGAGAGAATTGTGTCGTCGCGCCGCCTGCGACGAAACATTCGGGGGCGAAATGCAAGTGATTTCAACGAGGCTAAAATTGGAGGGGATAGGCTGAGCCCCCATCCGGGGGGAGCCGCCAACGGGTCGCGCGAATGCCCGCGATGAGCGCGCTTCCTCACCATGAGTAGAGATAGATCAAGCCTTGTCGCCGGCAGGCGAGAATAGGTAGCCGCCGCCCCGGATGGTGCGGATCACGGCAGGCTTGGTCGGGTCCGGTTCGATCTTGCGGCGGATCCGCATGATCCTTAAGTCGACGGCGCGATCGAAGGCTTCGGCATCGCGCGCATTGGCCAATTCCAGCAATCGCTCGCGCGACAGCACCCGCTTTGGATTGGCCGCGAATACTTTCAGCAGGCCGAATTCGGACGCGGTCAACGGATGTTCGTAACCCTCGTCGTCGCGCAATGCCTGCGCCTCGAGATCGAGCCATTTGGTACCGAACCGCACCAACTGCTCCCTCGCCGCTTTTGCGGCGGCTTCTTCCGAGGATGCAGCGGCCTTGGCGGGCGTGCTTCGCCGCAGCACCGAGCGGATCCGCGCCATCAATTCGCGCAATTCGCAGGGTTTGGCGACATAATCGTCGGCCCCCAGCTCGAGTCCGACCACGCGGTCGATCGGGCTTGCGGTTGCCGTCAGCATGATGACGGGAACATTGATGCGGCTCTTGAGGTCGCGGATGATCGACAGACCGTCTTCCTCGGGCATGTTCAGATCGAGCACGACGAGATCGGGCACCCGGGTCTCGATGACGCTGCGCAGGCTCTTCCCGCCGTCGCATAGCGTGACGCCGAAGCCATGCATCTTGAGATAATCGCCGACCATTTCGCGGGCCGGCGCCTCGTCGTCGACGATGATGATGTGCGGGTTCTGGGTCATGACAGCTCTGTCGCCGGTAATGTAACGGTAAACGTCGATCCCTGTCCGGGTCCGGCGCTGTCCGCAGTCACATGGCCGCCATGCATGTCTATGATGCGCTTGACGATCGACAAGCCCAGCCCCGTCGAACTCTCGCCGGCGGTGGGCTTTGCGGACAGCCGCTGGAAGCGGCCAAACAATCGCCCGAGATCCTCCGGCGACAGGCCGGCGCCCTGGTCGGCGATGCGGATGATGGTGCCGTTGCCTTCATGGGCAACGAAAACCGAAATCTTGCCGCCGATCGGTGAGTATTTGATGGCATTGCTGACGAGATTGTCGATCGCTTCCCTGATGCGATCGGTATCGCACATGGTCACGATGTTCGGCGGCGCCGATACCGTAATGGTCTGCTGCTTGTTGACCGCGAGCGGCTTGTTGACTTCGGTGACTTCGGCGACCAACGCCGCGACATCGACCGGCTCGCGTCGGATGGTGATGTCGAAGGCATCGGCCATCGCGTCCGAGATCAGGTGATCGACCATCGAGGTCAGCCGCTTGGTGGCATCGCGGATGTGGTCGACCTGCGCCGTGACGTTCTCTTTCGGCGAGCCGGCGCCGATCAGTTCGGTCAGCATTTCGGTGCGGCCAAGGATCACCCCCAGCGGATTCTTCAAATCATGGGCGACGGTGCCGAGAATTTCATTCTTGAAGCCGTTGGCACGCTGCAGGCGCAGCCACTGCGCCGACAGCCGCCGGTTGGCCTGCATCAGCGCGCGGGTGCGCTGGGCGACGCGGTCTTCCAGTTGCGTGTTGGCCTCGTGAAGCTGCTGATACAGGATGACGTTGTCGAACGCGATCGAAAGCCGGCTGGAGAAAATCTCGACCAGCGCGCGGTCGGTCTCCGACAGCGGGCGTTCGGCCTGTAACAGCACGACGACCTCGCGGCCGCTTCCAGTGCGCAGATAGAGCACGCTGCGGTGGTCGGCGAACTCGTTCTTGCGGCGCTGGAACGCCGCTTCCACCATCTGCCGCAGATCCGGGTCGAGCGCCTTCGAGCTGGTGGTGCCGATGAAACGGCTATAGCATCCGGAACCCGCCAGCACCGAAAACTCGCTGCCGGCCGCGCCGCCATCGTCGCGCAGCACCAGGATGCCGGCGCAGTCGACGTTGAGCAACGAGGCGAGCTGCGTCAGCACGCCCTCGGCGAGGCGCTGCATCGACCTGAAGTCGTAGAGCGTTGAGGCGGCATCGATGATGATTTCGAGCCCGCGCCTTGTCTGCACCATGCGCTCGAGCTGCTGGTAGCTGCGCAGTGCCGCGGTCAGCGAGGTGAACAGCTTGTCGGCGGTGAGCTCGGTTTTCGCCTTGTAGTCGTTGATGTCGTACTGGACGATGACGCGGCGTTCCGGGGCCTGGCCGGGTTGTCCGGTGCGCAGGATGATGCGGACCGTCTCGTTCTTGATTTCGTTGCGGATGTATTCGACGAGCTCCAGTCCGGCAACGTCGGTCTCCATGATGACGTCGAGCAGCACGGCCGCGATATCCGGATGCGCGCGCATCAGGGTGCGGCCTTCGGCGGCCGAATAGGCCGACAGGATCTCGAGCGTCTGGCCGTTCAGACTATAGTCGCTCAGCGCAAAGCGCGTGCCTTCATGCACGGCCTGATCGTCGTCGATGACCGCGATCTTCCATTTACGGACCGACGAATCCTCCGGAGCAGCTCCGGTATCGTCGATCAGGTGGAGGACATCGTCCGGTTCGGCCATTGAGCGGTTCCGTCGGCTAAGGTGTCGGTGGTCGCGGGGTCGCCCCGGGCCACCCTGGGCATGATAATGCGAAACGTGGTGCCTTGTCCCAGCCTTGACTCCAGCATCATGTGGCCGCCGAGCTGTTGGGTAACCAGATTATAGACGATATGGAGGCCGAGGCCGGTGCCGCCGTCATTGCGCCGGGTGGTAAAGAACGGGTCGAAGGCCTGGCGTTGCACATCCGGCGTCATTCCGGCGCCATCGTCGGCAAAAATGATCTCGACATCGTCGTGGCCGCGCGGCCGGGCCGAAATCGAAATGGTTCCGGCGCGGCCATCGGCAAAGGCATGATTGGCGGCGTTCAGGAACAGATTGGTCAGGATCTGCCCGTAGGAACCGGGATAGCCGTCGATCACGAGGCCCTCTGGCACATCGAGCGAGAGCGAGATCGGCGCGCGCTTGAGGACCGGTCGCAGGCTTGCGATGATCTGGTCAGTCGCCTCGCCAAGGCTGAACGGCCGTCGCTCGGCGTGCGAGCGGTCGACCGCGACCTGTTTGAACGACTGGATCAGCTCGCCGGCGCGGTGCAGGTTTGCTACCAGCTGCTGGGACGCGTCGCGCGAGGAGCGCACGAATTCCTCCAGTTGCGAGCGGCGCAGTGCTCCGTCGGATTTGAGCTCGGCCTCGAACATCTCGGAGCGCCGTGCGAGGCTCGAGGCCACCGTCAGGCTGATGCCGATCGGGTTATTGACCTCATGGGCGACGCCGGCCACCAGTCCGCCGAGCGCAGCCAGCCGTTCGGAATCGATCAGGTTTTGCTGGGCGGCGCTGAGCTCGAGCAGCGCGC
Organism: Alphaproteobacteria bacterium; assembly: GCA_005885285.1. Classification (GTDB taxonomy): domain Bacteria; phylum Pseudomonadota; class Alphaproteobacteria; order Rhizobiales; family Xanthobacteraceae; genus Bradyrhizobium. The sequence goes on along the minus strand of VAZG01000392.1, from coordinate 16,014 downwards.
TCTCGGCCTTTTCCTTCGAGGTGCGCAACTCGTCCTCGGTCTTGCGCTTGGCGATGGCGTTTTCCCGGAACACCTCGACCGCCCGCGCCATGGCGCCGACCTCGTCCCGCGCGCTCGTTCCCTGCACCTGGCGGTCGTAGTCACCCGAGGTGATCGCGCGCATCGCCGCCATGATCTGCTGCAGCGGCAGCCGGATCGAGAGCGCGATCAAAACGCCGACGGTGAGGATGATGCCGAGGAAGATCACCGCGATCGTCAACACCCGGCGCGAGATGTCGCCGAGCGTCCGGTCGAACGTTTCCTGCGCCTTCTGTTCGCGCCGCCGCATCTTGACCGACAAATCGTCGATCGCGCCGATCGCCTCCGCTTGGCTGGCATCGATCGTATTGCGCAACAAATCAGTGCGGCTTGAAAGCTGCTCGGACAATTTCGCCATGCCTTCGCGCAGCGCGACCGTCCGCACGCCCAATCGCTGCAGCGCCATGCGCTGCAAATCGTTGTCGGCAAGGTCGGTCATCACCGGAATGGTCCGTTCGATGGTCTCGGTATTGCGGCGCGCTTCCTCGGCGGACGCGGAGGCCAGCGAGAGGTAGTAGGCGTTGGCGGCGACCAGCATGGCGGTGAACGCCTCGCGGGATTTTCCAAGCGCCGGCCAGATCAGCGCGTCGCGGTGGCCTGTCGCCCCTTCGATGATCGAATAAAGCCCGGCGATGTCTTTGGCGGGCCCCAGCACTTCCTGGTCATAGGTCTTGGCGATCGTCGCCTGCACGCCGCGCAGGTCGCCAAAGCCGTTGAGGAAGCGGTCGGTGACGCGCTCGAGCTCTTCCACCGATCCGGACAACATCGGATCGGTCGAGGCGCGGGTCGTGAGCGTGCCGAGCACCGCCTCGCGCAAGAGCAGGATCTCGGCGAACAGTTCGGGGCTCGGCTGGTTGATGTAGCGATGGATCAGGTTCTGCAGCCGGCTGGTCTCGCTCTCCAGCAGCGCCAGGATCTTGTCGGACTCGCGCACCTGCCGCACGTCGTCCCAGGCCGAGCCCAGCACCTGGGCGCCGTTATAGATCATCGCGGCGAGCACCACGACGACGGCCGAGTTCAGTGCCGCGATCGACAGGATGCGCCAGCGGATCGGCACCGCGCGGAGCAGGCCTACGATGCGCGCGCGGCCTCGCGCGGCGAGGCTCGCCGGTCGTTCCGCAACTTCGGATCGAGAGGGCACTGCCAAGACGACTTTCACCCCACCTTGCGGATGCGTTCGATCGGCCGCGTAACCGCGGGGTCCGCAATCAGGCGGCCCATGCAGCGCAGCGCCTGTGCGGTCGGATGATCTTCATTCCGGGTGTCGGCGGCACGAGATTCGCGCGCGACCACCCCCGTTGCGGCCACCGTCAGCGCGACAACGATTGCTGGGGTCCGCGGAAGATCGGCGCGGCTGCAGCTGTACACAGGCAAACTCATCCCCTTATGATGATGTCTATGGCGGGAGGAAAAGGTTCAATTCAATCTTGGCGGTAGCTGCCTATTCGCCGATGTCGCGGTTATCGTCAATTGTGCGGTGCGACCGGGCTTCTGCGGATTGCAACTGAAAGTCTGAGGCTCTATCACGGCGCCAAACGCTAATAGCACGGCTGCAGCAGCAGATTGGAATTGGTCTTAATCGTGAACCCGGCGTTCAGATTTCTGCGGCTTGCGGCAATAGCGATTGCCGTCGGCCTCTCATCGCCGGCGCAGGCGGTCACCGAGATCCATTGGTGGCATGCGATGTCCGGCGAACTGCGCAAGCAGGTTGAGCGGCTCGCCGCCGATTTTAACGCTTCGCAATCCCAATACCGGGTGATCCCGAGCTACAAGGGCAGCTATACCGAAACCGTGACGGCTGCGATCTTCGCGTTTCGTTCGCGCAGCCAGCCTGCGATCGTCCAGGTCAACGAGATTGCGACCGCGACCATGACGGCCGCAAAGGGCGCGATCTATCCGGTATTCGAGTTGATGCGAGACGAGCAGGAAGCCTTTTCGCCGGCCGCGTACCTCCCGGCCGTGTCAGGCTATTACGCCGACGTCGACGGCAACATGCTGTCGTTTCCGTTCAACGCCTCGACGCCGATCCTCTACTACAACAAGAAGCTGTTCCGCGATGCGGGCCTCGATCCGGAAGTGGCGCCCAAGACTTGGCCGGAGGTCGGTGATGCCGCAAAAAAGCTGCGCGCGGCGGGCGCGGTTTGCGGCTTCACCACGTCGTGGCCGTCGTGGATCAATGTCGAGAATTTTTCCGCAATTCACAATCTGCCGATCTCGACCATGGCCAACGGCTTTGCCGGGCTCGATGCGGTCTTGACGTTCAACAATCCGCTGATGGTGCGCCATATCTCGCAGCTCGTGGAATGGCAGTCGACGAAAGCGTTCGACTATAGCGGCCGCGCGCAGACCGCGGAGCCCCGGTTTCAGAACGGCGAATGCGGAATCTTCATCGGCTCGTCGGCGACCCGCGCCGACATCAAGGCCAATTCGAAATTCGAGGTCGGCTACGGCATGCTGCCATATTGGCCGGATGTCGCCGGCGCGCCGCAGAACACCATTATCGGCGGCGCGACATTGTGGGTGCTGCGCAACCGGCCATCCGATGAATACAAGGGCGTCGCAAAATTCTTCAGCTTCCTGTCGAAGCCGGAAGTTCAGGCATCCTGGCACCAGAACACCGGCTATCTTCCGGTGACACGTGCCGCGTTCGACCTGACCCGCGCGCAAGGCTTCTATGACCGCAATCCCGGCACCGCGATCTCGATCGAGGAAATCACGTTGAAGCCGCCGACCGAGAATTCCAAAGGCGTGCGATTAGGATCCTTTGTCTTGATCCGCGATGTGATCGACGACGAGCTCGAGCAGGCGTTCAGCGGCAAGAAATCGGCACAAGCAGCGCTCGATTCCGCGGTCGAGCGCGGCGACAAGCTGTTACGTCAGTTCGAGCGCGCGAGCCCGGAACGCTAGAAGCCCAGGAAAATGGCGTCCGGCGTGCATGCCTGATTAATAGGCAATGCTAGCTCTCTGTATGCAATCCCGCCCCACGCGGATTCGACCGAAAGTTCCAACATTTGAAAGCTGGATCATAGGCTTAGCCCGTCATTAGCTTTGCATTAAGGTTTGGCATAAACCTTGCGACGTCGGCTCCAACAGCCCGTTTCCCACGTAGCGTTGGAGCATCCCCATGAAGCGCCGCGACTTCCTGAAATCCGTCACCGGGGTTGCGGCGGGCGCGTTTGTGCCGGCGCCTGCGATCTGGTCTGCCGCCAAGGCCGATGCCCGCTCGGAGACGCTTTTGATCGTCTCCGAAGGCGGCCCGAACAATCTCGATATCCACGGCGTCGGCACCAACGTGCCCGGCTATGAAGTATCGTGGAATTGCTACGACCGTCTGATCAGCCACGAGATGAAGAGCGGTCCAGGCGGCGTGCCCTATTACGACCGCGACAAGTTCAAGGGAGAACTCGCCGAAGACATGAATGTCGGCGACATGTCGGTGACCTTCAAACTGAAGAAGAACGCGAAGTTTCACGACGGCACGCCCGTGGCCGCCAAGGATGTGAAGTGGTCGCTCGACCGAGCCGTCAGCGTTGGCGGCTTCCCGACCTTCCAGATGAGCGCGGGCTCGCTGACCAAGCCCGAGCAGTTTGTCGTGGTCGACGACAACACCGTGCGGGTGGATTTTGCGAAGAAGGACCGCCTGACGATACCCGATCTCGCGGTCATCGTGCCCTGCGTGGTGAACTCCGAGCTCGTGAAAAAGAACGCGTCGGAGAAAGACCCCTGGGGTCTCGAGTATACCAAACAGCAGACCGCGGGCTCCGGTGCCTACAAGGTGACGAAGTGGACCGCAGGCACCGAAGTCGTCATGGAGCGCAACGACGAGTGGGTCGGCGGTCCGCTGCCGAAGATCAAGCGCGTGATCTGGCGCATGGTGCCGCAGGCCGGCAATCGTCGCGCGCTGCTGGAGCGCGGCGACGCCGATATCTCCTACGAATTGCCGTTCAAGGATTTCCAGGAGATGAAGGCGAGCGGCAAGCTCGACGTGGTGTCGCTGCCGTTCTCCAACGGCATCCAGTATATCGGCATGAACGTGATCAAACCGCCGTTCGACAATCCGAAAGTGCGCCAGGCGATGGCCCACGCCATACCGTACCAGAAGATCATGGACGCGGTGCTGTTTGGGCTCGCCAATCCGATGTTCGGTGCCGCCACGGACAGGCCGACCGAAGTCGCCTGGCCGCAGCCGACCAAATATTCCACCGATATGGCGAAGGCGAAGGCGCTATTGACCGAGGCCGGTTACGCAGACGGATTCGAGACCACGATCTCGTTCGACCTGAATTTCGCCGGCGTCAACGAGCCGCTTTGCGTGCTGGTGCAGGAGAGCCTGGCCCAGCTCGGCATCAAGACCACGATCAACAAGGTGCCCGGCGCCAACTGGCGCACCGAACTCAACAAGAAGGAGATGCCGCTCTACACCAACGTGTTCTCGGGCTGGCTCGACTACCCCGAATACTTTTTCTACTGGTGCTATCACGGCAACAATTCCGTCTTCAACACCATGAGCTACAAATCGCCCGACATGGACAAGCTGATCGATAGCGCGCGCGTTGCAGCCGCGGCCGGCGACAAGGCAACCTACGACACCGACGTCAAAGGCTTCGTCGATCTCGCCTTTGCGGACGTGCCGCGCATCCCGCTGTATCAGCCCTTCGTCAACGTCGCGATGCAGAAGAACATCTCGGGCTATCAATACTGGTTCCACCGCCGGCTCGATTATCGCGCGCTGGTGAAGGCGTAAGTGAACTAGTGGGCGAATAGCGAATAGGGAGTAGCGAATAGTGAGGGAGAGCAGCCGCGATCGTCCATTCGCTATTCGCTATTCGCTATTCGCGCGTCTCCATTCGCTATTCGCGCGGCGGTATCTGCAAATCGCGAGCGCGCCATGCTGACCATGATCGGCAAGCGGCTGATGTTTGCGATCCCGTCTCTGATCGGGGTCGTAATCGTCACCTTTCTGTTGACGCGGGCGCTGCCCGGCGATCCCGCCGCCTATTTCGCAGGTCCTGCCGCGACCAAAGAGGCGGTCGAGCAGATCCGCAAGAAACTCGGCTTCGACAAGCCGCTGATCGAACAGTTCTTCCGCTATACCGCCGATCTCGCGCATGGCGATTTCGGCAATTCGCTGACAACCGGCCAGCCGGTCGCGGCCGAAATCCGCAACCGCCTGCCGGCTTCGGCTGAACTGACGCTGCTCGGCCTTCTCGTCTCGATCGTGATCGCGCTGCCACTCGGCGTGCTCGCCGCCACCCGCCCGGGCTCGTGGATCGACCATCTCTGCCGGGTCACCACCACGGCCGGGGTCTCGCTGCCGGTGTTCTTCACCGGTCTGGTGCTGGTCTACATTTTCTATTTCCGGCTCGGCTGGTCCCCGGCGCCGCTCGGCCGGCTCGATGTATTCTACAGCGCCCCACCGACGGTGACCGGTTTCTATCTGATCGACACGCTGATCGCGCGCGATCTCGAGGCATTTCGTTCGGCGCTCAGCCAGTTGATCCTGCCCTCGCTGACGCTTGCGATCTTCTCGCTGGCGCCGATCGCGCGCATGACACGGGCCTCGATGCTGGCGGTGCTGGCGTCGGATTTCGTGCGCACCGCGCGCGCTTCTGGCCTGTCGCCCGGCACCGTCATCGTCACCTACGCCTTCCGCAACGCCATGCTGCCCGTCATCACCACGCTTTCCATGGTGTTCTCGTTCCTGCTCGGCGCCAACGTGCTGGTGGAGAAAGTCTTCGCCTGGCCCGGCATCGGCTCCTACGCGGTGGAAGCGCTGATCTCGTCGGATTTCGCGCCGGTCCAGGGTTTTGTGCTCACCATGGCGGTGATGTATGTGCTGCTCAATCTGATGATCGACATCCTCTATGGCGTGATCGATCCAAGGATGAGACTTGAAGGGTGAGACTTGAAGGGTGAGGGGTCAGCATGAGTACGGTCGCGCCTGCCGTTGAACCCGTCGTTCCCGTGCGTAGCTCGGGGTTCGCCGCGATCTTCGAACACACCCGCTATGTGCTCGGCGAAAATCGCGTCACCGCGTTCGCCTTTGGGCTGTTGGTCATCATCGTCTTCGCGGCGCTGTTTGGCCCTTATGTCGTGCCTTACGATCCGCTCGCCAGCGATACCGTGGCTGCGCTCAAGCCGCCGTCCGCGGCGCATTGGTTCGGTACCGACCAATTGGGCCGCGATATCTTCAGCCGCGTCATCGTGGCAACCCGGCTCGACACCTTCATCGCGGTGGCCTCGGTGGTGCTGGTGTTCTTGATGGGTGGGCTCGCCGGCATCGCGGCCGGCTATTTCGGCGGCTGGACCGATCGTATTGTCGGACGCATCGCCGACACCATCATGGCGTTTCCGCTGTTCGTGCTGGCGATGGGCATCGTGGCCGCGCTCGGCAACACCGTGCAGAACATCATCATCGCGACCGCGATCGTGAACTTCCCGCTTTATGCGCGCGTCGCGCGCGCCGAAGCCAATGTGCGGCGCAATGCCGGCTTCGTGCAGGCGGCGCGGCTGTCGGGCAATCGCGAATTCCGGATTCTCCTGGTGCATATCCTGCCCAACATCATGCCGATCATGATCGTGCAGATGTCGCTCACGATGGGCTACGCCATCCTCAATGCCGCCGGCCTGTCGTTCATCGGGCTCGGCGTGCGGCCGCCGACTGCCGAATGGGGCATCATGGTCGCGGAAGGCGCGGGCTTCATGGTGTCGGGCGAATGGTGGATCGCGCTGTTTCCCGGGCTCGCGCTGATGATCGCCGTGTTCTGCTTCAACCTGCTCGGCGACGGCCTGCGCGACATCGTCGATCCGCAGCGAAGGACGTGAGAATGGGCAAGCAACGCGTCGGCGCCGCTCTTCACCTCGCCCCGCTTGCGGGGAGAGGTCGGATCGTGCTTGCGATCCGGGTGAGGGGGAGCCTCCGCGAACTCCTCTCTCGCCTGCGCTCGCTGATAGAGGCCCCTCACCCCAGCCCTCTCCCCGCAAGAGCGGGGCGAGGGGGCGCACGTCGCTCGCAAAGACAGCCATCATGACCGCGCAGCCCTTACTCGACGTCAACGACCTCACGGTGGAATTCGCCACAAGGCGCGGCATCGTCAAGGCGGTGCAGCACGTCAATATTTCGGTCGCCAAGGGCGAGACGCTTGGCATCGTCGGCGAATCCGGCTCCGGCAAATCCGTCACCTCCTACGCGGTGATGCGCATCCTCGACCGCGCCGGCAGGATCGCAGACGGCTCGGTGATGTTTTCCGGCATCGACGTCAAGACCGCAAGCGAAGATACGATGCGCGATCTGCGCGGCCGTGAAATCTCGATGATCTTCCAGAATCCGCGCGCGGCGCTCAATCCGATCCGTAAAGTCGGCGACCAGATCGAGGACGTACTGCGCCAGCATGTGCAGCAGTCGACGGTGGGTGATCGCGGCGAAAAGGCGATCGAGGCGCTGGAACAGGTCAAGATCGCGCGCCCTCGCGAGCGCTACCATGCCTATCCGTTCGAGCTGTCTGGCGGCATGTGCCAGCGCGTGGTGATCGCGTTGGCACTGGCCTGCAATCCGCAGCTCTTGATCGCAGACGAGCCGACCACCGGCCTTGATGTCACCACGCAAAAAGCCGTGATGGATCTGATCGTGGAGTTGACCAAGCGGCGCGGCATGTCGACGATCCTGATCACGCATGATCTCGGTCTCGCCGCCGCCTATTGCGATCGCGTGGTGGTGATGGAGAAGGGTCGCGTGGTCGAGACCGCGAAGTCCGCCGATATCTTTGCCAGACCCAAACATGCCTATACCAGGAAGCTGATGCGCGCGACGCCGCGGATCGGCGTCTTCTTGCGCGATCTATTGCCGGAGGAAGAGGCGGCTTCTTCAACCTCGCCCCGCCTGCGGGGAGAGGTCGGATTGCAAAGCAATCCGGGTGAGGGGGACCCTCCACGAGTTGCGCTCGCGGAGAAAGCCCCTCACCCTGACCCTCTCCCCGCAGGCGGGGAGAGGGAGAAGAGACCGCTTCTTCTTGTCGAAAAGCTCGTCAAGGAATATCCGCGCCAGGGCGCCACCGCGACGCTGACAAAGTTGTTCTCGCGCAAGCCGCCGGTCGAGCTGGAGAATTTCCGAGCGGTCGACGGCATCAGTTTTTCCGTCGGTCATGGCGAGAGCGTGGGCCTGGTTGGCGAATCCGGCTGCGGCAAGTCCACCACCTCGATGATGGTGATGCGGCTGTTGGACCAGACCTCCGGCCGCATCTCGTTCGATGGCGACGAGATCGGCGCCATGCTGCCCCACGCCTTTGCGCGGTTGCCGCTGCGCAGTCGCATCCAGATGGTATTTCAGGATCCGACCGACAGCCTCAACCCCCGTTTTACCGCCGCGCGCGCCATCGTGGACCCGATCATGCAGCTCGGCGATATCAGGGGCCGCAGCGCGCTGCGCGCCCGCTGCGAGGAACTGGCTGGATTGGTCGGCCTGCCCATCGACCTGCTCGATCGCTTTCCGCACCAATTGTCGGGCGGACAGAAGGCGCGCGTGGGCATCGCGCGGGCGATCGCGCTGCATCCAAAACTGGTCATTCTCGACGAGCCAACCGCAGCACTCGACGTCTCGGTGCAGGCCGTGGTGCTGAATCTGCTGCAGGACCTAAAGGTATCGATGGGCATGAGCTATCTGTTCGTGTCGCATGATTTGAATGTGGTGCGGTTGCTGTGTGATCGCGTTATCGTGATGCGGGCGGGGCGAATCGTCGAACAGGGCCGTTCCGAACAAGTCTTGGGTAATCCGCAGGATGCCTATACAAAGGAGCTGCTGACGGCGATCCCGCATCCGCCGTTGCCGGCCTAGATTGCCATGCCCCGCGAAGGCGGGGCATCCAGTAATCACTAGTGCCAGTGTTTACTGGATCGCCCGGTCAAGCCGGGCGATGACGAAAGGAGAGAAGTTGACTAAGAACGTTGATCCGCTTGACGATTACATCGATGCCGCCTCGAAGGCGTTAGCGCTGCCTGTTGAAGAAGCCTGGAAACCGGCGGTGCGCGCGAATCTGGAAGTGTCGCTGAAGCTGGCGCGGCTGGTCGATGAATTCGCGCTGCCTGACGAAGCCGAGCCGGCCAGTGTCTACACGGCCTGATATCGCAATGACGGCAAATTCCGACACCTTGTCGGCCGCCGGGATCGCCAACGCCGTGGCCACCCGCAAACTCTCGGCGCAGGACGCGATCGAGGCGGCGCTGGCGCGGATCATGCGGCACGATCAGGTCCTCAATTGCTTCACCGATGTCACCGCGGATCGCGCCCGCGCCAAGGCGCGCGCGATTGATGCCGCGATCGCGGCTGGCAACAGCGCCGGGCCGCTCGCCGGCGTGCCCTTTGCGGTAAAGAATCTGTTCGACGTGCGGGGACTGGCAACCCGGGCCGGTTCGAAGATCAACCGTGATCTCACGCCGGCAAAGCGCGATGCGGCGCTGATCGAGCGGATGGAGGCGGCGGGCGCGGTGCTGGTCGGCGCGCTCAACATGGGCGAATACGCCTACGACTTCACCGGCGAGAACGTGCATGACGGCGCCTCGCGCAATCCGCACGATCCGACCCGGATGACCGGCGGTTCGTCCGGCGGCTCCGGTGGCGCCGTCGGCGGCGGTCTCGTGCCGATCGCGCTCGGGTCGGACACCAACGGCTCGATCCGGGTGCCGTCGTCGTTCTGCGGAATCTTCGGGTTGAAGCCGACCTATGGCCGGCTGTCGCGCGCACGGTCGTTTCCGTTCGTCTTTAGCCTCGATCATCTCGGCCCGTTCGCGCGTTCCGCTGGCGATCTCGCGCTCGCCTATGACGCCATGCAGGGGAGCGATGGCGACGATGCGGCCTGCACGGCGCGGCCGATTGAGCCGGTGACGCCGTCATTGTCGCAGGGCATCGGCAATCTCAGGGTTGCGATTGCCGGCGGCTATTTTCAGACGAACGTTTTCCCGGAAGCCGTTGAAGCCGTCGCGCGCGTGGCAAAAGCGCTTGACGCGGCGCGTATTGTCGAGATTCCCGAAGCCGCCCGCGCCCGCGCCGCCGCTTATGTCATCACCACCACCGAAGGCGCTTCGCTGCATCTCGACCGGCTGCGCAAGCGGCCCAACGATTTCGACCCGGCGGTGCGTGACCGCCTGCTCGCGGGCGCGATGATTCCGGCGCCGCTGGTCGATCGCGCGCAAAAATTCCGCCGCTGGTACCGTGCCAAGGTGCTGGAGCTGTTTAGGACGGTCGATGTCATCATCGCGCCAGCGACGCCATGCGTCGCACCGAAGCTGGGACAGGTGAATTTCGTGCTCGATGGCGTGGAGCTGGCGGGAAGATATTGCGCTGCGGGTCGCGCATGCGCTGGAGCGCAGCGGCGTCGTGGCGGCGCCGCAGCCGAGGGGCCTGTGATGGAGATCGATCTGCCCGACGTGCTGACGGAGGTGACCGCGCAATTCGCGCGCTATGAACAAGCGCTGGTCGCAAACGACGTCGCCGTGCTCGACGAATTATTTTACAACGATCGCCGCACGCTGCGCTATGGCATCGGTGAAAATCTCTACGGCTATGGCGCGATCACGACATTCCGTGCGGCGCGCTCGCCGGTTGGTCTCAACCGCAAGACCGCGAACACCGTGATCACGACCTACGGCCGCGACACCGCGGTGGCCTCCACATTGTTCTATCGCGCGACGCTGCCTGGACGGGTCGGGCGGCAGATGCAGACCTGGGTGCGATTTGCCGAGGGTTGGCGGATCGTCGCGGCCCATGTCAGCATCATCGATGAGCCCGGATCTTCCAAGGATGTGGATCAAAAGACATGAGTCTTGACGATCTTCCGGCCAATCGACCGCAAGGCGCCGCCGAGGCGGCGACGGTCCGGCGCGTCGACCGCGCGCCCCCCAACGCCCAGAAGATCACACGCGCGGAAGAATTGCGGCTGCAACTGGCGGATGAAATCGTGCGCGGCGCGCTGGCGCCGGGATCCCCGCTCGACGAGACCGACATCGCACGGCGCTTCAGCGTGTCGCGCACGCCGGTGCGCGAGGCCTTGCGCCAGTTGGCCGCTAGCGGCCTCGTCGACGCGCGGGCGCATCGCGGCGCCGTCGTGGCGCGGCCCTCGATCGATCGCCTGCACGAAATGTTCGAGGCGATGGCGGAACTGGAAGCGCTCTGCGCGGGGCTTGCCGCCGAGCGAATGGCGCCGGTCGAACGCCACCGGCTGGAGGCCGTTCACGAGGAACTGCGGGTGTTGAGCTATGCCGGCAATCCCGATCGCTTCCATGAGGTCAATGAGCGTTTTCACAACGCGATCTATGCCGGCACGCAAAACAACTATATCGCGGAGATGACACTGGCGACGCGGGTGCGGGTGCAGCCGTTTCGCCGCGCCCAGTTCCGCAACCTCGGCCGGCTCGCCAAATCCCACGCCGAACACGACCGCGTGGTGGTGGCGATCATGCGCGGCGACAAGGCCGGCGCGGCTCTCGCGATGCGCGCGCATATCGAATTGGTGCGCGGCGAGTATGAGATTTATGCGGTGTCGGTGTAAACCTCATCCCGAGGAGCGGCGCTTGCGCCGCGTCTCGAAGGATGGGGCCTCATGGTTCGAGACGGCGCAAATGCGCCTCCTCACCATGAGGGGTCACTCCGCCGCCTGCGCCATATAGGCGCGCCACCCGCCGAACGCAGAAATATCGTGCGCGCCGTGGAGCGCCACCGGCTCCGCGATAAAGCCCTTTACGCCGCGGCCGTCGGCCAGTCGTATCGTGCCGATCGATAGCGGCGGCGGGATCGCGGCGACGAATTTGCCGAAGGCGGACGCGGACAGGGCCCAGACCTCGAGCTCAATCGGCGATCCCTTGCCCGCTTCCACGCGCAGCATGCCCGGCTTCGGTGGCGTGGTGGGAAGCGCGTAGAGCTTATAGTCCGGCGCGGTCACGGTCTCTTCCAGCAGGCGGCCGCCGAGCGCCTTCAATTCGACGTTCAGCACCATGCCGGACAGATGCGCGCCGACCACCGCGATAGGAAGTTCGTCTGCATTCGCGCTCACCGGCAATGCTGCGAGCGGCGGCTGCGCCAGGCCGTTGGCACCAAGCTCCAGTTTGGTATCGGCATGGAATACGCGGCCGATGCTGGCGAGCAGGGCGTCATTTCCTGCCGGCGCCAATAGCGTAATGCCGAACGGGATGCCGTCGATGCGCATCGCCGCCGGCAGCGCGAGGGCGCAGAGATCGAGCAGGTTGACGAAGTTGGTGTAGGTGCCGAGCCTGGAGTTGAGCTCGACCGGATTGGCCAGCACCTGCGCCGTCGAATAGACCGTCGGCGCGGTCGGCAGCACCAGGGCATCGATGTTGTCGAAGCCGCGCTCGGCGATCCGGCGCAGCGCCTGCAAACGATAAAGCGCTGCAAAGGTGTCGGCAGCGGTCAACCGCGCGCCGGCCGCCGTGATCTCGCGCGTCACCGGGTGGATCGAATCGGGCGACGATGCCAAGAGGTTGCGGACCACGAGATAACGTTCGGCGACCCAGGGTCCCTCATAGAGCAGGCGCGCGGTCTCATAGAACGGCTCGAGATCGAATTCGACCAGGGTCGCGCCCAATCCGGACCAGCGCGCGAGCGCCTCGCCATAAGCCTTCTCCGCAGCGCGGTCGCCAAAGAAGATCAACTGGCCATTGCGCGGAATGCCGAGCCGCAAGGGGGCGGGAAACGCGGTCATGTCGGCAAGCGGCCGATGGCGCGAGAACGGATCGGCGCCGTCGGCCCCGGCCATGGCTTTGAGCGCGATCATCGCATCGTCCGTCGTCAGCGCGAAGACCGACACGCAATCCAACGTCCGGCAGGCCGGCACCACGCCCGCGGTCGAGATCAATCCGAGACTAGGCTTCAATCCGACGATATTGTTGAGCATCGCCGGCACCCGCCCGGAGCCGGCGGTATCGGTGCCGAGTGCCAACGGCACCAGCCCGGCTGAGACGGCGACGGCCGACCCCGAACTCGATCCGCCCGGGATGAGATCGGCGCGGACCGGATTGTTTGGGATGCCGTAGGGCGAGCGCACGCCGACCAGGCCGGTCGCGAACTGATCGAGATTGGTCTTGCCGATGATGATGGCGCCGGCCGCGCGCAGTTTTGCGACCGAGGTGGCGTCATGCGATGGCAGATATGAGAAAGCCGGGCAGGCGGCGGTGGTCGGCAAACCCAATGCGTCGATGTTGTCCTTTACCGCGACCGGCACGCCGAGCAGCGGAAGCTGTCCGGCATCTTTCGCGCTCAAGCTTTCCGCTTCGGCAAGCGCATCCTTCTCGTCGCGTAACGAGATGAAGACCGCGGAATCGTTGTAATCGCGAATGCGCTGGTAGCTGCGCGCGAGCGTTTCTGCCGGGGAGATGTGGCCGGCGCGATGCGCGGCGACGATCGCGGCGACGGTTTCGGTCACTTGAAACTCCGGTCGGCAAAGAGGTTTGGCCGGGACCTGGCCAAGGCGGGCTGCTTTCTGACGTGAAAATCGCCACTGCATCGAAGCAAGGCGTATGCCATGTGTACACCAGCATCGTACGCAGGAACTGCGAAAATAATCGTTCCAGGTCAGATGCTTGAGTGATCTTTACCGCTGCGATCGACGCCCTCGATATACGCCGGGCCAACCGATCTTGCTCAAATTATAGGCGGATCTCACCGCGCCACCTTGCTGCTGCCCTGCGTGATCAGCCGCGCGGTGCGTTGATCGCGCACATAAATCCACAGCCAGCTCAGCGCGACGCTGAGCCGGTTGCGGATGCCGATCAGGAAATAGATGTGGGCGATGCCCCATATCCACCACGCGACGGCGCCGCGCAGCTTGATGCGGCCGAAATCGATCACCGCGAGCCGCTTGCCGATCTGCGCCAGGCTGCCGGCGTGCTTGTAACGAAACGGCGCGGTTTTGCCGCCGGCAAGCCGCGTCCTGATCGTTTGCGCGACATAGCGCCCCTGTTGCTTGGCCGCCGGCGCAATGCCGGGGACCGGCTGCCCGTTCCAGGCCGCAATCGTCACGGTGTCGCCGATGGCGAAAATGTCGGGATGCCCGGGCACCGTCAGATCAGGCTCGACTTGCAGCCGTTCGGCGCGGTCGGCGGGCGCCCCCAGCCATTCGGCCGCCGGTGAGGCGCGCACGCCCGCGGCCCAGATGATGGTTTTGGCTTCCAGCCGGGTGCCGTCAAAGACGACGCCGTCGGCGCTGCATTCGGTCGCGGGTTTTCCGAGCATCACTTCGACATCGATGCTCTCCAGTGATTTTTGCGCATAGGCCGAGAGATCGTCGGCAAAGCCCGCCAGCACGCGCGGGCCCGCCTCGATCAGCACGACGCGCGCCTTGCGGGTGTCGACGTTGCGGAAGTCCGGCGGCAGCGTGTGCTGCGCCAATTCCGCGATGGTGCCGGCGAGTTCGACGCCGGTGGGGCCGGCGCCGATGATGACGAAGGTCAGGAGTGCTGCCCGACGCTTCGGATCGCTCTCGCGCTCGGCGCGCTCGAAGGCGACCAGGATGCGTCGCCGCAGTGTGGTGGCATCCTCCAGCGTCTTGAGGCCCGGCGCGAACGGCTCCCATTCGTCGTGGCCGAAATAAGCGTGGCGAGCGCCGGTGGCGAGCACGAGCGTGTCGTAGGACAGCGTGTCGCCATCCTCGAGCAGCACGCGCTTGCCTTGCGCATCAACGCCGGTCACGGTCGCGAACAACGTCGTGACCTCGGGCCGGCCGCGCAACAGATAGCGGACCGGCCAGGCGATCTCCGAGGTCGCCAGGGACGCGGTGGCGACCTGATAGAGCAGCGGCTGGAACAGATGGTGATTACGGCGGTCGATGACGGTGATCCGAACCGGTGCACCGGCAAGATCGAATGCGGCCTGCAAGCCGCCGAAGCCGGCGCCGACGATCACCACGTGATGGGGGTTTGTCGGCGCCGCGGTCATGGGAAGCGACCTCGTGTTTCAGATGTCTACGTCTCAGTATGTAGTCATTCGCACCGTGAGGCCAAGCCGCGTTTGCCAATTGATCGATAGCGAAATTCTATCATGACGGGCGTCAGGCCCTTTGAGGCGCCGGCGCGGCGGCCACCGACCGGCGGCCGGGCAGCCACAAGCCAGCAAAAGCCCCGCACAGCGACAGCGCGGCCGCGACCATGATCGCCGCGGCGAAACCTGCGGAAAAATGCGCCGGTGTGTCAGTCGCCCCGCTGGCGGAGAACACCGTCACCAGCAGCGCGATGCCGAACATGCCGCCGAGGAAGCGGCCCATATTGAAGACGCCCGAAGCCTTGCCCATCTCGGTCGCGGCGACAGAACCGAGAATGGCGTTCTGGGCGGCCGGCATCGCCATCGACACGCCGACCCCGGCCAGAACCAGCGGCACGACCAGTGCCGCATAAGCGACACCGGGTGCTGCTGCCATGGCGATCCAGCCGAGACCCGCCGCCTGCATCAACAATCCCGTGACCACCAGCGGCCGTTCGCCGAATTTCTGCACCACCGCGCCTGCGATCGGCGCCGTCAGGAATAGTGTCGACGTCCACGGCAGCAACCGCAGCCCGGCGCCGAGCGGACCGAAGCCAAGCGTTACCTGCAGGAATTGCGGCAGCAGGAACAACACGCCGTACATCGCCGCATAGAACAATAAACTCGCGGCGACGCAGGCCGCGAACGGTCGCGAGGCAAACAGCCGCATCGGGATCATCGGTGCCGACGCGCGCAATTCCCAGGCGACGAAGGCGACCGAGAACAGCAATCCGAGAGCGAGCGCGCCCATCACCTCGGGGCTGGTCCACCCGACAGGATTGCCGCGCAGCAGGCTCCATACCAGTGCCAGCGCCGCGATCGCGACCAGCAGCAATCCGGGAATGTCGAGCGCCGCCTTCGGGCCAAAGCTTTCGCGCAAACGCGTCAGGATCAAGCCAATCGCAATCACCCCGATC
>VAZG01000226.1 GCA_005885285.1 Alphaproteobacteria bacterium | reverse complement strand
TCGCGCTGCGGCTGGTCGCCGCCGCCTGGACGCCGCTGACCTTCGACGAAGCCTATTACTGGATGTGGTCGAAGCATCTCGCGTCCGGTTATTATGATCATCCGCCGATGGTCGCGTTGGTGATCCGCCTCGGCACCATGATCGCCGGCGACACCGAACTTGGCGTTCGGCTGGTGTCGATATTGCTGGCGCTGCCGATGAGCTGGGCGGTGTATCGCGCCACGGCGATCCTGTTCGGCAGCATGCGGCTTGCGGCAACCGCGACCATCCTGCTCAATGTCACGCTGATGGCGGCGGTCGGCACCATGATCGTGACGCCGGACGCGCCAGTTCTGGTCGCCTCGTGCTTCGTTCTGTTTGCGCTCGCCAAAGTGCTGGAGACCGGCCGGGGCGCCTGGTGGCTCGCGGCCGGCGCCGCTGTCGGCGCGGCATTGTTGTCGAAATACACCGCCTTGTTCTTCGGCCCGGCGATCGCGATCTGGCTCGTAAGCGTTCCGAAATTGCGGCGCTGGCTGCTTTCGCCCTGGCTCTATTTTGGCGGCCTCGTTGCGCTCGCGATCTTTGCGCCGGTCATCTTCTGGAACGCCGATCACCAATGGGTCTCCTTCATCAAGCAGATCGGCCGCGCGCGGATCGAGGATTTCCACCCTGCCTTCATCGCTGAACTCGTTCCGACCCAGGTCGCGTTCGCAACGCCGCTGGTATTCATCCTGGGAGCGATGGGGCTTTATGCGTTGCTTGCGCGTAATGCCGGCGCATCCGCCGCGCGCGTCCTGATCAGCACGACGTTCTGGACCATCGTCGTGTATTTCTTCTGGCACTCGCTGCACGCCCGCGTCGAGGCGAACTGGTTCGCGCCGGTCTATCCGGCGTTCGCGATCGCAGCCGCAGTGGCCGCGCATCTGGTGCGGTGGGAAGTGCGCACCCAGCGCGCCGTGGATTTCTGTCGGCGCTGGGCGGCGCCGGTCGGCATCCTGATGTTTGCGTTGCTGATCGTGCAGGCCGATACCGGCCTGCTCTCCGGCTATCGCCGTGAGGCGACCGTACGCAGCGTCGGCGTCGGCTGGCGCGAGCTGGCAAGCCAGATCGAGGCTGTCCGTGTTCGCCTCGGCGCGACTTGCGTGCTGGCACCGGATTACGGCACCACCGGCTGGCTGGCCTTCTACCTGCCGCGCGGCACCTGTGTCGTGCAGCCGACGCAGCGCATCCGCTGGGTCAACATGCCCGAGCCCGATCCGGCGCAGCTCACCGGCAAGGTTTTGTATGTCGACGAGGCGCGAGCCCTCGGGCCGCCGCTCTATCTGCAGAACAGCTACACGCGTATCGAGCGCGTCGCGGAGCTGCCGCGCAAACGCGGCCCGCTCGTAATCGAGACTTACGCGCTCGATCTGCTCGAAGACGCAAAAGGCGAGGTGATCGACCACGCCCTGCCGCCGGAACTGCAGTAAAAATATTCCACTGTCATGTTGGATCGGCGCGGCCGGTGGCGTCTTGTACCAAATCCGCAAAATGATGAGATGATGCCATGACCGGTTCCACGCTGAAACCCGCCGCCGAGCTCGCGCACGCGGGCCGCGTTCACTATCCCAACGAGAGCGCGGAATATCGCCGCGCCCGCGAGGCGTTGCTGTCGGAGGAAATCGAGCTTCGCCGTCACATCGAGCGCGTGGCGGCACAGCGCCGCGAGCTGCCGCCGGGTGGCGCGGTGACGAAGGGTTACGTGTTTGACGGCGAGGGTGGCAAGGTCGCATTCGCCGACCTGTTCGGCGACAAGCAGACGCTTGTCGTCTACAGCTACATGTTCGGCTCGCAACGCGAAAGGCCGTGCCCGATGTGCACCTCGTTCATGGGCACGTGGGAGGCGAAATTGCCTGATGTCGAACGGCGCGTCGCCTTTGTCTTTGTGGCGCGCTCGCCGATCGAACGGCTGATCGCCGCAAAGAAAGCGCGCGGTTGGACGCGGCACAAAATCTATTCGGATTTTTCCGGGGACTACACGCGCGATTACGTCAGCCGGGAAGATGCTGACGTGCCGGCCTATAACGTCTTTACGCGCCGCGATGGCACGATCCGTCACTTCTGGTCCGTTGAAATGGGACCTGGCACGGCCGATCCCGGTCAGGATCCGCGCGGCGCGCCCGATCTCGATCCGCTGTGGACGATCCTCGACACCACGCCTGAGGGCCGCGGCAAGGATTGGTACCCAAGCTTGAGCTACTAAGAACCGGCAACTCCCACGCGAGTACGGATCATTCGTGCCGGTAACACCGCATTGCGGCATGCCTTACATCTGCCTGTGTTTAATCCGCATTTAACGAAAAGTCGCCTTAATGACGCTCCGCGCCTCTGCGAGATGCTGAACCGGAGCTTGACCGGCCACGGGCACTTCAAGGGGAACAAAGTGGAACCGTTCTGGGCGCAGGGTGTATGAGTAAGAGTACCGGTAGCCTCACGGCACGGAAGCCTAAAAATTCTTCCCGAAAAGCCATCCCTCGGCGTCTTTTCGGCGGCATCGCACTCGCGTGTCTTGTGCTGGGCTGCGGTTGGGCGGTGTATTCCAATATTCTCTCCGCGAGCGTTTATCCGACGCTTGGCAACGCGGGCTACGACGAGCCCGTCATCAGGCGGCCGCCGATGGTGGCGACGCGCAGCGTGACGCAAGCCGTCGAGGATGCGTTCGCCGCGCTGCACGAAACCGCCCCGGTGATCGAAGAACCGGCGACGGTTGCGTCAATCACTCCATTTATGTTTAACGAACGGTTTGCCGCCTCGCAGCCGCAGGCAGTCGCGTCGGCAGTCCCGCCGGAGCCCGTCACAGCTCCGTCGCAGCAGCCCGCCCCGCCGAAATTGGCGGAAGCGCCGAAAGCTGTGAGCGCCTCAAAACTCGCTGAAGCACCGAGGCCGAAGCAGGTAGCGCCCGCGCAAGTCGCGATGAACGTACCGCCGCCGGCCGCACCTCCGTCCGAGAAGAAGACGGCGGGTGATTCCATTCGCGACATGGCCCAGCGTGCCAAGGCTGCGGTAATGTCGATCGCTTCCGGCGAAAGAACCTCGATCACCGAGAAGCTGTGGGGCAAGCAGGAGCGGGGACTGATGTCCTTTGCATCCGCCGACGCCAGCATCACCGGCAGCATCGGCAAAGAGCAAAATCCGGCGCTCGGAGGATCATCGCCGCCCTACGATCGCTCGACCGCGGTGTACGATATTTCCGCACACACAGTGTATCTGCCCGATGGCAGCAAGCTCGAAGCGCATTCCGGTCTTGGCTCAAAGCTCGACGATCCCAGTTCGGCGAAAATCAGAATGCATGGCGTGACGCCACCGCATATTTACGAGCTGACGCCGCGCGAGGCGCTGTTCCATGGCGTGCCGGCGCTACGGCTCAATCCGATCGGCGGCGAGGACGCGATCTATGGGCGCAGCGGTTTGCTCGCGCACTCCTTTATGCTCGGGCCGAACGGCGATTCCAACGGCTGCGTCTCGTTCCGGGATTACAACGCCTTCCTCAATGCCTACCGCAATCAGGGCATCAAGAAGCTCGCCGTGGTCACGAGTATCGAGTGAGGGGCTCGAGGTAGGGGCGTCCCGCCCAGCGCGTCAAACCTTCACCGTTTTCCGCAAGCGCATCTCGATCTCGACTGCGGCCTTGAGCTGCGGCCGCTCCTGCATGCGCGCGACATAATTCACCAGCGTTGGCCACTGCGCGATGTCGACGCCGCCGCGTCCAAGCAACAGCAGCGACCAGGTAAGATAGCCGTCGGCCACCGTGAAACGCTCACCGACGAGATATGGCCTGCCGGCAAGATGCTCAGCGGCGATCGAGACGCTCTTGCCGATCCGCTCGCGCGCGGCCGCCTTCGCCGCGTCATCCCTGTACCAGAAGGTCGGAAACAGGAACGCCTTGTGGATTTCGGAGCCGACGAAGGAGAGCCATTCCTGCAGGCGATAGCGGTCGCGCTCGCCGGGGCGCGGCGCCAGCCCGAGTTCCGGTTTGAGGTCGGCGATGTATTGCAGCACGGCGGCACTCTCGGTGAGCCGCTCGCCATTTTCCAGCACCAGGACGGGCACGGCGCCCTTCGCCGATACCGTCCAGAAGTCGCTGTCGTCTTCCAGCACCTTCTTGGTCCAGATGTCCACCAGGTGATAGCGCGCCTCGATGCCGGCTTCCATCAGCGCGATCCGGCTGGCGAGCGAGCAGGCCATGGGGAAGAAATAAAGCTGCAGCATGTTGGTCTCCCGTTCGAAACTTTCCCGAAAGGATACGGGCGAGCCTGACTGCTTTTGTGCAGGAATATCGCAGCCGCTAGCTGCAATATTGCAGGCTAAGCCAGCCTCGTGATAAGACCAACGCGATGAATTGGGACGACTTGCGCATCGTCGCGGCCGTGAGGGACGAGGGCACCTATGCCGGCGCCAGCGCGCGGCTGCGCATCGACGAGACCACGGTGGGGCGGCGCCTGGCGCGGATCGAGCGCGCGCTGGGCTTGCGCCTGTTCGAGGCCGTCGACGGTGTGCGCAAGCCGACCCGGCAATGCGAGATGGTACTGACGCACGTCCAGGCGATGGCGGCGCATGTGGCCGAGATCGGAAGGGTCGGCGAGGGCCTGCCGGGACCCGCCGGACGGTTCCGGATCGCGACGACCAATGCGGTGGCGGAGGAAATACTGTCGCCGCGGGCGGGTCGTTTTCTCGCGCAGAATCCCGGGCTTATTTTGCAATTCCTCACCTCCAGCGAGAACGTGAAATTCTCACGCTGGCAGGCCGATCTCGCGATTCGTCTGCGCAAGCCCGACAAGGGCGACTTCACGATCACAAAGCTCGGCGAGTTCAGCCTGTACTGGATCGAGCCGAGCGTGGAGGCGGACGCCGCGCCCATCATTTGCGCCTATCCCGACGACCTCGGCCCGATACCGGAGTCGCAATTTCTAAAGGCGAAGGGGCTGCAGGAACATTCGCGTTTTGTCACCGACAATATCCGCGTGATCAAAAAGCTCATAGAAACGCATCGGGCCGTCGGCATCCTGCCCGACTATCTCTGCGCCGAATTACTGGCCGACCGCCGGTTGCGGGCGACGCAATTGCCGCGAAGCCGCGACGTCTGGCTTCTGGTGCAGAACCATTTGAAGCGCGACGCCGCGGCGCGCCTGGTGATCGATTGGGTGCGTGACTGCTTCCAGGCGTTTTCGAGGGGATAGGCGAGGCTGCTTTCGGGATTTTTGTGGGATGTATGCGCCGAAGGCGGCGCGCCCCGGAATGACGAGTGAGTACCTCCCAACAAAAAACCCCGGCATTGCTGCCGGGGTTTTGCATTTCGTGAATTCGCGTGAGCGTCTGGATCAGAAATCCATGCCGCCCATGCCGCCGCCCGGAGGCATGCCGCCGGCGCCAGCGCCGGCGTTTTTCTTCGGCAATTCGGCGATCATGGCCTCGGTGGTGATCAGGAGAGCCGCGACCGAGGCCGCGTTCTGGATCGCCGCACGTACGACCTTGGTCGGGTCGATGATGCCCTTGCTGACGAGGTTGCCGTACTCGCCGGTCTGAGAGTCGAAGCCGTAAGCGTACTGGTCCTTCTCCAGGATCTTGCCGACGATGACGGAGCCGTCTTCACCCGCGTTGATCGCGATCTGGCGGGCTGGATAGGACAGCGCCTTGCGCACGATCTCGACGCCGGTCTTCTGGTCGTCGTTCTTGGTGCGGATGCCCTTGAGCGCCTCGGAGGCCCGGAGCAGAGCGACGCCGCCGCCCGGCACGATGCCTTCCTCGACTGCCGCGCGGGTTGCATGCATCGCGTCATCAACGCGATCCTTGCGCTCCTTCACCTCGACCTCCGTCGCGCCGCCAACGCGGATCACCGCGACGCCGCCCGCGAGCTTGGCCAGACGCTCCTGTAGCTTCTCACGGTCGTAGTCCGAGGTGGTCTCCTCGATCTGCGCCTTGATCTGATTGACCCGCGCCTCGATGTCGGCCTTCTTGCCGGCGCCGTTGACGATCGTGGTGTTTTCCTTGTCGATCATCACCTTCTTGGCGCGGCCGAGCATGTTGAGCGTGACGTTCTCGAGCTTGATGCCGAGATCTTCCGAGATCGCCTGGCCGCCGGTCAGGATCGCGATGTCCTGCAGCATGGCCTTGCGGCGATCGCCGAAGCCCGGCGCCTTGACGGCCGCGACCTTCAGGCCACCGCGCAGACGGTTGACGACGAGGGTGGCCAAAGCCTCGCCTTCGACGTCTTCCGCAACGATGACGAGCGGCTTGCCGGTCTGCACCACGGCTTCCAAGAGCGGGAGCAGTTCGTTCAGCGAGGAGAGCTTCTTCTCGTTGATCAGGATGTAGGCATCGTCCATTTCAACGCGCATCTTGTCGGCGTTGGTGA
>VAZG01000391.1 GCA_005885285.1 Alphaproteobacteria bacterium | reverse complement strand
CCTCAAGGCGGAGAAAAAGAAAAATGCCGGCGTCTCGAAATGGCTGTTTCCCTCGTTCGGCGAGAGCGGACATCTGACGCGGCAACATTTCGCGCGGGACTTAAAGGAGCTTGCGGCCGCATCGGGGCTCGCGCCGCGGCTGGTCTCGCCGCATGTGCTGCGCCACGCCTTTGCGAGCCACCTCCTGCACAATGGCGCGGACTTGCGCATCGTGCAGACGCTGCTCGGCCACACCGATATTTCGACCACGCAAATCTACACCCATGTGGTGGAAGAACGGCTCAAGAGCCTGGTGCGCGACCTCCATCCGCTAGCGGAAAAATAGGCCTGGCGGACCTCGCGCCTTGACTTCGGCGGCGATCTTTCGTGAAAGGGCCACGTCCCGCCCGCGAGCCACAAAACGCGCTTTTCGCCTCTCGCCCTGAGATACGCACTAAGCCATTGAACATGCGCGCTTTCCGCAAGCAAACCGAAACCGTTTCGCCTCAAACCGCGTTCTTACCTATATTGCCTTGATGCTGGACCAGATGCGTTCTTATCTCGATTTCGAAAAGCCCGTTGCCGAACTCGACTCCAAGGTCGACGAGCTGCGCGCGCTGGCAGCTTCGGGCAGCGACATCGGCGAGGAGATCTTGCGGCTCGAGGACAAGGCCGGCCAGGCGCTCGCCGAGCTCTACGCCAATCTCACGCCGTGGCAGAAGACGCTGGTCGCGCGGCACCCGCAGCGGCCGCATTTCACCGAT
>VAZG01000225.1 GCA_005885285.1 Alphaproteobacteria bacterium | reverse complement strand
GAACTATCTCGGCATCGTCACGGCTAGCCTCGGCATGCTGATTTTCATTCCGCAAATCATCAAGTCGCTGGGCAACTCCAGCAACATGATGGTCGGCTGGCTCACCATGATTCCGTATATTTGCGGCGCCATCGCCATGGTGGTGTGGGGGCGCATCTCCGATCGCATGAACGAGCGGCGCTGGAATCTGTTCATCGGCTGCGTGTTCTCGACCGTAGGCCTCGTCATCGCCGCCATGACGATGGGGACCTGGTGGGCGCTGGTCGGAATGTCGATCGCCGCGATGGGCTTTTATGGCTCCAAGGGCCCGTTTTTCGCCATGCCGCCGATGTTTCTCAGCGGCGCCGGGCTCGCCGCAGGGATTGCGTGGATCAATTCGATCGGCAATCTCGGTGGTTTCTTCGGGCCCTGGTATGTCGGCGTCATGAAAGACCTCACCGGCAGCTACGCCGGCGGACTTTATGGGCTCGCTTTGCTCGGTCTGGTCGCTGCACTCGTTTGCGCGCTGTTTCTGCACATTCCAAACCGCATACCTTCCTCGGTGGTCGGCGCGCCTGCCGAATGAGGTTAATCGCTCCCTTACGCCCGTCCTTGGGTTAGAATTGCTTCAAACAGCCGATCCGGCTAGCGGAGTATCGCTGCCATGCTTTATGTCGACATCCCCAGTTTAGCTGATCTGAAGTCGCTGGCGGCCCACCGCGACGACATCTGTGTCTCCATTTATCTACCCACCACGCCAGTCAGTCGGGAGGCGGCGGGTGACCGGATCGAATTGAAGAATCTCGCAAAGGAGGCCTTGCGGCAGCTCGAAACGGCGAACGCCGACAAGCGGCGCGTCGCCGCGCTGATGGAGCATCTCGATGACCTGGTCGATGACGACGAGTTCTGGCGGTTCCAGGCCCGCAGTCTCGCAGTGTTGGCGACTCCGGACAACGCGCGGACGTTCCGCGTGCCAAATGCGCTGGTGCCAATTCTTGAAGTATCGGACCGATTTCACCTTAAGCCGCTGTTACGCGCCATCGCATTTCCCAATACCTGCTTTGTGTTGGCACTGGCGGAAAACGCGGTCCGTGTCGTTCAGGTCTCCGCCGACCTGCCGCCCGCGCTGGTAAGTGTCGATGGCCTGCCGAAGGACGCCGCCAGCGCAGTCGGGCGCTCCACCGTCAACGACCGCTCGCCGAGCGGCCGTCTTCAAGGATCGGAGGGACAGAAAGTTTTGTTACGCCAATTCGCGCGCAAGATCGATCAGGCGCTACGCGGGCTCTTGACCGGCAGCGACGTCCCGCTGGTGCTTGCTGCGAGCGAGCCACTTGCCTCGATCTATCGCTCGGTCAACACCTATGCTCATCTGGCGAAGGCGCGGATCGACGGCAGTCCGGTATACTTGACCGATGCCCAGCTCGCGGATCGGGCTCGCGCTTTCCTGGACGGACTAAATCGTGACGAGATTGCTCAATGGAGAGCCACGTTCGTGGCACGCGAGAACGAAGGTCGAGCTACGACTGACATCGCACAGGCCGCGCGAGCAGCAACCTATGGTGCGGTCGAGACGATGCTGGTTGATATCGACGAGGTCATCCCCGGTACGGTCGACGAGGCGAGTGGCACTGTCACCTTCTCGAAATCGGCAAACGCCGGGGATTACGGTGTGGTCGACGAAATCGCGGGCCGTGTTATCCGCTCGGGTGGCCGGATTCTCGGCGTGCGAAAGGCCGATATTCCGGGCGGCAAATCGCTCGCGGCCATCCTTCGCTATGCTATCTAGGCCAAACTAGGCGCGCCCCTCTGCGAATTGGCCAGATCTATGAATTGCTGCTGGCCGCGGATTGCGCTTCTCTCCCTTCGGGCTACAAGGGCTCCGTGCGCACAATAATGGGAGCCGACAATGCAATCCGTCGTCATCACCGGGGCGTCGACCGGCATCGGTTGGGCCACCGCAAAACTGCTGCTCGACAAGGGTTTTGGCGTCTTCGGCAGCGTCCGGAAGGAGGCCGATGCCATTCGCCTCAAGGGCGAATTCGGCGCCAATTTCGCGCCGCTCTTGTTCGACGTCACCGATGAGGCCGCGGTACTGTCTGCCGCGCGCGAGGTCCGCGCCGCGCTTGGCGGCCAAACGCTGGCGGGCCTCGTCAACAATGCCGGCATTGCGGTGCCCGGCCCGGTGCTCGAGCTGTCGGCCGACGAATTCCGCCGCCAGCTGGACGTCAATGTCGTCGGTCCGATCATCGCCACGCAAGCCTTTGGCCCGCTGCTCGGAGCCGATCCCTTGTTGAAGGGCCCGAAAGGCCGCATCGTGATGATCTCCTCGGTCGCCGGCAAGAACGGCAACCCCCTGACGCCGGCCTATTCCGCCTCCAAGCACGCGATCGAGGGACTTTCGGAGAGCCTGCGTCGCGAGATGATGCTGTTCGGCATCGACGTCATCATCGTGGCGCCAGGCGCGGTCAAGACGCCGATCTGGTCCAAGGCGGAGGAAGTCGACTTCTCTTCCTACAAAAATTCGCCGTTTTTCCCGGCGCTGGAACGGATCCGCAAATTCATGCTGCAGCTTGGCGAAAATGGACTGCCGCCGGAGACAATCGCCGAGCGGATTTTCGAGGCGCTGACATCGCGCAGTCCCAAGGTGCGCTACCAGATCACGCCGGATCCGATGCGGCACCTGATCACCGGCTTTCTGCCGAAGCGCACGGTCGACCGGATCATCGCAAAGCGCCTCGGCTTGGTGCCGCCGGTGTGACGGTAACCACGCTGATTTTACGATGGCGACAATCGCAAAGAGCCAGACGGAATTGACGCAGCTTGCGAACGAGGCGCTCCGAAGCCAGCCCGGTTGCGAGACGGCGCGCATTCCCGCAGTTTGCGCGTTGCCGGATGTCCGGGAAGGCCGGAACTGGGAAATCCCGAATGTGGTTCTTGGCGACAGTCTTATCAGTGACGTCGACCGGGCGGTCCTCGCCGTTCATCGCCAGCTTGGCCGACAATACCATCTGCCGATGGACGAGTGAGCGAGGCGAGGTCGCACGCTGGAAGGCCACGGTTACGGGCCGCTATCCCGCCTGCAGCGCGCGTTCCGTTGGCCTCGATGCCATCGCGACCATCCGCAAGATGAATACCGCCAGCAGCGGGATCAGGAACACAGCATAAAGCGGCATGTCCGGGATCCGCTTGCCGAAAGAGACCGTGAACTGCAGCAACAGATAGTAGCCGCCGATCAGGTGCAGGAGGCGCCAGGCGTGCGGGCCGATTGCGCCTGCCGTGCGATCGAACGACGTCGCGGTCATGGCGATGACAAAGGCATAACCGATGCCGCCGAAGATGTAGGAGGCGATGTTGGTCGCGGCCGCGAAGCCCACGGGATCCAGACCAGCGAAGGTCACGATCGCGATGGCGTGCAGGCCATGCGAGGCTGCAAAGGCGACGCCGAGATAGCGGCGGTTGCGGCGTTGCCACCGCGTCCATGCATTGGGCCAAAGGCTTGCCAGCGCCGCGGCGCCGAATGCCAGGCAGAACAGGATAAGCGAGGTTCGCGCGGTGAAGCGGATCACCATGCGGATGCCCTCGACCTCGAACTGCCGCGTACCGGCGATCCAGATGCACGATGCGATCACGGTCAGCGTCAGCACGCCGAACAGCCGCCAGCCTTCGAACCAGTCCTGACGACGCAATGCCATCGTCCGCTCCTTTATCGCCCGCTCCCTCATGTAATCGCCAGTTACATGCGGTGAGAGCAACAGGTCAATTGGTGTAATCGGTGCTTACATTCACGAGTGGGTGATGCTACAGTTTACCTATGCCCGCGTTGCCGAGACCCAAACACCGGCCGTTGCGCCGCTCGCCGCCTAAGCCCTATCACCATGGCGACCTGCGGCGCGTCCTGGTCGACGCGGCGCTGCAATTGGCCGAGCGGCGCGGGGCCGCGGCGGTGAGCGTACGCGAGGCCGCCCGCCGCGCCGGCGTCTCGCCGGGCGCGCCGTTCCGGCATTTCGAAAGCCGGGATGCGCTGATGACGGCGGTCGCCGAGGAAGCCCAGCGCCGCTTCCGCGCCGAGATCGAAACCGCGCTTTCGGAAGTGCCGGCCGATCAGCCCTTGCGCCGCTTTCGCAACTTTGGCCTCGCTTATCTGCGCTGGGCGATCCGCAATCCCGCTTATTTCGAGATCATCTCGAGCGGCAGGTATTTCGATCACGACGGGGCAGGCGAACTGTCGCGCGACAACGCCGAATTGATCGCCATGTCGGAGCGGATGCTGGCGGAGGCTTTTGCGCAAGGAGCGTTGCGCACGGGCGAGCTGAAGCCCGTATTGATCGCCGGCCGCGCGCTGGTCTACGGCTTTGCGCGGATGAGCATCGATGGCCATTTTCCGCGCTGGGGCGTGGTGAAGGCCGAAACTGAGCGCACCGCCGAGGCGATCCTCGATCTGTTCATCGAGGGCATCGCGAAGCGGCCGCCGGCCGCTGCCGGATGAAGGCCCGGCAAATCCCAAAACCCGGCTTTATTTCAAAGCGGTTGGTCCGAGCAGCCGCGCGTACTGGGCCTTGACGGTCCCGTAACACTCGCACGCGCTGTCCTGCAGCCCTTCGGTATTCAGTATTTGAATCCTCCCGCGGGAGTATTTGATCAGTCCGGCCGCCTGCAACGTGTGGGCCACCACGGTTACGCTGGTCCTGCGCACGCCCAGCATTTCCGCGAGATACTCCTGGGTGAACGGCAGCGTGTCGCTGCCCGATAAGTCCCTTGCGCGAAGCAGCCAGCGCGAGAGCCTCGCGACCACCTGATGCGTCGCGAAACAGGCTGCCGACTGCTGGGCCTGGGCGTAAACGGTCTGCTCATGGCGGATCAGCAGGGCAAGCAATTGAGGGCTTTGCAGCGCGGTGGATTTCAGCGCCTCGGTATCGCACACGATAATCTCGCCGCCGAGTTGAACGATGCCGCGGCTCAGCGCCATCTTGCCGTCGAGCGCCGCGGACGCGCCCACCACGCCATCGACCCCGACCATCGCAGCTTCAACCATTTCTCCGGTCGAAAGGGTAACGACGAGGGAGACCACCGCGCTGGTTGGAAAGTAGACATGGCGGATTTGTTCGTCCGCCTCGAACAACACATGATGCTGGTCGAAGCGCGCCGGCTTCAAATGCGGTTCGAGATACTTCAGGTCGGACGGGAGAAGCAGGCTGAGCAAAAGGTTCTTCATCGCATGCACTCCCCTGTGACAGGCGGGAGCGCAAAGAACTCTCAGCTATCGGTGCCTAGGCTGGATAACCGATAATGCGTAAAGGCTACGCCAAGTACCCGACATAGCAAGAATTATTCCCCCTATGTCCGGTAGCGGACAGAGGAGGAAAAGGCCCGAGCCGATAGTTTCCTGAGGCTGGCGATCAATGTCCAGCCGCCGATTGGATGGCCTTTGGCTTTTTCAAATCACGACTTCGCAAAGTTGGGCTTTCGCGCACGAAGTTCGCTTGCCGCAAGGCAACCGGCTTCAGTGAGACTTCGAAGGGTGATGTCGCCGCGCTGAGCGCATTCAATGATCCTGCTGGCAAGATAGCGGCGGTTGGCGTGCTGCTCGGCCCCGATCGATAGCATCTTGCACGCCCGCTCGAGAGCAACCTCCATGTTGGCGATGGTCCGGGAATCGAACTCTTCCGCGATCATGGTCCTCCTCCATTTGCGCTAGACTAGCTGCGAAACTCAGGGCTTCGGAGGCCTTCCCGGCTTGGCGAAAAGCAGTCCGCGAAGGTCGGCTGCATTGCGCAGAATGCCGGCTTGCTTCATCGCCTCGATCCGCTCCGGACCGTGCGGCATCGCACGGGCCTTTTCGAGGGCTGCCAGCGCTTCGGCTTCCAGATCAAGCCTGGGCCGCGGGTTTTTAATCGGTCGAGCCATGGATAGGTGCTATTTCGTCGATACTGGATTATCCGTTTGCTGTCGCGGATCTGTTCCATTGCCGGCTTGCCGCACATGCGGCGGCCCCGTCTCGTGGGCGATCCAACCAATCACGTCAAGCGGATCGCTGTCCTCAATCCTGGTTTCGGTGTGGGCGCACTTTGGGCATTCGTAGCTGCGATATTCGAAACCCGCAGGCCCGGGCGTCACGTCAGCCGTCACCATCCGCATGTGGCAGTCGGGGCAGCGCGGACGGTGGATTGGCAATAGCTCTGGATCGGGTTTCGACGTCCTCGGCATGATGGAAAAACGTAATTCCGTCCTGAAACCCTTGTCTGTTCGGTGCCCGACCAAGAATTGAAAATATCGTTTACGGGTTCCACTTGAGGTCCCCGCGTGAGCAGGGGCGGCTGCCCAGTCAGCACTGGCGGTAAAAATAGCCTTCTAGATCAAAGGTCAAAGGGTCACTCCATTGCGCTG
>VAZG01000390.1 GCA_005885285.1 Alphaproteobacteria bacterium | reverse complement strand
CCGAATTCACGCCGCTCGCCGGTGACCGCAAGTTCGGCGAGGACGAAGCGCTGATGGGCGGCTTCGGCCGTTTCCGCGGCGAGAGCATCTGCGTGATGGGACAGGAAAAAGGTGCCTCCACCGACTCCCGCATCAAGCACAATTTCGGCATGGCGCGTCCGGAAGGTTACCGCAAGGCGGTTCGGTTGATGGAGATGGCCGAACGATTCGGCATTCCCGTGCTGTCGATCGTCGATTCCGCCGGCGCCTATCCTGGCATCGGCGCCGAAGAGCGCGGCCAGGCCGAGGCGATCGCGCGCTCCACTGATGCCTGCCTGTCATTGGGCGTGCCCAATGTCGCAATCGTCACCGGCGAAGGCATGTCGGGCGGCGCGATCGCGATCACGACCGCCAACCGCGTGCTGATGTTCGAACACGCGATCTACAGTGTGATTTCGCCGGAGGCGGCCTCATCAATCCTGTGGCGCGACGGCACCAAGGCCCAGGAAGCTGCCACCAACATGAAGATCACGGCGCAGGACATGCTGCGTTTCGGCGTCATCGACACCATCCTGAAGGAGCCGGTGGGCGGTGCGCACCGTGATTCGGCGGCCATGATCGCGACTACAGGCGAAGCGATCGCGCAAGCCTTTGATGAATTGCGCAACCTCGACGCCGAGATGATCCGCAAGCAACGCCGGCAGAAATTCCTCGATATCGGCCGGAAACTGGGCTGAAACCCCCAAATCCTGCGGAAAACTGCCCGTTAACGGGGCGTTAACGCCCTTTTTTGCCAAAATTAGCCATTTTGGCCGCAATTAGGCCCAGACCGCATTATTTAACTTCTATTGACTATGGCGTCAGGGAACCCGGTGCGAGGCTCTGTTCGGGTTGCGAGCAGGGCGGCGTTAAGGGTAAGATTTTAGTCAATGGCTTCAGGGCATGAACGCTAGAGCATGATCCGGAAAAGTGGGGTTCCGGTTTTCCGACAAGATCATGCTTGAACAAGTGTTGGGGTTGCGAACATTGCCCGGTGGGTGTGGAGCTTTGCATTGAACTATCGCACGCTTGTTCGCGCGCTTATCGCCTCTGCCGCGCTTGCGGCCGGTGCGCTATTGGCCGGATGCGATAGCGACGAGATTTCACTCGCGGCCAACGCGAAGGCCAACCAGCCGGTCCCACCCAAACTGATCGCGGCGATGACCGAAAAGGACATGGATCTGCAATCGCCGATCCTGGTCCGCCTGTTCAAGCAGGAAGCCGAACTCGAGGTCTGGAAGCAGGATCGCTCCGGCCGCTTCACGCTGCTCAAGACCTATCCGATCTGCCGCTGGTCGGGAGATCTCGGACCCAAGGTGCGCGAAGGCGACCGCCAGGCGCCGGAAGGTTTTTATTCGATCACGCCGGGCCAGATGAATCCGCAGTCGGCGTATTATCTGTCATTCAACACCGGCTACCCCAACGCCTATGACCAGGCGTTAGGACATACCGGGTCGCAGCTCATGGTGCATGGCGATTGCTCCTCGCGCGGCTGTTACGCGATGACCGACGAACAGATCATGGAGATCTATGCGCTCGGCCGCGAATCCTTCTTCGGCGGCCAGAAGGCGTTTCAGTTCCAGGCCTATCCGTTCCGGATGACGCCGATCAACATGGCGAAGCACCGCAACAACCCGAACATGCCGTTCTGGAAGATGATCAAGGAAGGCTACGATCATTTCGAGGTCACGCGGCAGGAGCCAAAGGTCAATTTCTGCGAGAAGAAATACGTGTTTGACGCGGTCAAGCCGCCGGATGCCAAGCAGGATCCGATGTTCCAGGCTTCGGCCAAGTGCCCCGCCTATGTGATCCCCGACGAGATTGCCGACGCCGTGCGCGAGAAGCAGGAGCAGGAGCAAGCCGAATACGCGAAGCTGGTTGCGAAGGGCACGCCGGTTGCCAAGCTCAACACCGGCATCGACGGCGGCATGAACCAGGTGTTCGCCGCGCGCGTCCCCGGCGGCAATACCGGGTTGTCGGAGGGCGGCGAAGGCCAGAGCCTGTCGCTTTCCGGGTTCTCCCGCGCGCCGGGCACGATCCCCTCCACCGTCAATCCCCCGCACGCCCCCGGCGCGGATGAGCCTGTCGTCGCAGCGCCGGCGTTGACGCCCGCCCCGGCACCGGCACCGCCGACCCGGGTGGCGTCCGCGGCGCCAACCGCGCAGTCCGACGGTTTCTTCAGCAACCTTGCGCGCAAGATTGGCCTCGGCGGTACAGCCGACACCACCGCGGCCACACCGCCGCCATCTCCGGCAAAGCCGAAGCCGGAGGCCAAGCGCGGCGAGCAAGCGCCGCGGTCGGAAGCGGCAGCCCCCAAGGGTGCGGCATCGAAGCCCGCCGAAACGAAGCCGGCCGAGACCCGGCAAGCCGCCACGCGCCCGCAACCTAAACCGTCAGTGAGCGATAGCGCGCCTGTCGCCGAAGCACCCGCTCCCAAGGACACGCTGGTCGCCGGTTCGCAGCCGATCGTGCAGACAAACTCGTTCGACAGCCGCTTCTCTGCCGCGAAGTAAGAGGCACTCGATCAGAGAAGTAGTGGGCAAAAGCGCCGTTCGCGCCGTGCCCACCAATTGAAGCTGCAGAACGACGGCAGATGGTGGGCTCGCTTCGCTTTAGCCTACCCTTCGAAGCTATCGGTCGCTAGCGCTCACGCATACTTGCCGTGGCAGTGCTTGTACTTCTTGCCGCTTCCGCACGGGCAATCCTCGTTGCGGCCGACCTTGCCCCAGCTCGCCGGATTCTTGGGATCGCGGTCGGCAGCAGTGGCGGCGTTGGCCTGAGGCACCAGCGAAACATCGGCGAACGCCAATTCGTCCTCGCCGGTATTGGGATCGAACTTGTGCGCCTCCATCGGCGGCAACGCCGGCTGCTGCTCTTCCGGCGGCACGATCTCGACCCGCATCAACTGCGCCGTCACCGCCTCGCGCAGATGCGCGGTCATCGCCTCATAGAGGCCGAACGCTTCGGACTTGTACTCCTGCAGCGGATCGCGCTGGCCGTAGCCGCGCAGGCCGATCACCTGACGCAGATGATCGAGCATGATGAGGTGCTCGCGCCAGAGATGATCGAGCGTCTGCAAGAGAATGGTCTTCTCGATGTAACGCATCACATCGGGGCCCCACTGGGCGACCTTGGCCGCCATGTGCTCGTCGACGCGTTGCTCGATGCGCGTCAGCAATTCCTCGTCGGCAATGCCCTCTTCCTTGGCCCATTCGTCGACCGGCAGATCGATGTCGAGCACCCGCTTCAATTCTTCCCTCAGGCCGGCGACGTCCCACTGCTCGGCATAGGCATGTTCGGGCACATGCTTGGCGACGACATCGTCGACGAAGTCACGGCGCATGTCCGCGACCATGTCGGCCACGCTGTCGCTCTTCATCAGATCGACGCGCTGGTCGAAGATCACCTTGCGCTGGTCGTTCTGGACGTTGTCGAACTTCAAGAGATTCTTGCGGATGTCGAAGTTGCGCGCTTCGACCTTCTGCTGTGCCTTTTCCAGTGCCTTGTTGATCCAGGGATGGATGATGGCTTCGCCCTCTTTCAGCCCCAACCGCGTCAGCATCGAGTCGAGCCGGTCGGACCCGAAGATCCGCATCAGATCGTCTTCCAGCGAGAGAAAGAATTTCGAGCGCCCGGGATCGCCCTGGCGGCCGGAGCGGCCGCGAAGCTGGTTGTCGATGCGCCGCGATTCATGGCGTTCCGAGCCGATGATGTAGAGGCCACCGGGCCGGCTCGACGTCTTCGCGGGCTTGTTGCCCTTGGCTGGTTCGATCTCGATCGCGTCTTCCGCCTTCAGCACGATCTCGCGGAACCGCTCGACGTCGGCCTTGATGCGCTCGATCCTCGCGGCCTTCTCGGGCTCGTCGGCAATCGCAGCGGTTTCCTGCTGGATCCGCATCTCGAGCGAACCGCCGAGTTTGATGTCGGTGCCGCGGCCCGCCATGTTGGTCGCGATCGTGATCGCGCCGGGGACGCCGGCCTCCGCCACGATATAGGCTTCCTGTTCGTGGAAGCGCGCATTCAACACCGCGAACAATTTGGCCGGCTTGCCCGCGCGCGCCGCGGCATAGAGCTTGTCCAGCGCGCCTGGACTGCCGAAATCGATCTGCTTGTAGCCGTGCTTCTTGAGGTATTCGGCGAGCACTTCGGATTTCTCGATCGAGGCGGTGCCGACCAGGACCGGCTGCAGCCGCTTGTTGGCGCGCTCGATCTCGGCAAGGATCGCGGCATATTTCTCGTTCTGGGTGCGATAGACCTCATCGTCCTCGTCGAGACGCGCTACCGGCAAGTTGGTCGGGATCTCCACGACCTCGAGCTTGTAGATGTCGAACAATTCGTCGGCCTCGGTCGCGGCCGTACCGGTCATGCCGGAGAGCTTTTCGTACATCCGGAAGTAATTCTGGAAGGTGATCGAAGCCAGCGTCTGGTTTTCCGGCTGCACCTGCTGATGCTCTTTCGCCTCGAGCGCTTGATGCAGGCCTTCCGAATAGCGCCGACCCGGCATCATGCGGCCGGTAAACTCGTCGATGATAACGACTTCGCCGTCGCGGACGATGTAGTCCTTGTCGCGCGTGAACAGGGTGTGGGCGCGCAGTGCCTGGTTGATGTGGTGCACGACGGAGACGTTCTCGACGTCGTAGAGCGAATCGCCCTTGAGCTGGCCGGCATCGCGCAGCAGGGTCTCGATTTTTTCCATGCCCGCTTCGGTCAAGGTCACCGTGCGCTGCTTCTCGTCGACCTCGTAATCGGTCTTATCGAGCTTCGGGAAGAAGGTGTCGATGGTGTTATAGAAATCCGAGCGGTCGTCGAGCGGACCGGAGATGATCAGCGGCGTGCGCGCCTCGTCGATCAGGATCGAGTCGACTTCGTCGACGATGGCATAGAAGTGGCCGCGCTGGACCATGTCCTCCAGGCGGTACTTCATGTTGTCGCGCAAATAGTCGAAGCCGTATTCGTTGTTGGTACCGTAGGTGATATCGCGCGAATAGGCTTCCTTGCGCTCGGCATCATCCAGCCCATGGACGATCACACCGACGGTGAGGCCGAGGAAATTGTAGATCTGCCCCATCCATTCGGAGTCGCGGCGGGCGAGGTAGTCGTTGACGGTGACGACATGAACGCCTCGGCCAGCCAGCGCGTTGAGATAGACCGCTAGGGTCGCCACCAGCGTCTTGCCTTCGCCGGTCTTCATCTCGGCAATGTCGCCCTCGTGCAGCACCATGCCGCCGATCAATTGCACGTCGAAATGCCGCTGCCCGAGCGTGCGCTTGGCGGCCTCGCGCACGGTGGCAAATGCCGGGACCAGGATGTCGTCGAGCGTCCTGCCGTCTGCGATCTGTTGCTTGAATTCGGCGGTGCGGGCCTTCAGCGCCTCGTCGGACAGTGCGGCGACTTCCGGCTCGAGCGCATTGATGGCGTCGACGCGGGCCTGATAGCCCTTCACCCGCCGGTCGTTGGCGGAGCCGAAAAATTTGCGGGCGAGCGCGCCGATCATGCCGAATTCCTGTCTTCGCGGTTCATGCGTTGCAGCCGTGACGTGGTCCACCAAGTTGCTTATCAACTCACCGTGACGCGTCGCGGCAAAATCCCCGAACTTGGGGAACATCCGCCAATGAGTGGGAATTAAGCAATCCAAGGTTCAACGGCCAAAAACGCAGCAAAATAAGCGCCATCGCCATTGACACGATGACGGCAGAGATATGGCCGGGTGGCAGGCTTGTCAACGGCGCCAAGGCCTTGCCGATGGCGCGAAGCTGTCAAGGAATTCATGATTTTGACAGACTTTTCGCGTTGCCAAGGTCGCATGATTGGGCGAGTGTCCGGCCGGTCGATTTTACCCTTCTCCAAGATAAGGATTTTCCATGACCGCTTTGTTCCCGGTAATGAAAACCGGCTTGCGCCTTGGCTTGGCCTCCGCGGCGGTGGGCTGTCTCGCCATCGCGCTATACGCGGGCCCGGCCCGCGCCGAAGACAAAGTGCTCGCCAAGGTCAATGGCGCCGAAATCCGTCAGAGCGATGTCGCGCTCGCCGAGGAAGAACTCGGACCGAGCCTCGCCCAGATGGACCCGGCTACCAAGGACGAGAACGTGCTGGCGTTCCTGATCGACATGAGGATCGTGTCCAAGGCCGCCGAGGACAAGAAGGTCCAGGATGGCGAGGATTTCAAGAAGCGGCTGGCGTTCACGCGCAGCCGGCTTTTGATGGACAGCCTGCTTGCGAGCGAAGGCAAGGCCGCGACCACCGACGACGCCATGAAGAAGGTCTACGAGCAGGCCTCCAAGGAGATCACGGGCGAGGAGGAAGTGCACGCCCGCCATATTCTGGTCGAGACCGAGGATGACGCCAAGGCGGTCGAGGAAGACCTGAAGAAGGGCGCCGATTTCGCCGAGCTCGCCAAGAAGAAATCCAAGGACCCCGGCGCCTCCGACGGCGGCGATCTCGGCTTCTTCACCAAGGATCAGATGGTGCCGGAATTCTCCTCGGTGGCCTTCTCGCTCGAGCCTGGCAAGATCTCCGATCCGGTGAAGTCGCAGTTCGGCTGGCACGTCATCAAGGTCGAGGAAAAGCGCAAGCGCAAGGCGCCGGATTTCGATCAGGTCAAGGGTCAGATCGAGACCTATGTGACGCGCAAGGCGCAGGCCGATTATGTCGGCAAGCTGCGCGATTCGGCCAAGATCGAGCGGATGGACAAGACGGCCGACACGACTAAGACCGACACCAAGCCGACCGATCCGGCCAAGCCCGCCGACTCCAAGATGGCGCCGGCGAAGAAGTAAGAATTCGCTATCCCTTCTGCGAAGCCAATAGTATTTACAACCATCATGGCCGGGCTTGTCCCGGCCATCTACGTCTTGAAATTCGTTCAGCGAGCAAGACGTGGATGGCCGGAATAAATCCGGCCATGACGATCTATTTTGTTGGTCTTTTCGGAATTTCCCCATGTCATCCATCTCGCCCCTCGCGCCGACAAAAAATCCCGACATGCCTGTGATCGCGGGCGTCAGGCTCGCGACCGCCGCCGCGGGCATCCGTTACCAGGGCCGCACCGATGTGCTGCTCGCGCTGCTGGACCAGGGCACTTCAGTCGCCGGCGTCTTTACCAAATCCAAATGCCCGTCGGCGCCGGTGGATTGGTGCCGCGCCAAACTCAAGCGCGGTGAGGCGCGCGCGCTGGTGGTAAATTCCGGCAACGCCAATGCCTTCACCGGCAAGACCGGGCGGCAGGCCACCGCGCTGACGGCCGCGATTGCGGCGAAGGCCGCCGGCTGCAGCACCAATGAGGTTTTCCTCGCTTCCACCGGCGTGATCGGCGAGCCGCTCGACGCCACCAAATTCAACGGCCTGCTCGGAACGCTGGCGGAGCAAGCCGAGCCGACCGATTGGATGAGCGCTGCCAGGGCGATCATGACCACCGACACCTTTCCGAAGGTCGCGACGGCGACCGTGAAGCTCGGCAAGGCAAAAGTCACGATCAACGGCATGGCCAAAGGCTCCGGCATGATCATGCCGGACATGGCGACCATGCTGGCGTTCGTGTTCACCGACGCGCCGATTTCGGCCGGCGCGCTGCAATCGCTGCTCAAGGGCGGCGTCGAGGACACATTCAACGCCGTGACCGTCGACGGCGACACCTCGACCTCGGATACGCTGCTGGCCTTTGCCACCGGCACGGCGGCGGCGAACGGCGCGCCAAAAATCAGCCGCGCCGGCGATCCGCGGCTGAAGGCCTTCACCAAGGCCTTTCGTGCCGTATTGGCCGATCTCGCTGAACAGGTGGCGCGCGACGGCGAAGGTGCGCGCAAGCTGGTCGAAATCATCGTCGAAGGCGCGGTGTCGAAGGCTTCCGCGCGCAGGATCGCGATGTCGGTGGCGAATTCGCCGCTGGTGAAGACCGCGATTGCCGGCGAGGATGCCAATTGGGGCCGCGTGGTGATGGCGGTCGGCAAGGCCGGCGAGCCCGCCAATCGCGACAAGCTGGCGATCTCGTTCAACGGCATCCGCGTCGCCAAAAGCGGTGCGCGCGATCCATCCTACAACGAGGAAGAAGTCTCCTCCGCGATGAAGAATCCCAAGATCCAGATCAGAATCGCGCTCGGCCTCGGCAAAGGCCGCGACCGCGTGCTGACCTGCGATCTCACCAAGGAATATATCGCGATCAACGGCGATTACCGCTCCTGAAGCAGCGACGCATGGCCGATCTCAAACTTACTCTGGTGGTTGCCTGCGCACTGGTCGATGCCGACAAGCGCGTGCTGATCGCGCAGCGGCCGCAAGGCAAGGCGCTGGCGGGCTTGTGGGAATTCCCCGGTGGCAAGGTCGAGCCGGGCGAGCGGCCGGAAATAA
This sequence comes from Alphaproteobacteria bacterium, assembly GCA_005885285.1. GTDB lineage: Bacteria > Pseudomonadota > Alphaproteobacteria > Rhizobiales > Xanthobacteraceae > Bradyrhizobium. The sequence continues at coordinate 8,977 of VAZG01000390.1, read as the reverse complement.
CCTTGATCCGCGAACTGCACGAAGAGATCGGCATCACCGTCAGCGAGGCGTGTCTGGCGCCGCTGACCTTCGCGAGCCATGCCTATGACAGTTTCCATTTGTTGATGCCGCTCTACATCTGCCGCCGCTGGGAGGGCAGCGTGATCGCACGCGAGGGCCAGAATCTCGCCTGGGTCCGCGCCAACAAGCTGCGCGAATATCCGATGCCGGCGGCGGATATTCCGCTGATCCCGCATCTGGTCGATCTGTTGATGTGAAGCGAGAGGGCCAAACGCCCCCGGTCGTCATACGCGGGCCTGACCCGCGTATCCATCAATCTTCAAAATATCCTTGCGAAGCATGATGGATTGCCGGGTCAAGCCCGGCAATGACATTGCTACTTCGGCTTCGTTTTCTTCACCGCCTCCGCCAAGCTCGCCGTCGCCGATCCCGGCTTGAGCGGCCTCTGTTGGCTTTCATGCGGAGCCCAGCCCGACAGCCAGACCACGTCGAACGTGGCGCGGATGCGGCCGTCGGCATCGGCGAAGCGCTTGGCGTAAAGCTGCGCCATCCGCAGCATGGTGGCGCGGCGGGTCGGCGCGCGTCGTCGCTCGACCAGGATATTGCTCGCGCCCATCCGCCTGATATCGGCCATTAGCGCGAATGCGCTGTCATAGCGGACCACGATGCGATCGACATCGGTGACCGGCAGCGCGAGCCCCGCGCGCTGCAACAGGTGGCCTGCGTCGCGCAAATCCGCGAACGGCGCGACCCGCGGCGACACCCCGCCTTCGAGCTGCGCTTCCGCCGCGGCAAAGCATTGGCGAAGTTCGTTAAGCGTATCGCCGCCGATCATCGCCGCCAGCAACAGCCCGTCCGGCTTCAGCGCGCGGCGGATCTGCGCGAGGACGCCGGGCAGATCATTGACGAACTGCAGCGCGAGCGCGGATACGACGAGATCGAGCGTTTCCTGCTGAAACGGCAGAACTTCCTGCGGATCTCCCAAGACATCGAGGTGTGTGAAGGATTTGAGACGGTCGGCGAGCGGCTTTCGCAAGGCATCGCCGGGTGTCCAGATGTCGGCGGCCTCGGCAAAATCCCGCTTCACTGCGGCCAGCCGCTCCGCCATCTCTTCGGCCACACGATCGAGCAGGAAGGTGACAGGCCCCTGTTTGAACGCACGGCTCTGCCGCGCCCGCAACAATCTGCGGTCAAACAAGGTTGGCGCGGCGGGGATCGGATGGGAAGCCATGCCGGTTGGTTACGCCGATCGATGGCACACTGGCAATCCAGCCTTTACTTTCCCTTCGCCCGGCTTGAGCGCCGCGCCGGCCGGCGCTAGCTTGGCGCATGGACGCCGACGCATCACCACCACCTTCGATTTCCACCCATTTGCGCCACGCGCTGAATTCGTGCCGCAGCGCATGGAGGAATGCCGCCCGGCTCGTGCTCGACGTCGCGCTGCCGACGCTGTGCGTCGCCTGCCGCGAACCGGTCGACGGCGAAGGCGTCTGCGCGCAATGCTGGTCGAAACTGTCGTTCATCGCGAGGCCATTTTGCCCGAGGCTCGGGATTCCCTTTGTCTACGATCCCGGGCCTGAACTGTTGTCGATGGAAGCGATCGCTAGTCCCCCGGCCTACGCCCGCGCCCGCGCCGCCGTGCGTTATGACGACGTCGCGAAAACGCTGGTACATGCGCTGAAATACCAGGACCGCACCGATCTGGCGCCGGCGATGGGCCGCTGGATGGCGCGCGCCGGCCAGGAACTGCTCAACGAGGCTGACTGGCTGATTCCTGTTCCGCTGCATTGGCGGCGAGCCTGGAGCCGGCGTTACAATCAGTCGGGCGCGCTGGCGCGCGCGATCGAACGCCAAAGCGGTGTCAAGGTCAGAGGGGAGTTGCTCCGGCGCGTCCGCGCGACCGAGCAGCAGGTCGGGCTGTCGCGGCCACAGCGCGCCAGCAATGTGCAGGGCGCATTCAAGGTATCGGCAGAGCGCCAATCCGAGGTCCAGGGCCGCCGTGTGGTCCTGATCGACGATGTCCTGACGTCCGGCGCCACGGTCGATGCCTGCGCGCGGGCATTGCTGCGCGCCAAAGCCGCTACTGTCGACGTGCTGGTGTTCGCCCGGGTTGTGGATACCCACCGCCCTCCCATATAATCGGGTAGTTTTTCCAACAGAAGCGGACCATGACTGCTGCCATCGAAATCTACACCCGCCCGGGCTGCGGCTATTGCAGCGCGGCCAAATCGCTGCTGAACCGCAAGAAGGCCGCGTTCACCGAATTCGACGTCGCCAGGAACTCCGCATTTCGCCAGCAGATGTACGATCGTGCCGGCGTCGGCACGACGTTTCCGCAGATTTTCATCGGCGCAACCCATATCGGCGGCTGCGACGAGCTTTACGCCCTCGACCGCGAGGGCAAGCTCGATGCGATGCTGATGGGCGAAAAGGCCTCGCCATGAGCGACAATAAGACCTTCACCGCCGCGATGGTGCAGATGCGCACCTCTCTTCTGCCCGAACCGAGCCTCGAGCAGGGCACCCGATTGATTCGACAGGCAGCCGCGCAAGGCGCCGACTATGTGCTTACCCCTGAGGTAAGCAACATGATGCAGCTTAACCGCAAGGCGCTGTTCGAGCATATCGCCACCGAAGAGGACGATCTTTCGCTGAAAGCGTACCGCGCGCTCGCCGCTGAACTGAAAATCCATCTTCATATCGGTTCGCTGGCATTGCGCTTCTCGCCGGAGAAGGCGGTCAACCGCTCCTTCCTGATCGGGCCCGAGGGCAACGTGCTCGCGAGCTACGACAAGATCCACATGTTCGACATCGATCTGGAAGGCGGCGAGAGTTATCGCGAATCGGCCAATTACCAGCCGGGCGAGACCGCCGTGATCTCCGACCTGCCGTGGGGCCGGATTGGGCTGACGATCTGCTACGATTTGCGCTTTCCGGCGCTCTACCGCGCGCTTGCCGAAAGCGGCGCCGCATTCCTCACGGTGCCTTCCGCCTTCACCCGCAAGACCGGGGAAGCGCACTGGCATACGCTGCTGCGTGCGCGGGCCATCGAGACCGGCTGCTTCGTGTTCGCGGCGGCCCAGGCCGGATTGCATGAGAACAAGCGCGAGACCTATGGCCACTCGCTGATCGTGGGCCCCTGGGGCGAGGTGCTGGCCGAGGGCGGCGTCGAGCCCGGCGTATTCCTTGCCAAGATCGATCCCGCCAAGGTCGAGACCGCGCGCAAGAGCGTACCATCGCTGCAGCACGGCCGCCGCTTCAGCGTCGTCGACCCCAAAGCCGGTCCGGATCATCTGCACCTGGTGCGAGGATCGGCATGATCCGATACTCGCTACGCTGCGAACGCGAGCATTCGTTCGAGAGCTGGTTCCAAAGCTCTTCCGCCTTCGAGACACAAGTTCGGCGCAAGCTCGTGATCTGCCCGGCCTGCGGCTCCGCCAAGGTGGAGAAGGCCATCATGGCCCCGCAGATCGTGAGCAAGAAGGGCCGCGAGACCCCCGCACCTGCCGCCACGATGGAAGTTGCGACGCCAGTCGCGGCACCGGAATCGACACCGCTGATGCTGGCGCAGGAGCGCGAGCTGCGGGCCAAACTTAAAGAGCTGCGCGATCACATCGTGAAACACGCCGACAATGTCGGCGAGCGTTTTCCCAACGAAGCCCGCAAGATGCATTACGGTGATATCGAGCACCGGCCGATCTATGGCGAGGCTTCGCCGGACGAGGCGCGGGCGCTGATCGAGGAGGGCGTCGAGGTCTCACCGCTGCCGGTGCTGCCGGAGGACCGGAACTGACCTCTTCCTGGCAAGTCTGGGCGGTCTTGTCCGCCGTTTTCGCCGCGCTGACCGCAATCTTCGCCAAGGTCGGCGTCGAGGGCATCAACTCCGATCTTGCGACCTTGATCCGCACCATCATCGTGCTGGTCGCGCTCGCGTTGATCCTGTTCGCCACCGGCCAGCTCAGCCATCCCGGGTCGATCTCGCCGAAGACCTGGATATTCCTGGTGCTTTCCGGTCTCGGCACCGGCGCGTCGTGGCTATGTTATTTCCGCGCGTTGAAACTCGGGCCGGCGACACTGGTGGCGCCGATCGACAAGTTGAGCGTGGTGCTGGTGGCGCTGTTCGGCGTGGCGTTTCTCGGCGAGCGACCTTCGCTCAATGGCTGGCTCGGCATCGCCTTGATCGCCGCCGGCGCCGTGCTGATCGCGTTCAAGCGCTAAAGTCCGGGCGTGCTAGGACGAAGGCCGCATATACGGCACCCTCGGCAGCGCCGGATCGAGATGATCCCATTCGTGTCCGCGCGCCGCAAACATCACCATCTGAGGCTTGAATTGCGACGGATCATCGAGCGTGCCGACATACACGCCGATCATATCAGGCACGTTGTGGGGCTTGTTGTAGAGCGGCGAGCCGCAGTTGCCACAAAACCCCTTTCGCTTCTCGGCACCGCTGTCCGCTACTCTGAGATTTTCGACGACGTCGCCCGTGACCCGCATGGCGGCACGAGGGAACACCGCGACCGATGCATGCCCCGCGCCGGTATCCCTCTGACAGTCCCGGCACTGACACTGAAAGCTCCGAACGGGCTCTGCCGTGACTTCGTAGCGGACCGCGCCGCAGGTACAGCCGCCGGTGTATGAGGTCATGCGAACCTCCGATTTCGAGCTGGATGGTTATAGCGGCGTCCGGATCCGCGCCGGCGGGGTTTGATTAACCGTATGGTGAACTATATCGGCCGCACAGGCAATCGCCACGGCGGCTAAGCCGCCACCAGCAGCGCGACCCCGATCACGATCAGCACGATGCCGGATAGTTCGCGCGCCGAGGGCTGCTGCTTGAACGAGTAATAGGCAACCCCTTGCGCGAACAAAACCTCAACCAGCGCCAGCGTGCGCACATTGGCGGCCGCTGTCAGCGCGAACGCCAGGAACCAGAATTGCGAGGCGAACGCGCCCATGAAGCCCGCCAGCATCGAAGGCCGCCACAGCCCCAGTATTTTCTTGAGCACGTCGGGCGCTCGAACCAGGAGATAGACTGTCAGCACCAGCGTCTGCACGAACAGCCCGAGCACCAGCGTGTAGGAGGCCGCGGTCACGAACGAGACGCCGGGCACGACGATCACCGCGCCACGAAAGCCGACCGCCGATAGCGCGAATGACGCGGCGGCGGCGAGGCCCAGCAGCGTCGGCTTCAAATCGGCAAAACCTTTCGCAGCGCCCGGTCGCAATGCAGCAACGACGACGCCGGCAGTGGCGATCAGGATCGCGATCACCTTGAGCAGCGTCAGATGATCGCCGAGAAAGACAAAGCCAAAGATCGCCGTCTGGATCGCTTCGGTCTTGAGATACGCGGTTGTCACCACGAACGAACGATCGTTCATGGCAAGCAACATCATCCCGGTGCCGACGATCTGGTTGAGCGCGCCAAGCAGCAGCCACGGCCAGAATGAAACCGTCGGCACCGGCAGATGGTCGCCGGATACAGCCAGTACGACCGCGAAGAAGACAATCGAGAACGGAAACCCGAACAGGAAGCGGATATTGGTCGCGCCCCAAATGCCGAGCGGACCGGTCAATTGTCGCTGCATCGCGTTGCGCGCGACCTGGCCGAGCGCGGCCGTGATGGTGAAGGGGATCCAGAGCGTGGCGATGGCGAACATGTGGGGAATCTTGACCGGCTGGAAGCCGCCGCACCGTGCCGGGCGCGAGTCAAACGGTCAACCAGCAGGATTGCATGCGACACCACCCCTGGTGTCCTGCGGAAAGCAGGGACGACAGAAGGTCCGCTACACCATCTCTTCGGCGACCACCATGTAGTTCACGTCCACGTCGGAGGAGAGGCTCCATTTGTCGGCGAACGGGCTATACACCACACCGGTCTGTTCGATGATGACGAGCCTGTTGTCGAGCAGGTGCTTTGCGAGTTCGTCGGGGGTGACAAACTTGTCCCATTGATGAGTGCCGCGCGGCAGCCAGCGTAGGACATACTCCGCGCCGACGATCGCGAGCGCAAAGCTCTTCCAGTTGCGGTTCAAGGTCGAGACCACCATCAACCCGCCGGGCTTCAGCATCGCGGCGCAGCGGTTGAGGAACATGCCGATATCGCTGACATGCTCGATCACCTCCATGGCGAGCACGATGTCGAACCGCTCGCGCACGTCCATTTCTTCGACGGTGGTGCAGCGATAATCGATCGACAGGTGCCCTTTGTCCGCATGCAGCTTGGCGGCTGCGATATTGCTCACCGAGGGATCGACGCCGATCACCTGTGCACCGAGACGGGTAAACGGCTCGCATAGCAGTCCCGCACCGCAGCCGATGTCGAGGATGCGCAGGCCGGAGAGGCAATTCAGGCTCTTGGCGTTGCGTTGGAACTTGCGGCAGGCGGCATCGCGGATATAGGTCAGCCGCAACGGATTGATCTTGTGCAGCGGCGCCATCTTGCCGCGGGGATCCCACCACTCCTCCGACAATCTGGAGAACTTGGCGATCTCGACCGGATCGACCGTCGAACCCCCGCCACCGGGACCATTCGCGCGAGAATTCTGTTGCATGGCCATGGTCGAGGTGCGTTCTATCGCGCGGTGATATGGTTGCGGAAATCCAGCGGCGAGGCGATGGTCGAAATGGTTTCCTTGCCCTCGCCGACGCCGAGGATGGTGACGTCGCCATAATTGAGGATGCGGCCGAGGATGCTCTGGTTGACGTCGACGCTCTCGACCTTGTCGAGCGCCATTTCAAAGGTACGCCGCTTGATGAACCCGGTCTTGTGCACGATGCGCAGGTTGGTGACGTCGGTCTCGGTGGTCCAGCGGTGGAACCAGGCTTTTGCCGTCCAATACAATGCCACGAGCGCCACTACCGCGGAGGCTGACAGGCACAACAGGACGAGGCCTTCGGCCGTTGTGCTCCGCGACAGGATCAACAGCACCAGCGCTGCGATCCAGGCCGCGATCGCCGGGAGATAAAACACCCAGTGTGCATTGGTCGAATACAGCACCTTCTCGCCCGGTTGCAGGATATGGTCGATATAACGCCCCATCTACTCGCCTCAATTACCTTAACCGAATCATTCCCTGGGGTTGGAAGGAACCGGCTTGCCCCCGGCTCCATCGCTATGTATACGCGCGTTTTGGCCCGGGCGCCTCCGCTTTCCGCTTGGGCCATTAACTTATCCTCTTTAGGGAAAGCACGCCTCGTCATGGGCCGCCTCGTGATGAAGTTCGGCGGCACATCCGTCGCCAATATTGAACGTATCCGCAACGTCGCGCGCCATGTGAAGCGCGAGGTCGACGCGGGCCATGACGTCGCCGTGGTGGTGTCGGCGATGGCCGGCAAGACCAATGAGTTGGTGGACTGGTGCCGCGAGGCCTCCCCGATGCACGATGCGCGTGAATATGACGCGGTGGTCGCCTCCGGCGAACAGGTGACTGCCGGGCTTTTGGCGATCATGCTGCAGGGGCTCGGCATCCAGGCGCGTTCCTGGCAGGGTTGGCAGATCCCGATTCGGACCAGCGATGCCCATGCCTCGGCGCGCATTCTCGACATCGACGGCACCGAGATCATCAACCGCTTCAAGGACCGCAAGGAAGTTGCCGTCATCTCCGGCTTCCAGGGCATCAACCCGCAGACCGGACGAATCACGACGCTCGGGCGCGGCGGTTCCGACACTTCGGCGGTCGCGGTCGCCGCCGCCATCCATGCCGACCGCTGCGATATCTATACCGATGTCGATGGCGTCTATACGACGGACCCGCGTGTGGTTCCGAAGGCGCGCCGGCTGGACAGGATCGCGTTCGAGGACATGTTTGAACTGGCCTCGCAAGGCGCCAAGGTGCTGCAGGTCCGCTCGGTGGAACTCGGCATGGTGCACAACATGCCGATCTTCGTCCGGTCCAGTTTCGACAAGCCCGAAGATATCGACCCGCACGCCAACCAGCCGCCGGGCACGCTGATCTGCGGCGAGGAGGAGATCATGGAAAACCACATCGTCACCGGCATCGCCTTTTCCAAGGATGAGGCCCAGATTTCCGTGCGCCAGATCCAGGACAAGCCGGGTGTCGCCGCCTCGATCTTCGGGCCGCTGGCGGAAGCCAACATCAACGTCGACATGATCGTGCAGAACGTCTCCGAGGACGGCAAGACCACCGACCTCACCTTCACCGTGCCGGCCTCGGACTATGGCCGTGCCCGCGACACCATCACCTCGGCCAAGAGCAAAATCGGCTATGCGCGGCTCGACAGCGCCACCGACGTCGCCAAGGTTTCGGTGATCGGCAGCGGCATGCGCAGCCATGCCGGCGTCGCGGCCAAGGCCTTTGCGGCGCTCGCCGCGCGCAACATCAATATCCGCGCCATCACCACCTCCGAGATCAAGTTCTCGGTGCTGATTGATGCCGCCTATACCGAGCTTGCGGTACGCACGCTGCATACGCTCTATGGGCTCGACCAGGTTTAGCAAGATTTTTTCTTAGCAGTCGCAACATCCGGTCAACCAAGCCGTGATCGCCGCTGGCAGGCGTTTTGCTTGGCAAAACAAGCTTCAATTCGCTATACGGCCTGCAAGCAGTGGGCTGCCGCAAACTGTGTCACAGTTTTGGCTATCCTGATTCGGCCCGGATGAGAGGGCTTGTGACGGCGCCGAACGAATAAAATCGTTGTTTTGGGTGAGTTTAGCGTCAGTTCCCGGCGCCACGTCGGGCTGGCTTGATGGAAGGGGGATCACAGCACATGCGGAGCGCGTCGGGAGGCCCCCGCGTCTTGCTGAGACGGCTTCGCGAAACCATGGCGGAGCAGGTCAGCGCGCAGGAACGATTGGACAAGATCGTGGTGCTGATCGCGGCCAATATGGTGGCCGAGGTCTGCTCCTGCTACGTGCTGCGCGTCGACAATACGCTCGAGCTTTACGCCACCGAGGGCCTCAACCGCGACGCCGTGCATCGCACGGTGCTGAGCGCGCATGAGGGCCTGGTCGGCCTCGT
>VAZG01000389.1 GCA_005885285.1 Alphaproteobacteria bacterium | reverse complement strand
TGTTGTAGGCGCGGCCAAGGCGCGTGATCGAGTCGAGCAGAATCACCACATCGCGGCCGTGCTCAACCAGGCGCTTGGCCTTCTCGATCACCATCTCGGCGACCTGGACGTGGCGCACCGCAGGCTCGTCGAAGGTGGATGAAACCACCTCGCCCTTCACCGAGCGCTGCATGTCGGTGACTTCTTCCGGACGTTCGTCGATCAAGAGCACGATCAGATAGCATTCGGGATGGTTGGCCGTGATCGAGTGCGCGATGTTCTGCATCAGCACCGTCTTGCCGGTGCGCGGCGGCGCCACGATCAGTGCGCGCTGGCCTTTCCCGATCGGAGCGACAATGTCGATAACCCTTGCAGAAAGGTCCTTTCTGGTGGGGTCTTCCAATTCGAGCCGGAAACGCTGATCCGGGAACAGCGGCGTCAGATTGTCGAAATTGACTTTGTGCTTGGATTTTTCCGGGTCCTCGAAATTGAGCGTGTTCACTTTCAACAGCGCGAAATAGCGTTCGCCTTCCTTTGGGCTGCGGATATGGCCTTCGATGGTGTCGCCGGTGCGAAGCCCGAAGCGGCGGATTTGCGAGGGCGAGACGTAGATATCGTCAGGTCCGGGTAAATAATTGGCATCGGGCGAGCGCAAGAATCCGAAGCCGTCGGAAAGAACTTCGACGACGCCCTCACCGATAATGTCGATTTCCTGGATCGCGAGTTGCTTGAGAATGGCGAACATCAGCTCCTGCTTGCGCATGGTGCTGGCGTTTTCGACCCCTTTCTCTTCAGCGAACGCAACAAGCTCGGCCGGCGTTTGAGATTTAAGGTCTTGGAGTTTTATTTCCCGCATTGGGGTGGTCCTGTGGAGTACTTTGGGGAGAGGGGTGCGAGGTGGCTTTAAGAAAGTGCGGACATGCCAAAAAGGAAGAAGTCCGCAGGTCTGAGCAAGGAAAGCGCCGGTAAGGCTGCAAACCTGATGCGGCGGCCGGTCTCCTGGGAAACCGGAACGCAACCACATCCGCCTGCGTTGGGTGGGATTTCGCCAATATAGAAAATCGTTCGACCGTCCGCAAGCAGGCCTAACGTCTTAAGATTTAGGCTGACATCGCCATCAGAACGGCTTCACCACTACCAGGATGACGATGAAGATCATCAGCACCGTCGGCACCTCATTGATAATTCGATAGAATTTCTGGCTTCGCGTATTCTGGTCAGCCGCAAAATCCTTAACCCAGCGGGAAAAGAAACCGTGGACACCTGACAAGATGATTACCAGCGCGAGTTTCGCGTGCAGCCAGGTCGACGAAAACCAGTGCCCGCGCCAAGCCAGGTAAAGTCCGGCAAGCCATGTCACGATCATCGCGGGGTTGATGATCGCCTTGAGCAACCGCCGCTCCATCACCTTGAATGTTTCGGATTGCTTCGAGCCGGGCTCGGCTTCGCAATGATAGACGAACAGCCGCGGCAGATAGAGCATCCCGGCCATCCATGAGATGACGGCGATGATATGCAGCGCCTTGATCCATTCGTACATGCCGCTCGCGCCCCTCGGCCGCGGCGCCATTTGCAGGCAGCGCCACGAACTCCCGGCATCGATTTGCGCCGAGACTTCACCACACGCAAGCCTTCTCTAAACTAATCTAGGAATCTTCAAGTTTGAGTCTAAGTAGCGGTGGATTGGACTCACACAACGCCGTCCTTGCGATGAGGGGTGCTTGTTCACATCCTTCAACAATTCGTCGGACATGACGGGCTGACGTGATAACGCTACCTTGCTCAGATAGTTGCACCTTTCCGTGCGCAGGTTATGGCGAGACAAGTCCACACAAGCCCACTATCATTGTCGCATGCGCATGGAGTTTTCCTTTTGTGAGGGATGTGAAGAAAAGGCCGGGTTATCCCTGATCTGCGATCTGGCCTTCGATTCTCCTCCCCGAGCTCCACAGGGATTCACAGGACACACAGGCTTCAAGTGCCCACCTCAGGCAATTATTTTCACCTCCATCTGGTTTCCGATTCGACCGGTGAAACGCTGATCACGGTCGCGCGGGCGGTGGCCGCGCAATATGCCAATGTGACGCCGGTGGAACATGTCTACCCGCTGGTGCGCAGCCAGAAGCAGCTCGATCGCGTGCTGGATGAAATCGAGGAGGCGCCGGGCATCGTGCTGTTCACGTTGCTCGAGAGGGATCTCGTTGTCCGGCTCGAAGCCAAGTGCAAGGAGATCAACGTCCCGAGCCTGTCGATCATCGGACCGGTGATGCAATTGTTCGAGGCCTATCTTGGAGCCGCGACCACGGGGCGGGTCGGCGCGCAGCACGTCTTGAACGCGGAATACTTCAAGCGCATCGACGCGCTGAACTATACGATGATGCACGACGACGGTCAGCACGTCGAAGGATTGGAGGAGGCGGATGTGGTGCTGGTCGGGGTATCGCGCACCTCCAAAACGCCGACGTCGATCTATCTCGCCAACCGCGGCATCCGCACCGCCAATGTGCCGCTGGTGCCGGGCATCCCGCTTCCGCATCAGCTCGAAAGCGTGACGAAACCGCTGGTGGTGAGCCTGCACGCGACGCCGGAGCGGCTGATCCAGGTGCGCCAGAACCGGCTGCTGAGTATGGGCGCTGCTTCGGGCAATGACGAATATATCGACAAGCAGGCGGTTGCCGATGAAGTCGCGTTTGCCCGGCGCTTGAGCGCCAAGTTCAATTGGGCACAGCTTGACGTGACGCGGCGATCGATCGAGGAAACCGCGGCCGCCGTGCTCAAACTCTACACTGACCGGCAGCGGCACCGATTCGCGGAATGATGCATCGGCCGATGAGTATCTGGCAGGGGAAAGAGCCGTTGATCCTGGCGTCGCAAAGCCGCGCCCGGCAAATGCTGCTCGCCAATGCCGGAATCGATTTTGAATCCGTTCCCCCCGATATCGATGAACGGGCCGCTCAACAATCGGCCGGCCTGTCCGCGCCCAGCGATGTCGCAGTACTGCTGGCACACGAGAAAGCCATCGCTGTCTCGCGGCGAAAGCCTGATCGATACGTCATCGGCGCCGACCAGACGCTGGCGCTGGGGGACCGCCTTTTCAACAAGCCTTTGGCCCGGACCCAAGCCGCGGAGCAATTGCACGCGCTCGCCGGCCATACGCACGAGCTCAATTCCGCCGTTGCCGTCGCTTGCGGCGGCAAGATAGTGTTCGAGCATGTTGCGATCGCACGGATGACCATGCGGCCGTTGCCCGAGGCGGAAATCGAGGCCTATCTGGACCGGGCGGGAGAGGTGGTAACGTCAAGCGTCGGCGCCTACCAGCTTGAAGGACTGGGCGTGCATCTGTTTGAGCGCATCCAAGGCGACCATTTCACCATTCTTGGCCTACCGCTGTTGCCGTTGCTTGCCTTCCTGCGTAGCGAGAAACTGCTCGCCGTGTGAGCTATTCGAAAAAATGGCGATGCCCAAATGTTGATTCTGGGTTTGACCGGTTCGATCGGGATGGGGAAGTCGACCACCGCAAAGCTCTTTGCGGAAGCCGGCGTCCCGGTTTACGACGCGGATGCCGCCGTTCACGAAATCTATGGGGGGGAAGCTGCGCCCGCCATCGAAGCTGCATTTCCGGGCACGACCGTCGACGGCAAGGTCGATCGCAACAGGCTCTCGGCCAAAGTGGTGCATGACCCGGCGGCGATCAAGCAGCTCGAGCAGATCGTCCATCCGATGCTGCGCGCCTCCCGGCAACAATTCCTCGAAGAGGCCGAGCGATCCGGTGCGGGCGTTGCGGTGGTGGATGTGCCGCTGTTGTTCGAAACCGGTGGTGAAAGGCACGTCGATGCCGTGGTGGTGGTGACGACCTCGCCGGAACTTCAGCGCGAACGCATTCTGGCACGGGACAATATGACCGGCGTAAAATTAGACGCGATCCTGGCGCGGCAATTATCCGACGCCGAAAAGCGCAAGCGCGCGGATTTCGTGGTGGATACATCGAACGGCCTCGACCCGGTGCGGACCCAGATCCGCGACATTCTGCGCGAGGTTGCTAAGATGCCGCGGCGGCGAGTCTGATTCGCCGCTTCTCGGTTCCAAAAAGCCCATGCGCGAAATCGTTCTCGATACCGAAACCACGGGCCTTGATCCCCTGCGCGGCGATCGGCTGGTCGAAATCGGCTGCGTCGAGATTTTTAATCGCATGCCGACCGGCCAGACCTTTCATCGACACATCAATCCCGAACGTGACATGCCGGCCGAGGCGTTCGCCGTGCATGGCCTTTCCACCCAGTTCCTGGCGAGCAAGCCGCTGTTTGCCGAGGTGGTCGACGAGTTTCTCGATTTCATTGCGGATGCGCCGCTGGTGATTCACAACGCATCGTTCGACATCAGCTTTATCAACGCTGAACTTGACCGAATCAAACGGCCGGCGATCCTTCGCGAACGGCTGGTCGACACGCTGCTGCTGGCACGACGCAAGCACCCTGGTGTCTCAAACCGGCTCGATGACCTCTGCTCGCGTTATGCGATCGACAATTCCCGCCGCACCAAGCATGGCGCGCTGCTCGACGCCGAGCTTCTGGCCGAAGTCTATATTGATCTGATCGGGGCGCGGCAGTCGCAACTGATCCTGGCCGCCGAGAGCCGTGAGATCCGCATCGGCGCATCAGGCGAAATGCCGAGGCGGCAGCGCCTGGTGCCGCTGGCGCCTCGGATCACGGAGGAAGATCGCGAGGCCCATCGGGCCTTCATCGCCACTTTGGGCGACAAGCCGGTCTGGAATGAATTCCTGATGGCGTGATCCCGAGAAGGGGTCACCGGTTTTCGGATAGGATCACGCCCAAATGGTACTAGCTCGGCTTCACGCCCGAGGCCTGTGCTGCGGCAGCCTGCCGTTCCATGTTCTGCCGATACAGGCCGACGAAGTCGACCGGATCCAGCATCAGCGGCGGGAAGCCGCCGTCCCGCACGGAAGTCGCGATGATCTCGCGCGCGAACGGGAACAAAAGTCGCGGACATTCGATCATGATCAGCGGGTGCAGGTTTTCCTTCGGCACGTTGACGATGCGGAACACGCCGGCATAAGCGAGATCGAAGCTGAACATCAGCTTGCCGGCATTTTCGGCTTTCCCTTCAACCGAAAGCGTCACTTCGAACTCGTTCTCCGCGATATTGTTGGCGCCGACATTGATCTGGATATTGATCTGAGGCGGCTGCGGTTGCGGCGCGAGCGAAGACGGGGCGTTCGGATTTTCGAACGAAAGATCCTTGATGTACTGCGCCAGCACGTTCAACTGAGGAGGGGCCGCCTCGGGAGGAGCGCCATTGCCGTTGGTCATGAAATATCTCCTGCAGCGAGCGTAAGGCCGGTTTTGTGTCGAAATTCGCTTCGATTGGCAAAAATGCCATCGTCGAGCGAGTGGCTATCATAGGCCAACCTCGTTCCACAAGGAGACCGTGGTGTCGCCGCCGCCCGATCCGGGGACTGATTACCGCCCGCCCGGACGCGGCCAAGCCGCCATGGAATGAACATCTTAAATGATTGAATATGCGCGATTTCCAGGCAGGAACGGGTTTCCCCTCGGGCTCAAAACGCGCTACAATTCACCTGCGCTCAAACGCGCCATTGGCCGAGCAAGATTTCGTGCCTACATCGAACGGACCTAACTCGATGATGTCGTCTCTGCCGTTCCCTTAGGTTTAAGGGGAACGCTGTCCCACCGGGGGCCGTTGTCGTCAGAGACCAGAAAGCGAAAACGACGTGGATATTTATACCATCATCTTCCTGGCGCTGGCGGTCTTCATCTTCCTGCGCCTGCGCAGCGTCCTCGGACAGCGTACCGGCAACGAGCGACCGCCGTTCGATCGCGCAGCGCGTAATGCGGTGCAGGGCGCGCAGGACAATAACGTCGTTTCGATGCCGGGGAAGGTGATCGACCAGGCGCCGCTGGCGCCAACCGCAGATGTGGCGCCGCCGACCGATCGCTGGAAGGGCTTGGCCGAGCCGGGCACGCCACTGGCGCAGGGGCTTGATGCCATCTCGGCGCAAGATTCCTCGTTCGATCCGAGGCATTTCCTCTCAGGTGCGCGCAGCGCCTACGAAATGATTGTGCTGGCCTTCGCCAATGGTGATCGCCGCGCGTTGCGCGACCTGTTGTCCTCCGAGGTCTATGAGAGCTTTGAGGCCGTGATCAAGGATCGCGAGAAGCACGAGCAAAAGACCGAAACGCGCTTCGTCTCGATCGACAAGGCTGAGCTGGTAGGTGCGGAAACGCGCGATCGCTCGGCGCAGCTTACCGTTCGTTTCGTGTCGCAGATGATCTCCGTCACCCGCGACAAGGCCGGCACCATTGTCGACGGCAATCCGGACAAGGTCGCCGATATCACCGATGTCTGGACCTTTGCCCGCGACACGAGTTCGCGCGATCCGAACTGGAAGCTGGTTGGGACGGGAAGCGCCCACTAGCTCAGTCCGTTTCAGGCGATATGCCGCGGCGTTTGGTACAATCGCCGTGGCCGGGGCATTGCTGTTGGCCTTGGCTCCGCTTGCCGTACCCGCGGCGCGCACCCCACGTGCTCACCTTGGCGATTCGCGCCCGATTCCTTATCCACGTATCGCCTTTCCGCTCGAGATCAGCGACAGCCAATATATTCCGCTGGCCTGGGCCGATATCGCCGGCTGGATCGATGACGATCATCTCGCGGCCTACCGGGCATTTCGCACAAGCTGCAAGCCGATCGCCGCGGAACACGCACTGCCTGCGACCGCAAAGAGCTTGGGGATTTCGCTGCGCGATCCCTGCCGCGCGGCGAGGGCTGCGGAGATTTCCGAGCCCGCCAAGGCGCGCGCCTTCTTCGAGGACCATTTCGTCCCGCTGCAAATCTCGCGGCTCGGCGAGGATGCCGGCTTTGTCACCGGCTATTACGAACCCATCCTCGATGGATCGCGCACCCAGACCGGGATCTATAACGTGCCGGTCTATCGCCGACCCTCGAATCTGTTCGTCCGCGGCTTTAAGCAAAGTGCGCCCGACCTGCCCAACAAGGGGCAGGTGTTTCGCAAGATCGGCCGCCGCAAGCTTGTGCCTTATTATGATCGCGGCGAGATAGAGGACGGCGCGATCGCCGGCCGCGGGCTTGAGATTTGCTGGCTCAAGGATCAGACCGATCTGCTGTTCGCGCAAATCCAGGGCTCGGCGCGGATCCGGCTCGAAAATGGCTCGACCATCCGGATCAATTACGACGCGCATAATGGTTATCCCTATACGGCGGTCGGCCGTATCCTGATCGATCGCGGCATCATCCCGAAAGAGGAGATGTCGATGCAGAAGATCAGGGAATGGATGGAACAAAACCCCGACGGCGCCAAGGAATTGCGCCGGCAGAACCGCGCGTATGTGTTCTTTCGCGAGGTGCAGCTCTCCGACAAGGATGAGGCGGTCGGCGCGCAGGGTGTGCCCTTGACGCCGGGCCGCTCGATCGCCGTCGACAAGGCGCTGCATGTCTACGGCACGCCATTTTTCATTGCGGGCGAATTGCCGATCTCTTCGGAGAAGTCGAAGACGCCGTTCCAGCGGCTGATGATTGCGCAGGACACCGGCTCGGCGATCACGGGCCCCGCGCGCGCCGATCTTTATTTCGGGGCGGGTCCGGACGCGGGCAGAGTGTCCGGCCGGCTCCGCCACAATATGCGCTTCGTCATGCTGGTGCCAAAGAGCCTCGATCCGACGGCGCGGGCCCGCAGGATGCCGGTGCCGGATGCGCGACCGTCGGAAAAGATCGCTAAACTGTTTCCGCAGATCGATCCCTTGCAGACTGGCCCGTTGAAAGATCAGCCGACGGATCCAAGGGCGCTTGCAAGCCCACCGGAAGTCGCGGTGGCGCCGGCAGTGGATGCGCCTAAAGGCACTGAAGTGGCCAAGCCCGCAGCGCCGTTCGCGCAAACGTCGACGGCGCACGCGCCGGCGGCACAGTCGGTCCCGCTGCCGGAGGCGCGGCCCAACATCCAGCCCGGTCGCGACGAGCCCCACCGTCCCTTTCGCTCCCGCCGCGGCCAATGAGACGTCCGCCTCCCGAACCGGTCCCCGCTCTGTCGGTTCAGCCGCGCCGCAAGCGCGGCTTAAGCGAGGAAGAGCGCGCGCTGTGGGAGAGCGTTGCCAAGCAAGTCAGACCGCTGCGGAAAAAACCCCGCGTCGCCAAGGCGCAGCCAACCGAGACACCCACCGAACCGTCGGCGGCGGCAAGACCCGCGACAGCGCCGAAGCCGCATTTACCGGTCCAAGCCGCAGGTCCGCCAAAGTCCGCCGCGCCGCCGCTGGCACCGCTCGGACGCCGCGAGCGCTCAAAGCTTTCGCGCGGACGCATGGAAATCGAGGCAAGGCTCGATCTGCACGGTATGACGCAAGTGCGGGCGCATCGTGCCCTGTTCGGATTCCTGCAGCGCGCCCACCACCAAGGCCTGACCTTCGTGCTGATCATCACCGGCAAGGGCAAGGTGGGCCCTATGGAGGCCGAGCGCGGCGTGCTGCGCCGTCAGGTGCCGCAATGGCTGAGCCTGCCGGAATTCCGCTCGCTCGTGGTTGGCTTCGAGGAGGCGCATATCGGCCACGGCGGCGAGGGCGCGTTGTACGTACGCATCAGGCGGTCGAAATCGTAGGATGCAAAGCGTTTTCAAGCGTGAAGAAAACGCGTCAAAACAATGATCAGAACGGCCGGATGATTCCGACGCGCGGAATCAGGGTCACGATCCAGCCGAATATCTCGGTCTTGCGATCGTCCGAGCGCGGAAGCCGCACTTCGCGCGAGGCGGGCAAGGTCTTCACGGCGTGCAGGATCAGGACCATGCAGACCGCCCAGTTCGAGACCCATCGCGAGTAATCGAACACGATCAGGAACAGCGCGGAATAACCAAGGCTCACTCCCGCCAACGCTGCGGTGACGACGCGGCGATGCCAATCCTCGCGCAGCGACCGGATGAGCTCGGCAAAATATTTCCAGAGCGGCGAATGCAGCCAGATCAGCAGCGCAAATACCGGAACGCCCAGAAGGTTTGACGGCATGCGCGCCCAGGTATCGTGGATTTCCTTCGCAAGCGGCTGATACCAGATATAGCTGAAGCTCAGGAGGTTGGTGCGCGAGGGATCGGCCATGCGGCCATGAAGATATTGTACGAACTCGGCCTCGGGCACCGGGATCGATCCAAGGAATTGCGCCGCGACGAACAACACGCCGACGCAAAGCGCAGCAGCAATGCCGACGCTCAGATTTAGCGCCTTCACGCCGTGGGTGAGATAGTGCCTGAGCAGCACGATGACGGCGATGGTCGGCACATACATCAACAGATGGATGTGATGGATCAGAACAAGCAGCACCGAGAATAGCGCGGCCAGCAGGACGAAGGCGATCGAACGCGCCGGCAGCAGCAGAAGACAGATCGCGAGCGTACAGCCATAGATGTCGAAATGGCCGAGCGCATGCATGAAATTCTTGAAAAAGAACGGCGAACCCGCGGTGAATACGAAGAGCGGCCAGTGCTTGTCGTCGAAGCCGAACGTCCGCCGGAATAGCTGAACGAACAGGCCAAGCGTAACCAGCCACACTGTGCCGCCGAGTGCGAAAACCAGCCACACCGGCACTTTCGAAGTAAACAGCGAGACGATGGCGCCGATCAGCGCGCGCTTGGTAAAGCCGTAATGATAGTCGACCAGGAGATGGATGTAGGGAACGTAAGGCTGCAGGAAGATCTTGTGGACGAAAACCCCGAGCACGACCGCGACATTGACGGCAAGCATCCACTGCCAGGGGTTCTTCCACCCACGCAAATCCATCGAGCCCCCGAAAGCGGCAGCAAAAAATCAAGCCGGAAATCAGCGATTGACTATCACATAGCCGACGTGTGCTGCGCAACGCGCGCAGCAGCGCGAGCCGGCGCTACAGGATGAACCGGCTCAGGTCGGCGTTCCTGGCGAGATCGCCGACGTGCTTCTGCACATAGTCGGCGTCGATCTGGACGGTTTCGCCGTTACGATCAGGCGCGGTGAAGGAAATCTCGTCCAGCACCCGCTCCATCACGGTCTGCAGCCGCCGCGCGCCGATGTTTTCGACCGCGGAATTGACGGCGACCGCGACATCGGCCAGCGCGTCGATGGCGCCGTCGGTGATATCGAGCGTCACGCCTTCGGTCTGCATCAGCGCGACATATTGCTTGATCAGCGATGCTTCCGGCTCGGTCAGGATGCGGCGCATGTCATCGCGCGTCAGCGCCTGCAGCTCGACTCGGATCGGCAGGCGGCCCTGCAATTCCGGCAGCAGGTCCGACGGCTTGGCGATATGGAACGCGCCGGAGGCGATGAACAGGATGTGGTCGGTCTTGACCGCGCCATGCTTGGTCGAAACGGTGGTGCCTTCGATCAGCGGCAGCAGGTCGCGCTGCACGCCCTCGCGCGAGACGTCACCGCCGACGCGGCCGTCGCGCACGCAGATCTTGTCGATCTCGTCGAGAAACACGATGCCGTTGTTCTCGACCGCGCCGATCGCTTCCTGCACCAATTGATCGTTGTCCAACAGCTTGTCGGATTCCTCGTTGACGAGAATCTCGTGCGAGCCCTCCACCGTAAGCCGGCGGGTCTTGGTGCGCCCGCCAAGCTTGCCGAAGATGTCGCCGATCGAGATCGCGCCCATTTGCGCGCCGGGCATGCCCGGAATTTCGAACAGCGGCATCCCGCCGGAGGACTGCGTCTCGATCTCGATTTCCTTGTCGTTCAGCTCGCCGGCGCGCAATTTCCTGCGAAACGAGTCGCGGGTCGCCGCGCTCGCATTGGCTCCGACCAGCGCATCCAGCACCCGCTCCTCGGCCGCGAGCTGGGCGCGGGCGTGCACATCCTTGCGCTTGCGCTCCCGGGTTTGGGCGATCGCGACCTCGACGAGGTCGCGGATGATCTGCTCGACATCGCGGCCGACGTAACCTACCTCGGTGAATTTGGTGGCTTCGACCTTCAGAAAGGGCGCGGCGGCAAGTTTGGCGAGCCGGCGCGCGATCTCGGTCTTGCCGACGCCGGTCGGCCCGATCATCAGAATATTTTTCGGCAATACCTCCTCGCGCAAGCCGCCGGAAAGCTGCAGTCGCCGCCAGCGGTTGCGCAGCGCGATGGAGACCGCGCGCTTGGCATCGGTCTGGCCGACGATGAAGCGGTCGAGCTCGGAGACGATTTCACGGGGGGAGAAGTCTGTCATAGGCACATAGTTAGGATTTCGAGGCTGTGAGAACAAGCCGCGTTTGCCAAGATCAAATAATCGGCGGGCCGGCCTGCCAGTGCAGGATCGCCTCGAACGGGTGGATCAGCATGATGATGTTAAGCGTCAGATTGTCGCGAATGTGAAGCCCGACCAGGACCTCGAAGGAGAGCGCCAGTGCCACCGTCAGCGGGACCGGAAGCGTTCTCGCCAGCGTGAAGCCCACGATCATGGCGAGCGTGTCCGAGATCGAATTGACGACGCTGTCGCCGAAGTAATCCAACGACATCGTGGCGCTGCGATATCGCTCGATGATCCAGTTGGAATTCTCAACGAGCTCCCAACTGACTTCGACCATCATGGCGATGACCAGCCGGGCAGGCCAGGACAACGGTGAGGATGCCAGCCGCGAAAACAACAGCCAGGTCGCCCCGTAGAACAGGAATCCGTGGATCAGATGGGAGAAGGTGTACCAATCGGTGATGTGCTGCGAATTTTCCGAGCTCTGCACCACGCCGTGCCACAGCTTGACATAGCCGCAGGCGCAGATCGGCACGCGCCCCATCGCAAAAAGGATCGAGGCCTGCAGCGCGAGCAGGAAGCCTGCGATCAGCACCCAATGCCAGCTTGAAAGACGGAGATCGGCGGGGGCCTGTTGCTCAACCGTCACGGGTTGCGGACCATCAGCAGGGCAGTCCCGTCGGGAGTCTCGACCAAGCGTTCTTGCTCAAAGCCTGCTTTCTCGTAGGCGCGGATCGCTCGGCTATTTGCCGGATCAGGATCCGTGACCATGCGCGGCAAGCCGTTCGCGAGCAACCCGTCGACGAAGCAGCGGGTCAGCGCCGAGCCATGGCCGCGCTCGATCATGTCGCGCGCGCCGATGAACAGGTCGATGCCCCGCGTGCCTTCCGGCTGCGGCCCAAAGCCGCTGTTCCACGCGGTCAGGTCGTAACATTGCAGATAGCCGAATGGCTGGTCGGCCGCGCAGACGATGAACTGGTCCATCGCCGGCTCATCGAGATCGCCGCTGACCAACGCATATTGGGCCGCGGGATCGCCCCACCATTGCCTGACATGAGGAAACGCGAGCCATCGTCGGATCAGCGGCAAATCGGCTGATGTCATCGGGCGGAAAACGTAATGCAGCGCCATCGATCAGCCGCCTAGCGACTCGATGGTCACGTTCCGGTTGGTATAGATGCAGATGTCGGCGGCGATATCGAGCCCGCGGCGCACGATGGTTTCGGCGTCCTTGTCCGAATCGATCAGCGCGCGGGCCGCGGCCAGGGCATAATTGCCGCCGGAGCCGATCCCCATCACGCCGGCTTCCGGCTCCAGCACATCGCCAGTGCCGGTCAGGACCAGCGAGACTTCCTTATCCGCGACGAGCATCATCGCCTCCAGCCGCCGCAGATAGCGGTCGGTGCGCCAGTCTTTGGCAAGCTCGACGGCGGCGCGAGTCAGTTGACCCGGATATTGCTCGAGCTTGCTTTCCAGCCGCTCGAATAGCGTAAACGCGTCGGCGGTGGCGCCGGCAAAACCGCCGATGACGTCGCCCTTGCCGAGCTTGCGGACCTTTTTGGCGTTGGCCTTCATCACGGTCTGGCCGACCGAGACCTGGCCGTCGCCGCCGATCACCACTTTGCCACCCTTGCGGACTGTCAAAATGGTGGTGCCATGCCAGACCAGCATGTCGTTTTGCGGTGCCTGCATAAGATACCTCGTTGCCCGCCAGATTTAGGGGTTCGCGGGCAGGGTTACAATCGCATCGGTTAATGGCCTCAATCCGCTCACCATAGCTGGAAGTTCAGCCCGGACCGGGGTCATCCCGCAGTAGCGAAGGCAGCGTCGGCCTGTTAAAAGGGCCGCGTTTTCGGCCCAAAGTCGGTTAAGGGCCGGTCAAGGAAGGCATTTTCATGCGCAGCGCCACCATCAAGCGCAAGACCAAGGAGACCGACATCGAGGTGACGGTGAACCTCGACGGATCCGGCGTGGCACACGTTTCGACCGGCATCGGCTTCTTCGACCACATGCTCGATCTGTTGGCGCGGCACTCCCGCATCGACATCACGGTCAAGGCGAACGGCGATCTCCATGTCGATCACCATCACACCACCGAGGATGTCGGCATCGCGCTCGGACAGGCGGTGAAGCAGGCGCTTGGCGGCATGGCGGGAATCACCCGCTACGCCTCTATCCACATGCCGATGGACGAGACGCTGTCCCGCGTGGTGATCGACATTTCGGGACGGTCGGTGCTGGTGTTCAAGGTCGAATTCCCGCGCGACAAGGTGGGTCAATTCGACACCGAACTGGTGCGCGAATGGTTCAACGCCTTTGCAATGAACGCCGGCGTGACTTTGCACGTTGAGACCCTATATGGCGAGAATAGCCATCATATCGCGGAATCTTGTTTCAAGGGTCTGGCGAGGGCGTTGCGCGCGGCGGTTGCGATTGATCCGCGCATTGCCGGCGAAGTTCCATCGACCAAGGGTCAGCTCGGCGGCTGATCGCTTGTTGTCGGTGGAGATAGGCACCGCCGATTGAACTTCGAAAGCGAGGCGCGAGAATGCCGGTCTATACAGTTCATGCACCTTTGGCGAGCGCCGCGGATTTTCGCGCGACCGACAAGTTCATCTTTGTACGCGACGGGTTTCACTTCTGGGCCATGGTGTTCGGCCCGCTTTGGCTGATCTGGAAACGGCTGTGGCTGGCGCTGCTCGGGTGGATCATTGCCATCGTCGCGCTCGAAATCGTGCTGGCGCGGCTCGGCGCCGGTTCCGCGGCGATCGTGTCGGCGGATGTTATGGTCGCGCTGTTGATGGGATTTGAGGCGGCGAGCTTACAGCGCTGGACCTTGTCCCGGCGCAATTGGCGTCAGCTCGACGTCGTGGTGGCCGACGATGAGGAGGCGGCCGAGCGGCGCTTCTTCGATCGCTGGACCGTAAAGCAGCGCGCCTTCGGCAACGATCAATCGGCGGTCGATCGAGGCGGGCCGCCGCCGACGCGCGATATTGCTGGCCAGCCATTCTCAAAACCGCCGCCGTTGCCTGGCAGCAGCATCATCGGATTGTTTCCGGAACCGGGAGGCTCGCGGTGAGCGTTGCCATCATCGATTACGGCTCGGGCAATCTGCACTCCGCCGCGAAAGCGTTCGAGCGCGCGGCGCGGGGCATGGAAGAGCCGCAAACCATCGTGGTCACGCACGATCCCGAGACAGTCTATCGCGCCGATCGCATCGTGCTGCCCGGCGTTGGGGCCTTCGCCGATTGCCGGCGAGGCCTGGACGCGCTCGACGGCATGATCGAAGCACTTACCGAGGCGGTGCGCGCGAAGGCGCGACCGTTCTTCGGCATCTGCGTCGGCATGCAATTGATGGCGACCCGCGGCAAGGAGCACGTCACCACCGACGGCTTCAACTGGATCGCCGGCGACGTCGAAAAGATCACGCCGCGCGAGGAAAATCTGAAAATTCCCCACATGGGCTGGAATACGCTTGATGTCGTGCAGGAACACCCGGTGCTTGAGCGTTTGCCGCTCGGGCCGAAGGGCCGCCATGCCTATTTCGTGCACTCCTATCACCTCAACGCTGCGAACGAGGCGGACGTCCTGGCGCGCGCCGACTATGGCGGTCCGGTCACGGCGATCGTCGGCAGGGACACGGCGATCGGCACGCAATTTCACCCGGAAAAGAGCCAGCGTTTCGGGCTGGCTCTGATTTCGAATTTTCTGAAGTGGAAGCCGTGATCCTCTTTCCCGCCATCGACCTGAAGAACGGCCAATGCGTGCGCCTCGAACAAGGCGACATGGCGCGGGCGACCGTGTTCAACCTCGATCCGGTGGCGCAGGCGTGTGCCTTTGCCGCGCAGGGCTTTGAATATCTGCATGTCGTCGATCTCGACGGTGCCTTCGCCGGCAAGCCGATGAACGCGCATGCGGTAGAGGCGATGCTCAAGGCCGTCACCATGCCGCTGCAGCTCGGCGGCGGCATCCGCGATCTCGCAACCGTGGAAGCCTGGCTCGCCAAGGGCGTGGCCCGGGTCATCATCGGCACCGCGGCGGTGCGTGACCCCGAATTTGTGAAGAGCGCCGCGAAGAGATTCCCGGGCCGCGTCGCGGTCGGGCTGGACGCGCGCGACGGCAAGGTGGCGGTCGAAGGCTGGGCCGAGACCTCGCAGGTCACGGCGCTTGAAATAGCACAGCGGTTTGAGGATGCCGGCGTGGCCGCGATCATCTTCACCGATATTGCGCGCGATGGCCTGTTGAAAGGCCTCAATCTAGAGGCAACCATCGGGCTCGCCGAGCACATTTCGCTGCCCGTGATCGCCTCCGGCGGGCTTGCCTCGATCGACGACGTCAAAGGGCTGTTGACGCCGCGGGCGAAAAAGCTCGCTGGCGCGATTGCCGGCCGCGCGCTTTATGACGGGCGGCTCGATCCAGCGGCAGCGCTGGCTTTGATCCGCAACGCGCGCGCCGCGGCTTAGGAGGGACTAATGTTCAAGGTGCGCGTCATCCCCTGCCTCGACGTCAAGGATGGAAGGGTCGTCAAGGGCGTCAATTTCGTCGACCTGCGCGACGCTGGCGATCCCGTGGAGGCGGCGATGGCCTATGACGCGGCCGGCGCCGACGAGCTGTGCTTCCTCGATATCACCGCGACCCACGAAAATCGCGGCATCATGCTGGATGTGGTCCGTCGCACGGCGGAGGCCTGCTTCATGCCGCTGACGGTCGGCGGCGGCGTGCGCACCATCGACGATATCAAGACCCTGCTGCGATCGGGCGCCGACAAGGTCTCGATCAACTCTGCCGCCGTCAGCCGCCGCGAATTCGTCAAGGAGGCGGCCGAAAAATTCGGCGAGCAATGCATAGTGGTCGCCATCGATGCCAAGCGTGTCAAGCGCGGCGGATCGGACCGCTGGGAAATCTTCACCCATGGCGGACGCAATTCTACCGGGATCGATGCCGTCGAATATGCCCAGGAGGTGGTCTCGCTCGGCGCTGGCGAAATCCTGCTGACCTCGATGGACCGCGACGGGACACGGCAGGGTTTTGACCTGCCGCTGACGCAGGCAATCGCCGATAGTGTTCCGGTACCGGTCATCGCGTCGGGCGGCGTCGGCAATCTCGATCATCTGGTGGAGGGCATTCGCCAGGGTCACGCGACCGCGGTACTGGCGGCGTCGATCTTCCACTTCGGAGAATTTACCATACGTCAAGCCAAGGACCACATGGTGCGGGCTGGCTTGCCGATGCGGCTCGATCCCTGACGACTCCCTGTCGCAAAAGTGCTACAGGATCCCAAGGGTGACGCCCCGTCCCGTTGGAGCCAGTGCCGGATAGAGTTGATGTCACGTTTCACGATCCATGACCTGGCCTCCACCATCGATGCCCGCGCGGCGTCGGGAGGAGAGGGGTCGTACACCCGCAAACTGCTCGACAAGGGCGCCGAGCATTGCGCCAAGAAGCTTGGCGAGGAAGCGGTTGAGACCGTGATCGCCGCGGTCGAGAACGATCGCGGCCACCTGATCGCCGAGAGTGCCGACCTCCTGTACCACCTCCTGGTGCTATTGAAGGTGCGCGGAATAAGTCTTGCCGATGTCGAGGCGGCGTTGGCGCAGCGCACCTCGATGTCCGGGCTCGAAGAGAAGGCCGCGCGCAAGCGTGATCAGTAAGCGGGACGCGTTCATGGATATCCGAGCCCCAGAGCAGCAATATAATCCGTATCGGATCTTCACGCGCGAGCAATGGGCGCATTTGCGCGACGACACGCCGATGACGCTAGAGCCCGGTGAGTTCGATCGCCTGCGCTCGCTGCACGACCGCCTCGACATCAAGGAGGTCGAGGACATCTATCTGCCGCTGTCGCGCCTGTTGTCGATCTATGTCGATGCCGCGCAGCGGCTCTATTATGCGCAGCGTCAGTTCCTCGGCATCCGCGACCGCAAGATGCCCTACATCATCGGCATCGCAGGCTCGGTTGCAGGGGGCAAATCGACCACGGCGCGCGTGCTGCAGGCGCTGCTGGCACGATGGTCGCCGCGACCCAAGGTCGATCTGGTGACAACTGACGGCTTCCTCCACCCGAACGCGGTGCTCGAACGGTTGGGGTTGATACAGAAGAAGGGTTTCCCGGCGAGCTACGACCTGCCGTTGTTGCTGTCGTTCTTGAGCGACATCAAGGCCGGTCGACGGCATGTGCGCGCGCCGGTCTATTCGCATTTGAGTTGGGACATCGTTCCGAACCAGTGGCAAGAGGTCGACCAGCCCGACATTCTGATCGTTGAGGGCGTCAATGTCCTGCAGACCGGCCCGTTGCCGCGCGACGGTAAGGCAGTGCCCGTCGTCTCCGACTTTTTTGACTTCTCTGTTTATATCGACGCCGAAGAGGCGGTGCTGCGCGAATGGTACGTGAAGCGCTGGCTGACGCTGCGCGACACCGCGTTCACCGATCCCAAGTCCTATTTCCACCGCTATGCGCCGCTGTCGGACGAAGAGGCGATCGCCACTGCAACCGCGATATGGGAGCGCACCAATCTCGCCAATCTCGAGGAAAACATCCTGCCGACGCGGCCGCGCGCGACCCTGATCCTCAAAAAGGGCGCCGATCATGTCATCGAAACGGTGGCGCTGCGCCGGCTTTAGCTTTCGCGGCGTGCCTCGCATCAAGCCGCGAGATGCCGGGTGGCGGCGAGGCCGTCCTCGACCAGCGTATTCGCCGTCAACGCCAGCACCGGTGTCCGGAGACCCGCCTGCCCGGCCTCGCGAGCGCGGATTTGCCTGGTTGCGCCGATGCCGTCGAGTTGCGGCATCTGGATATCCATCAGCACCAGATCGTACGGCGTGCCGGCGGACTTCGCCGCCAGCCAGGACTCCAGCGCCGCCTCGCCGTTAGTCGTGATCACGGCACGATGCCCAAGCCGGGTCAATAGCGAGCGCATCAACAGCGCGTTGATCTCGTTGTCCTCCGCCACCAGCACCGAAAGACCAGACGAAGGCGAGGTCGAAGGCGTCCCCTTAGGATCGATCGCCTCGATCAGCGCCTCGCCAGCAAGGTTCGGCGAAGCGACTTCGCCGGCCATCGACAGCCGTGCCGCGAGCGAGGCCGCGCGCAGTGGCTTGACCAGATAGCCGGTGAAGGCCGAGGAGGGTTTTAGGTCATGCCGCGTGGCCGGGGTGAACATCACGATGCGTTCGGTTGCGTGAACGCGCGCGGCGGCGCCGAGCTTCTCGACATCGTCGGCATCCAGCGCGCCGTCGATCAATACCGCGTGCCAGGCGCGCTCGGGTAATAGCGCCTGCGCGACCGCCGCGTCCGTTACCACGCAGGTCTGGCCGCCCCAGCGCTGCAGCCGGCGCGCCACCAGCGAGGCCTCGATGCTCTGCGGCGCCACCAGCATGATCGATTGTCCGGTCAAGTCCGGCATAGCGACCGTCTTCTGTTCATCGCCGCTGTCGGCGGCAGCCGCCAAGGGAATCGCTACTTCAAAGGTCGAACCCTCGCCCGGCTTGCTCTCCAGCGCGATGCGGCCGCCCATCCGCTTGACGATGCGTTCCGAGATGCTCAGGCCAAGACCCGTGCCGCCATAGTTCCTGCCGATACGCGCGTCGGCCTGCTCGAACTCGCGGAAGATCCTCTGCTGTGCCTCGGGGGCAATGCCGATGCCGGTATCGCGCACCAGGAAACTGATCTCGTTCGGCCAGATGCCGGGCTCGACGATCAGCGCAACGCCGCCGGTCGAGGTGAATTTGATGGCATTGCCCGCCAGATTCAACAGCACCTGCCGAAGCCGCGCGGCGTCGCCGATGACTTGCGCCGGCAGTCGCTCATCCACGTAGGCCGCGATCTCGAGTTGGCGCGCCTGCGCCCGCGGCGCCAAGAGTTCGGTGATGTCTTCGATCAGTGCGGAAAGGGCGAACGGGCGTTGTTCGAGGTCGATCTTGCCGGCCTCGATCTTGGAATAATCCAGCAGTTCCTCGATCAGCGAGAGAAGCGCGTCGCCGGACGTCTTCACCGCCTTGGCGTAGGTCATCTGCTCCGGCGTCAGCGGCGTATCCATCAGCAGCGAGCTCATGCCGATGATGCCATTGAGCGGCGTGCGGATTTCGTGGCTCGCCATCGCGAGGAAGCGCGACTTGGCGCGGCTGGCGGCATCCGCCTGGTCGCGCGCCTCGGCGAGCGCGCGCTCGGTCTCGGTGCGATCGGTGACGTCGCGCCCGACGCATTCCAGCTCGGCCGGCCGGCCGGCATCGGTTCGGATCAAGCCCTCGCGCCAGGCGATCCACCGCGGCCCGAGCGCGGTCGCAATCTTCTGGTCGTGGATGCGGGTGCCGTTGGTCTCGATTGCGGCATCGCCCTGCTCCAGCACCGTGAACGCAAACCGGCTGCCGATCAGCGCGCTGCGTGGCGCTTCGGCAAGTTCGCAATAGGCGTCGTTGACGAAGGTGATGTGGCCTTCCGTATCGCGCAGCACGATCAAATCGCCCTGGGATTCGAACAGGCTGCGGGCGCGCTCCTCGGCTTCCTTCAGTTCCCAATTACGGTCGGCCAGCGCTTCGTTGTGGAGCGCGATCTTGCGCATTTTCTTGCGCATCCAGCGCAGCCTCATGCTCAGCGTCGCCAGTGCCACGCAGGCGACAGCGAACAGGAAGCTGGTGCCGATGGCGAAAGCGTGGGCGTCATAGCCGGAATGTTCCGACCGGCTGCCGGCAATAAAGCCATAAGCGCCGCCGAAAGCGGCCGAGAAGATCATGAACGAGCGGATCGCGATGACGAGCCATGGATGGCGTCGCGCGAAGCGGCGTAGGCGTAGCTTGACCCGGAAAATCCGTCCCATCGCTGATGATCCCGTCCTGCGTGCGCCCTGCCCGGCGCCGACGATGGAACGGCGACCTTGCAAAGTGTTTGAAGCCTGGTCACTTCATCCGCCGCGATGAGAACAGGGTTAATGAAGGGTTAATCCAGTTCTTGATTGGCCGCGGTGTCCGCCACGGGCGCCAATGACGACGCGTCTAAAGCGCGATGAGATTAAGTTAGATCGTCATCGCGCTTTAGGTTTTTTGATTGAGCATGATCTTTTCGGAAAACCGGTGTCCACTTTTCCGGATCATGCTCTAGCAATTTAGGCGGCGCGCCTGACATCGTCGGCGAGCGCGCGATAGGACAGGGCTTCCGCCAGATGCAACCGACCGACCTTGTCGGCGCCGTCGAGGTCGGCAAGCGTGCGGGCAACCCGCAGAACGCGGTGATAGCCGCGGGCCGACAGGCGCATGCTTTCGGCCGCGTCACGCAACAGTTTCGTTCCTTGCGCGTCCGGCTGCGCGATTTCCTCCAGCAGCGACGCGGGCGCCTCCGCGTTGGTGCGGATCTTCGGCAGTCCCGCCGCCGTGTAGCGCGCCAACTGTATGTCGCGCGCGGCGGCGACCCGCGCCGCGACCTCGGCGGAGCCTTCCGCTGATGGCGGCAGAATCAGGTCGGCCGCGGTGACGGCCGGCACCTCGATGCGCAGATCGATGCGGTCCATCAAGGGACCGGAGATGCGCGCCTGATAGTCCGATGTGCAGCGATCGATCGGACCGCGCTTGCAGGAGTAGCCGGGCTCGAAGGCATGCCCGCAGCGGCAGGGATTCATTGCCGCGATCAGCATGAAGCGCGCCGGATAGGTGACGCGGTGATTGGCGCGGGAGACGGCGACCTCGCCGTTCTCCAGCGGTTGACGCAGTGAATCCAGCACGCGCGGATCGAACTCCGGCAATTCGTCGAGGAACAGCACGCCCTGATGGGCGAGTGAAATCTCGCCCGGTCTTGCGCGGATGCCGCCGCCGGTCAGCGCCGCCATGCTGGCTGAATGATGGGGTGCGCGAAACGGCCGCTGCGAGGTCAGCGCGCCATCCCGGATCTCGCCCGCGACGGAAGCGATCATCGAGACTTCGAGCAGTTCGGAGGGTGACAGCGGCGGCAGGATCGAGGGGAGGCGCGCCGCCAACATCGACTTGCCTGCGCCCGGCGAGCCGATCATCAACAGATGATGCCCGCCGGCCGCGGCAATCTCGAGCGCCCGCTTGGCGCTTTCCTGGCCCTTGATGTCGCGCAGGTCGAGTTGACCGCTTGGTGCTTCATGGACCCTGGGCGTTGGGCGCGACAATACTTGCGTGCCCTTGAAATGATTGGCGATCTGTATCAGCGAGTGTGCCGCGATGATCTCGATGTCCGGGCTCGCCCAGGCCGCCTCGCTTCCGCAGGCCGCCGGACAAATGAGCCCCTCGTCGCGCGAATTGGCACCGATGGCGGCCGGCAAGACGCCCGCGACCGGCGCGATCGAGCCGTCGAGGCCGAGTTCGCCGAGCTTTGGCAGGTCGGCGGGCGCGAGATTGACCGTGATTCGCCGTGCGGGCAGCGCGAGCCCCGAGGCGATCAGCGCCGAACGCACCCGCTCGCGGGCTTCCGAGACCGCCTTGTCGGCAAGGCCAACGACATGGAATGCCGGCAGGCCGGGCGCGACCTGCACCTGCACGTCGACCGCGCGAGCCTCGATCCCCTCAAAAGCTACGGTGGAAACCCGCTGGACCATGCCGCCCCTCTACCGCGGTGGAAGGTAGCGGAAGGCCGACGCCAAGGCAAGAACATTAGGGGAACGCTATCCCGTGGGCCCGGGCCCCGCGCCCACTTTTCCACTTCAGAGCACCATCGCCATCGGCTCGGGGATGTAGTGAAAACCCTCGCCCGTCTTCACGACATGGCCGTAGCCCGGCCACGGATAGTGATAGGACATCACCGGAATCTTGCTGGCGGCGAGCATGTCCAGCATCTTCACCCGCGACTCGGCGGCCTGGCTCGGATCGGTGTCGTAGGAGAATTGCATGCGCGGCTTTTCCAACAGCAGGATCTGGTGATGGGTGAGGTCGCCTAAGAAGGCGAAGGATTTTCCGCCTGAGTTGACCATGAAGATGTGGTGACCGACCGTATGTCCGGGCGCCGCCATCGCGGTCACGCCGGGCAGGATTTCCTGGCCGTCCCTGTAGAACACGAGGCGGTCGCGCACCGGCATGAGATTCTTGCGGGCATGCACGATAAAGTCCTTCATCGGGCCGCCCATCTTGCCTTCATCGGTCCAGTAATCGAAATCACTCTGGGCGATGTGGAACTGGGCGTTCGGGAAGAGCACCCGGCCAGCGTCGTCGACCACACCGCCGATATGATCGACATGGGCATGGGTGAAAACCACGGCGTCGATGTCATCCGGCTTGATGCCGGCTTCCGCCATGCTCTTCTGCTGGCGCCCGGTGGCCGAGCCGAACATTTTCAAGGTGCCCATGCCGGTGTCGAACAGCACGAGCTTGTCGCCCGGGTTCACGATCGGCGAGTTC
Source organism: Alphaproteobacteria bacterium (assembly GCA_005885285.1). Lineage (GTDB taxonomy): Bacteria > Pseudomonadota > Alphaproteobacteria > Rhizobiales > Xanthobacteraceae > Bradyrhizobium. The sequence continues at coordinate 4,148 of VAZG01000389.1, read as the reverse complement.
TGCTCCAGCACGATATTGTCCGGCGACAGGAAATTGTCGGTCAGCATCTTCTTGATCTCGTCATCGGACGCGCCGGTGAAGGTGCCCTTGGGCGGGCCAAGCGGCAACGGGCCGTCGGAAACCACGGTGATCTGGGCGTCACCGAGATTGAACCGGTAGAAATAGGACGGCTGTGTATCGAGCTTGGGCGCGCGGGCCAGCGCGCGGCCGCCAAACATCGTGGTGGCGCCGAGACCAGCGCCGAGTGCCAGCAAGGACCGCCGCGAAACCTGAATTGTCATTTCGTTTCCTCCATTGTTCTTTGTGACAATGAGATTTTGTCGCCCCGTGCGAACCTGTAGCATGGGCACCTCAAGTTGCGACCGCTTTTGGGCCTTTGGAAGGCGTGCGGTAACGGTTGCGAGGCGCGCCTTAAGCCCGCTTCTTCTCGATCGCGTCCCAGATTTTCGCCGCGACATCCGGCCCGCCGAGGCGGGCGACGGCGCGAATGCCCGTGGGAGACGTCACGTTGATCTCGGTGAGGTTGCCGTCGATCACGTCGATGCCGGCGAACAATAGTCCACGCTTCATCAACTCCGGGCCCAGCGCCGCGCAAATCTCGCGCTCGCGCGCGGTCAGGTCGGTTGCCTTCGCCGCGCCCCCGCGCACCATGTTGGAGCGCAGATCGTCCGCTGCCGGCACGCGATTGACGGCGCCGGCGAATTCGCCGTCGACCAGGATGATGCGCTTGTCGCCGTGTTTGACCTCGGGCAAGAAGCGCTGGATCACCCAAGGCTCTTTGAAGGTGACGGAGAACATATCGAACAGCGAGCCGAAATTCATGTCCTGCGGCATGATGCGAAACACCGCGGCCCCGCCATAGCCGTGCAGCGGCTTCATGACGACGGCGCCATGCGCGTCGCGGAAGGCGTTGATCTCATCGAGATCGCGCGAGATCAAGGTTGGCGGCATCAGATGCGGAAAATCCATCACGAATAGTTTTTCCGGCGCGTCGCGCACGCCCACCGGGTCGTTCACGACCAGCGTCTTCGGCTGCAGCCGCTCGAGAAAATGCGTCGAGGTGATGTAGGCGAGGTCGAACGGCGGATCCTGCCGCAGCAGGATGACATCGAATGCGGCAAGCGGCTCGCGCCTGGGCTCGCCGAGCGTGAAATGGTTGCCGGGCTCGTCGCGCACGCTCAGCAACTGGACCGGCGCCACTAATTCCTCGCCGCGCAGCGAGAGCTTGTCTGGGGTATAGTAGGAAAGGCCGTGGCCGCGCTTTTGCGCCTCCAGCAGTAGCGCGAAAGTCGAATCGCCGTTGATGTTGATGCGCGCGATGGGGTCCATCTGGACAGCGACGTTCAATTTCATCTTGAGGATCCGGGTGCCTGGAGGGAGGAAATTTCAAGGGCTGGCGTCGAATGCCGCTAACAGATGGCGCGGCAAATGCCGCGGCGCAATCAGCATGGCGTCAAAACGCAGCTCAAAGTTCGCATGCTCGGGGTGCGCCACGAGCCAAGCCTGCGCGGCATCGATGATCCGCCCCTGCTGCCGCGGGGTCACCGCAAAGGCCGCGTCATCCAGTGTGGCGCGGGCCTTGACCTCGACAAAGGCGACAAGATTGCGCCTTTTGGCGACGATATCGATCTCGCCATACGGCGTGCGGAAGCGCTTTGCGAGGATGCGGTAGCCTTTTGCCATCAGAAAGGCGGCGGCCCGGCTTTCCGCCGAAAGCCCGGTGCGAAACGCCGCGACGCGTGCCAGTGATGGCTCGTCATCCTTCGCCATGACCGCCTTTCCCGCCACTTTGTTTGGCGAGTTCAAGCGCGCGGGCGTAGACTTCACGGCGCGGCCGTCCCGATAGTTCGACCGCATGCGCCACCGCGTCCTTTACGCTGCCAAGCTCAATCTGGCTGCGCAGGAGATCGTCGAGCGCGTCTTCCGTCATGCCTTCGGCATCCGCCGTGGGCGGGCCGACCACCAGCACGAATTCGCCGCGTGTCTCGAGCTCGCCGGCACTCCGTACCAGTTCGGAAAGCGGCGCGCGCCTGATTTCTTCATGCATCTTGGTCATCTCGCGGCAGATCGCGGCTTCCCGCCCGCCCATGAGACGAGCGAGATCGGCGAGCGTGTCCTGCACGCGGTTACCGGATTCGAACATCACGAGCGTCGCGTCGATCCTCGAAAGTTCGCTCAGCCGCGTGCGCCGCGCGGTTTCCTTCGCCGGCAAGAAGCCTTCGAAGAAAAACCTGTCGGTAGGTAGCGCGGCCACGGAAAGCGCCGATAGCACCGAGGAAGGTCCCGGCAGCGCGGTCACTGCATGGCCGGCGGCGCAGACCTCGCGCACCAGCTTGAAGCCGGGATCGGAAATCAAGGGCGTGCCGGCATCCGAGACCAGCGCAATCGAAGCGCCCTCCGCCAGCCATTGCAGGATTTTTGGCCGCGCGGCTTCCGCATTATGCTCGTGATAGGGCTTGAGTTGCGCAGAAATCGCGTAACGTTCGGTCAGCCGGCGGGTGATGCGGGTGTCTTCGCAGGCGATGATGTCGACGCTCGCCAGCGTTTCCAGCGCGCGTAAGGTGATGTCGCCGAGATTGCCGATCGGTGTTGCCACCAAATAAAGGCCCGGAACCGGCTTTGGCGCGGTGAGGCTCCGGCCACCGACGGAAAAGGTGTGGAGGCGAGGAGGCGTCTCACCTTCAGTTCCATATACGGAGGTGGTTTTTGCGCGCATAATAGCAGCTTAGATGGGAGATAGCCCCGGCGCTACAATTGCCAAACACCGCGCGGCCGTTCATGCCGCGTTCAACGGTGAACAAGCTATCCTTGCAACTCGAGCCTGCTCGGCGGGCGCCATAATCCTTTTGTTTTAGTTAACTATTCGCCGACAATATGCCTGAATCCGCCTTCCTGATCTTTTGGTAGCGGACATCCTGGCCGATCTCGGTCGGTCAAGGGAAGAGATACCATGGTGGCCCCGTTCGATCCCAAGACTCCCTTTTCGGAGTCCCAGCCTTCGGGTCAGCAGCCGCTGGTCGCGGGCAATGGCCAGGTCAAGGTAGGATTGATCCTGCCGCTCTCGGCCTCCGGCAATGCCGGCGTCGCGGCGCTATCGATGAAGAACGCGGCCGAAATGGCGCTGGCGGAATTCCAGAATCCCAACATCCAGCTCCTGATCAAGGATGATGGCGGCAATCCGCAGGGCGCCCAGCAAGGCACCCAGCAAGCGCTCGACGAAGGCGCCGAGATCATTCTGGGTCCGCTGTTTGCATTGTCGGTTCCCGCGACCGCGCAACTGACACGCGCCCGCGGCGTCTCGGTGATCGCATTCTCGACCGATTCGAGCATCGCCGGCCGCGGCGTCTATCTGTTGAGCTTCCTGCCCGAGTCCGACGTCAACCGCATCGTCGAATACTCCGCCAGCATCGGCAAGCGGTCGTTCGCCGCACTACTGCCGGACAACGCTTACGGCAATGTGGTGGAGGCAGCCTTCAAGCAGGCGGTCGGTCGCAAGGGCGGACGGATCGTCTCGTTCGAAAAATATGGTGCCGACCGCGCCACGCCGGCGCGCAACGTGGCGTCATCGCTCGGCACCGCGGACGTGCTGCTGCTTGCCGACGACGGCGACTCGGTGGTGGCGACCGCCGATGCGCTCACCGCAGCCGGGGCCAATTTGCGTAACATCCAACTCCTCGGCACCGGGCTGTGGGACAATCCGCGGGTGTTTGCGAGCCCCGCATTGCAAGGTGGCCTCTATGCCGCGCCCGATCCGGCCGGCTTCCGCGCCTTTTCCAGCCGTTACCGCGCCAAATATGGCGGCGAACCGGTGCGCACCGCGACGCTCGCCTATGACTCGGTTGCGCTGGTCGCGGCGCTGGCGCGAACGCAAGGGCCGCAACGGTTTTCGTCCGACGTGCTGACCAACCCATCCGGCTTCGCCGGCATCGACGGCCTGTTCCGCTTCCGCGCCGACGGCAGCAACGAACGGGGACTGGCGGTGATGCGGGTCGGCTCGAGTGGCGGCGCGCCGGTCGCCGGATCGCCGAAGAGTTTTGGGGCCTGACGTCGTCGCGGCCAAGTGAAGCACGGACGGAGAGCCGCGCAACCGACTCGATGCTATGCTTGGCGCAGATCAGCATCGGAGCTTGCGCAGATGAGCGACGTTA